>NZ_JALAAR010000044.1:0-1518 GCF_036984005.1 Rheinheimera muenzenbergensis
TTGAACCTGCTAACCACCCGCCGTCTGACTATAACTATTGTGAAAAGAAAACAGGACAACTACTCTGACACGGCGGGGCCGTTAAACCATGGACACAAAACAGCAGGCTTGTGCTCCTTCGTCGCCAATTTTAGCCTGCTATTTTGTGCCGTTTACGGCAAGCGTTATGTTTACGCAGGAATCCAATGAAGAATAAAAATTTCGACACTCAAAAATTTCTAAATTGGTTATACCAAAAATACATAGAGCGTAAAGGGTATGGCATAAGAAATATTGATGATTGTCCTTTTTCTTGCAGTTATCCGATTAGCGGTTTACCTGCATGGCTCTATGAAACTGACGGCAACTCAGCTCGCTCATTTGTTAGTGAGTATGCAAAAGAACTTGAAGCAGAAGGGTTGGTCAGGTTTGATATTGAAAGCGGTTTAAAATTCTATTTAACAAAAGATGGTTATCAAAAAGCATCTAGGACCAGGTTGCAAAAAGTCATGGAAGGCTTAAATAAGCATCCAGGAAGCTTGGCAGCTTCAGCGCTGCTAGTGTCCATATTTAGTTTAATTGTCGCTCTCTGTAAATAAGTAAGAAAACATAACAATCAAATATTATCGCCAGCAAAAAGCGCTGGCTGCGACGTCAACCCGCTGCGCGGCTTTCCGCGCTAAATTTGGGCGTTAGGTCTAATTAAGCATTGAGCTAGAATTGTTATGGCAACTAAGTCTGATTTAAAAAGAACTCATCCAATATCAGGTTTGCTCGATGGCTGGTTTTTTTGCTTGCGCGAGCAGTCTGCTGGTGTCTACTTTTGCGAATGCAAGGACTTATTCGGGCGCAGCGTATCGTTCACAGGTACTGATGAGCGAGAACTATTGATTAGGTGTGCAGAAGAGGCTAAATCAGTTGGCAATACCTAAAAAGCATCATCAAAGTGCACCTTCAAAGTTAAGCCCACAACACATGTCTCGCTTAGTTAGAAGATACAAGCGAGGCGCGCTATGAGAATATTTTTTACTCTTTTATTATTTGTCGCTACTTGCCAAGCTACGTCACCAATTGACCTGAAAACCTTTGTTGATGATTGTGACCAAGAACAAACTACCAAAATTGGAGAAACTCCAACACTCTGCGAAGCTTATTTGTACGGTTTCTTGGATTCTCTTAGATTGGCAGATAATGAGATACACAAATGTGTTGTGCAAATAGCTCCGCAGGACGCTCTCAATATATTAAGAAATGAAGTTAAGTCTGGTAGTGATATTGTCCATAGAGATTTTAGCTCTGCAATATATATAATTATCATTAAACATTGTGGTGATTAAATTTACGACTTGTAGCTATTTGGGTTGTTCGAGATTGAATTTTGATATTAGTCTTATAAAACCTAACAAGGCCCAGCATTTCGCAGCCTTTGGCTGCCGGACTCGCTACGCTCGCCGCTGTGGGCGGCGTTGGTATGACTCCCCACGTCAAGCAGGTTGAGCTTATTTCTGTTCAGTTAAGAACCTTCTTTTGCTGTTAAAG
>NZ_JALAAR010000045.1:0-1430 GCF_036984005.1 Rheinheimera muenzenbergensis
GCTTTAACAGCAAAAGAAGGTTCTTAACTGAACAGAAATAAGCTCAACCTGCTTGACGTGGGGAGTCATACCAACGCCCAAATAAGGGGCTGATTAACAGTTGGCTAAAATGTGAAGCGAAGCAAAACCGAGCCAACTGTTAGCAGTCCCGCTTAATTTTCTTGTTAGAGAGTATTTTCAACTGACATTGCCAGCTTTTCAATGCCATGTGATGGCGTCCAACGCTTAAATTCAACGAAGCCATGTTTCTTGTATAAATTGATTGCTGGAGTATTTACAACAGCAGTTTCAACAATTGCTTTTGAGAAATCAAATTCATGCAAAACATAGATTAACAGTTTATCTGCGATACCTCTTCTAAAGTAACAGGGGTCAACAGTTAAACTATTAATATCTAAGTTTTCACCGTTTATAACAATTTCTATAACTGCGGCAAGAGACTCGTTTTCACTGAAACCGTAGAATAGTGTTGTTGAATTTTCTATATCTCTAACGCTTCTCGATAACGGAGGAAAATCAAGAGTACCTATAAGTTGTGCTTCAATTTTATAAGAGTTTTGAAATGTTGTGAAAATTTGCTTTGCAACTTTTGCATTTGAATTATCAAGTTTATTTATCATGCTATGCCTAGACTCAAAACCCTTATTGCTCTCTAACGCCGCCAGCATGCGCGGCTTTGTAGTGAAGGCGAAGCCGCAGCGAAAAAGACGTCGCCGTGGCTGGCATTGTTATATTTTACCAACTTCGCACACCGGAAACGCTTAGAGGGCACTCACAAAGCTTTTCTCGGAACTTTTCTTCAATGTGTTCCTGATTAGGATAAAAACCATTGTTTTCAATGTCCATTTCAATTTTACGTGTTGTCTCGATAAATAATTGTAGTAACTCGTTGCTTGCTTCTCTAAACGGCTTAGAGTCGAGAGCTATCATATGATTAAAAATAGAGCGACTATCGGAGTCTGTTGGTAGTTTAACGACTATGGTTTCGCGCTGCGTTTTTCCGTGAGCCAGAAAATCTCTTAATTCAAAGCATTTTTTGGCAACTTGATATTCTTTGCTCCCCAGATAGCCCGGAAGATTAACAGCCTTAAACAGCCGTCTATGAGAGTCTTTTCTACACTCTTTCTGCTCATTCCAGTCTTTAAAGAATATTATCCCATAATGATTGAACATAGCCTCAAGAGAAAATGCTGTAAATGTAATACCTGTAATAGAATGATGCTCGATTTCCCACTCTTCTACGGAGCGTTTGGCAAGCTCTAGACTAGTTGTTGCAACCCTGAAACAGTCACGAGCTGATCTTGCTTCTAACTCCACATTTATCGAAAGCAATCACTGAACTCCAAGTAAAATATAACGCTTTAGCGTTTTATCCGGCACGTTGTTCAGTGACGGCTAAACGCCTGTTGAACGGCCCGGTTCGCTTATTT
>NZ_JALAAR010000046.1:0-1413 GCF_036984005.1 Rheinheimera muenzenbergensis
AATTTTTCAGATCAGTTGACCGATCCAGAGGCTGGTATATAAAGGCCTACAGAATAACTTCTGTAGGCCTTTTTTATGCGTATTAGCCAAGCTCTCGAAACCGTTTTAGTAAACAGCCGTACCATTAACTTTGAAAGCTTGGCAGATGTGCTTGACCCGGCATTGATTGAAACAGGGTTGGGTATCGCTGGCATATCCACCATCAGAACCCGTAGATTGCCTATGGAGCAGATGGTATGGGCCGTGCTGGGCATGGCGCTGTTCCGTAATATGTCCATCAAACAACTGGTTACCCAACTGGATATTTTACTGCCAGGCAAAGCACCATACGTAGCCCCCAGTGCCATCACTCAGGCAAGACAACGGCTTGGCTATGAAGCGATAGAGCATATTTTTAATCTCACCGCCGGGCATTGGAATGAACAAGCTGCACATCCTCACTGGTGTGGTTTAACGCTGTTAGGTGTTGATGGTGTGGTATTTCGTACAGAAGATACACCTCAGAACAGCGCAGCCTTCGCCAGAACCAAATCTCATACTGGCGAAGCCTGTTATCCACAAATCCGGATGGTATGCCAGATGGAGCTCACCAGCCATCTGCTGACAGCAAGCCGGTTTGACAGTGTGGACGTTAATGAGATGGTGCTGGCTGAGGACTTGATACCCCACACCCCAGACCACTCACTGACCTTGTTCGACAAGGGATTCTACTCACTGGGTTTGCTGCATAAATGGCAATCTACCGGCGAACAACGCCACTGGCTGTTACCGCTAAAGAAGCAGACGCAATATGAGGTTATCCGCAGTTTGGGTAAGCATGACCAGTTGATCCGGCTGACAACGACACCGCAATCACGTAAGAAGTTTGATGACTTACCTCAGACGATAGAAGCGCGATTACTCAGCAAAACCATCAAGGGCAAAGAGGTCAAAATACTCTGCTCATTGACGGACCCGATGCGCTTCCCAGCGGCGGATATCGTTGATTTATACTCAACCCGATGGGAGATAGAGCTGGGCTTTAGAGAAATAAAGCAGTCAATGCTGCACAATGCTTACACACTTCGCTCGAAATTGCCTGATATGGTCAAACAGGAATTATGGGGTGTCCTACTGGCCTACAACCTTATCCGTTATCAAATGGTGCTGATGGCGGCATCGCTAGGCAAAAACATCTCCCCAAGCCATTTGAGTTTTAAAGAGGCTGCCAGCCATATTGTGTTTCAACTTGCTACGCTGCCATATGTATCACCGGGGCGTATTCCCAAAGTTGTTATGGATATCACTGATATGGCTTCATTCTTCTTACTGCCAGGACGGCGGGAACGATGTTATCCAAGAAGTGTTAAATCGAGCAAACTTAAGTATCCCGTTAAAAAGAAAAATGCCGGTCAGCTTAACTGACCGGCATTA
>NZ_JALAAR010000047.1:0-1235 GCF_036984005.1 Rheinheimera muenzenbergensis
AAGGGTCTATCCATGGCTAAGGCTAAATTTGAACGAGTAAAACCGCACGTAAACGTAGGCACCATCGGTCACGTTGACCACGGTAAAACTACTTTAACTGCAGCAATCACAAACGTACTGGCTAAGCACTACGGCGGTCAGGCATTTGCTTTCGATCAAATCGACAAAGCACCAGAAGAAAAAGCGCGTGGTATCACGATCAATACTTCACACGTTGAATACGACACGCCAACTCGCCACTACGCGCACGTAGACTGCCCAGGCCACGCTGACTATGTTAAAAACATGATCACTGGTGCGGCGCAGATGGACGGTGCAATTCTGGTAGTAGCAGCGACTGACGGCCCAATGCCACAAACGCGTGAGCACATCCTGTTGTCACGTCAGGTAGGCGTACCTTACATCATCGTATTCATGAACAAATGTGACATGGTAGATGACGAAGAGCTGTTAGAGCTGGTAGAGATGGAAGTACGTGAGCTTCTGTCAGACTACGATTTCCCAGGTGATGACCTGCCGGTAATCCGTGGTTCAGCGCTGAAAGGTCTGGAAGGCGACGCAGCATGGGAAGAGAAAATCCTTGAGCTGGGTAACGCACTGGATACTTACATCCCAGAGCCAGTACGTGCAATCGATAAGCCATTCATCATGCCAATCGAAGACGTATTCTCAATTGCTGGTCGTGGTACTGTAGTAACAGGCCGTGTAGAGCAAGGTATCATCAAAGTAGGTGAGACAGTAGAAATCGTTGGTATCAAAGACACTGTAGCGACGACGTGTACCGGTGTAGAGATGTTCCGTAAGCTGTTAGACGAAGGTCGTGCAGGTGAGAACATCGGTGCGCTGTTACGTGGTACTAAGCGTGAAGACGTAGAACGTGGTCAGGTACTGTCTAAGCCAGGTTCAATCAAGCCACACACTAAGTTCGAAGGCGAAGTGTACGTACTGTCAAAAGAAGAAGGTGGTCGTCATACTCCATTCTTCAAAGGCTACCGTCCACAGTTCTACTTCCGTACTACTGACGTAACTGGTGCAGTTGAATTACCAGAAGGCGTAGAAATGGTAATGCCAGGTGACAACCTGAAGTTTGTTGTTGAACTGATTTGCCCAATCGCGATGGACGAAGGTTTACGCTTCGCAATCCGTGAAGGCGGCCGTACAGTTGGTGCTGGTGTAGTATCAAAAATCATTGCTTAATTGGCATTGATTAAAAAAGGCCCTGCGGGGCCTTTTTT
>NZ_JALAAR010000048.1:0-1199 GCF_036984005.1 Rheinheimera muenzenbergensis
GGTAATACCCCCTAAAAATAACTGACGTCAAAAGTAGAATTTTCTCGTAACATAAACGCAGGAGATTCTGCATGAAAACATCAAAATTTAGCGACAGCCAAATCCTGGCAATCTTAAAACAAGCCGAAGCCGGTGCACCTGTGCCAGAGCTGTGCCGTGAGCATGGCATGAGTTCGGCTACCTTTTATAAATGGCGCGCCAAGTTTGGCGGCATGGATGCGTCTATGATGGCCAGATTGAAAGAGCTGGAAACCGAAAATGCCCGGCTTAAAAAAATGTATGCCGAGGAGCGGCTAAAGGCTGAAATCCTCAAAGAGGCCATCGAAAAAAAGTGGTAAAGCCGTCGCGCCGACGGGAATTCGCGCAAAAGGCGGTGCAAAACCATTCCATTGCTATCAAGTTAGCGTGTGCCTTGTTTGGGCTTAGCGAAACCTGTTATCGCTATCAGGCCAAACTAAGTGACGAGAACGCGCTAATTGCTGACTGGCTGCTTCGACTAACGACAACGCACCGTAGTTGGGGCTTTGGTATGTGTTTTTACTTTTTACGCAACGTGAAACGCTTTAGCTGGAACCATAAACGGGTGCTTAGGATATATCGGGAGCTGGAGCTTAATCTGCGGATAAAGCCTAAGAAACGCTTAAAACGGGATAAACCTGATGCACTAGCCGTACCAGAGTCAATGAACCAGTGTTGGTCTATGGATTTTATGCATGACCAGCTTGAAGATGGCCGCAGCTTCAGGCTGCTCAATATCATTGATGATTTTAACCGTGAAGGACTGGCGATTGAGGTCGACTTCTCGCTGCCGGCAGAGCGTGTTATCCGCACTCTGAATCAAGTTATTGAATGGCGTGGCAAACCCAAGCAGATACGTAGCGACAATGGCCCGGAATATATCAGTGCTTTACTGGCTGAGTGGGCTGAAAAACATGATGTTGAACTGAAGTTTATCCAACCGGGCAACCCACAGCAAAACGCGTATGTGGAGCGGTACAACCGCACCGTTCGCTACGAATGGCTAAACCAATATTTATTCAACAGTATTGCCGAAGTACAAGATCATGCGACAGAATGGCTTTGGTTTTACAATAATGAACGACCAAACAAAGCAATTGGTGGCATACCACCGAAATACAAACAGGCTTTAATAACGCAACCTTCTACTTTCAGCGTCAATTAAAAATGGGTGTATTACC
>NZ_JALAAR010000049.1:0-1156 GCF_036984005.1 Rheinheimera muenzenbergensis
TTTAACAGCAAAAGAAGGTTCTTAACTGAACAGAAATAAGCTCAACCTGCTTGACGTGGGGAGTCATACCAACGCCCGCATTTGCGGCAAATTGCAGCGCAGCGGAAATTTGTCCGAAACATGCGCTTGTTAGGCTTGTTTGCAAAACGGTGCATACAAAGGATTATTTGCATATCTCTGTTTGCGTTCCCTAATATTAATGTTCGCCTCATAACTCTCTAAGAACTGTAGCGCATCAGCAAGCAACCCATTCTCAAACGACAGAGCCTGTAACAACGTAGGTACATCCTCTGGAACTAATAGATTCATGTCAAGCATGTCCAATCGGCTCAAAATTTCATTAGTGATCTCGTCTTCAGCGTCCCAGGCATCCGTTGCGAAGCGGCTATTCGCCCATTCATGAACTTGTTTAGACGTCAGTTGTGCGGCCTGCCATTTATGCAATATTTTTCGAAGGTCTTCTCTTTCTATAATCTGAGCCATGACAATGCCTAACGCCGCAAGCAGCGGCGAGCGTTAGCGAGTCCAGCACCGAAGGTGCGATGCTGACTTGCCTTGTTAGCTTTAATTACCCATAATTTCCGCAAGTTCTTTATCAGCAGGAGACTCATTTGCATCTAACCATTCCATAGCGATCTCACCAGCATAACCAATAGCACCCATATCATTTTGAACTAACTTCAAGCCAGGAATCGAGTTCCCTAACAGCAATGCAATTCCAGCAGTTTTATTTACCAGTTCGATGACTGTATCACTCATGTCTTTCCCTGCTTTTTGTCCTTCTAAAGCTCTTTGAATTGAATATGAGCAATACCACGCAAGTCCTCCCCACTGTGAAAGGCCTTTAGATTTGTACCTCGCTTCAATTTCATTGAAAGTACTAATACTTATTGTCATTTGATACTGTTTTTCAGTTAACTCAAGCTCAAGCCCTTGAGATTTTAACTGTTGCTGACATGCATCCAATGCTTTTTTCAAACTATCGCGTTTAAAAAAGGAGAACATTTACTTACCTTTCAGTTGTTAAAAATCAATGATGGCAATGTTGATACAGATATTCGGTGATAGCAATCAATACAGCTAACGCTTTAGCGTTTTATCCGGCACGTTGTTCAGTGACGGCTAAACGCCTGTTGAACGGCCCGGTTCGCTTATT
>NZ_JALAAR010000004.1:0-340967 GCF_036984005.1 Rheinheimera muenzenbergensis
TGGTGCCGCTTATCCGAGTCGAACGGATGACCTACTGATTACAAGTCAGTTGCTCTACCAACTGAGCTAAAGCGGCATATCATTGTGGCAAAAGCTGTTTAAATCTGTTAATTTGCAACAACTTAGCACCAAAATTTAATGGTGCCCAGACCCGGAATCGAACCAGGGACACGCGGATTTTCAATCCGCTGCTCTACCGACTGAGCTATCTGGGCAACGCGGGTCGTATTAAACGGATTTTGCGATCTTAAGTCAACAGATATTTTAAAAGCGATAGCGCGTTAGCTTATTAACTAAGCAAACTGCCGAAATTAGCAGCTTAATGTCGAAAAAAAACGCTAATAACAGGTGTAAAGATGCCGCCTGCTTAAAGCCTAAAAAGTTGTTACAATAAGCCAAATAATAATCAAACTGCCCCGCTTGCAGTAAAGTATTGGAACGCGAATGGAAAATACCTCCTTTAGTAAACCGATTTTTAAGCGCCTGGCATTGCTGTCAATCCTTACCTTGCTGGTACAGGCGGCACTGTTCATGCTGTTACAACAGTCTGATCCGGCATTTGCTGAAAAGAAGCTCGACCGGCTGGTAGCCGATAGCAAGTTACTAGGCCGGGTTGTACAACCTCTGATGGCACAAAGTAATTTCTCTGCCGTCGAGCAAATGCTGGCCCAAGCCCGCAATGGCGATGTGACCCGGGCGACGTACCTTTACCGCCAGGCTGATCGGCAAGACGCCGAGCTGGTTGCCAATACGCAAAGCGTGCAGGGTTATGTGCCACAACCCTTATGGCAGGAGCAAAGCAAGCTGGATGGCGAGTTTCTGGTGGTACACCACATAATTAGCTTGAATGCCGAGCGCAAAGCGCTACTTATACAAGTACAGCAGCTGGAAATAAAAGCGATGTGGCCTTATGGCGCGGCTTTTGGCGTCAGTTTATTACTTGGCCTGCTGTTAAGTGGTTTTTTTGCCAGCGCTATATCGGGCTTTTTTAGCCGGCGGTTAAAACCGTTGCTGGACGGCACTGACCACGCTCTGGGCAAGCAACAATTTAATACCAGCCTGGAAAGTCACAACAGTGACAGTTACGGAGTACTGGGCAGCCATATCAACCAACTGTTTCGCAAAATAGAGCAATCACAGCAGGCGTTACTTGATTCTGAGCAAAATATCAAAACACTGAAACAGGAAGTCGATACCCGTATTAAAGAACGTACAGACGCACTGGAAACCGCCAAGCTGACAGCAGAAAAAGCTAATGAGGCAAAATCGACCTTTTTAGCAACGATGAGCCATGAAATTCGCACACCTATGAATGGCATCATCGGCACTATCGACTTATTACGTAAAACCCAGCTGTCGACATCGCAATTTCGCATGACCGACACCATCCGCGAATCATCCTTCTCGTTACTACGTATTCTGGATGATATTCTCGATTTCTCGAAAATTGAGGCCGGCAAACTGGAACTGGAAACCATTCCGTTATCGCTGGTAGATATCATTGAAGCCGTTGGCCGCATTTTAGTTTCGGTGGCTTATCAGCGACAAATTGATCTTAAGTTATTTATTGACCCGCGTATTCCGGATGGCCTGATTGGCGACCCGGTGCGATTGCGGCAAATATTGTACAATCTGGCCGGTAATGCGATTAAATTTACCCAGACTACGCCGGAAAAAACCGGCCTGGTGCTGATTAAAGCAGAGCAGCTGGAAGAGAACATGGACTTCAGCCAGATCCAGTTCAGCATTACCGACAATGGCAAGGGCATGACGCAACGCCAAATAAGTTATGTGTTTCAGCCATTTAACCAGGCAGAAGGTTCTATTACACGTAAATTTGGCGGCACCGGCCTGGGTTTATCTATCTGTCAGCGCTTAACCACACTGATGTATGGCGACATTAATGTTAACAGCCAGGTTGATAAAGGCACCGAGTTCAGCGTACGTATACCGATGCGCCGCTCAGATGAAATTGCCTATCTGGACAAAGAACTGCTGCGCGATATACACCTGTGTCTGTTTACTACTGATGTACATAATCAAACTCATTTGCAGGCTTACTTCAGCTTTGCCGGTGCCGATCTTGAAATTGCCAACAGCTTCGACGCCTTATACAAAAGAGCTCAGGCAATGCAGCCTTTACCGCCCAAGCAAGCTGCAGTCTGGGTATTAGACGCCACCTATGAGCAAATTTCCGCAGCAGAAATAGAGCAATTGCTACAATTGCCTACAATGAATCAGGTACAGTTTGTTGTTATCACTAATCAGGTAGAACTGACCGAGCAAAGCAGTGAGAAAGTCTATTATCTGCACAGCTCGCCGATTTGCCGCAGCCATCTGTATGATGCGGTACTCATTGCCGCCAAGCGCAAAGCCAAACCGGTTTACGCCGGTGAAAAATCGCCCACGGCGGCAGCGCCTTCTATTCAGCAGGCTCGTAAAGAAGGCCGGCTGGTGTTGCTGGCCGAAGACAATCTAATGAATCAACGTGTTATCGTCGACCAGCTGAATGCTCTGGGTTATGCCGTCGAAGTGGCTGATGATGGCGCTATCGCGCTGGAAAAATGGCGTCGTTTCCATTATCCATTGATCCTGACTGATTTACATATGCCGAATATGAGTGGTTATGATCTGGCGCAGGCCATACGCAAAGAGAGCCTGCATAGCTCAGAAGGCATAGCATTTACCCGTATTGTGGCCGTTACCGCCAATGCTCTGAAAGGCGAAGAACAAAAATGCCTCAGTATCGGTATGGATGGTTACATTACAAAACCGATAGAACTGGCAACGCTGGAAAGCATCTTGTCGCGCTGGTTACCGCTTACCGATTACAAAAAGCAGCCAGCGGCGCTGCAGGATCACCACCAGCAAGGCTCCCCCATCTGCTTTACCACTATTGCCAACTATCTTGGCAATGATCCGGCCAAGCATGAAGAACACCTGAACTTCTTTGTAAGCCACGCGGCTGGTTTACTGCAGCAACTTAACAGCCATCTGCATAATCAGGATCGCAGCGCTGTGCGGGCGGTGGCCCATCAGTTTAAATCGGTGGCAAAAAGTGCCGGAGCGCTAGCCCTGGCCGAGCAGGCGGTAAAGCTGGAAAAAGCCGCCGAAGAAAGCGACTGGTCGACCATACATGAGCATATCCGCTTAATGCAGGATAAATATCAGGATGTGGTTAATTATGTGCAGCAGCGTTACTAAGCTCTGTAGCGCACTGGAAAAACGCCAGCTTTACGCTGGCGTTTTAGTTTTGCTTCGATTGCTTCAATTTCCCCAGATCGCGCTGACAAACTGCGGATGGTCAATAAAGGGGTTACGATTGCCCTGATATTGATAGGCCGCCTCGTTGCGATCTTGTTCTTTCTGGCTAACCGGATCTAACTGATGCCATTGTTTTAACAGCAATAGTAGCCAGCTTTCAAATACCTGAGTACTGGTACCATTTAAGGCAGCATTGGCTTCAGTGCTGTTGCTTTGCCACGCCGTTAGCTGATCCTGATAGCGGGTCGCCATATAGAAATACGCCCGGGCAATATCGCCTTTAAACTCATCAATTGGTTCAAACACTATGCCGTTATAGCCAGTGCTGCTTAACGCTGTGCCAAGTTTAGAGCCGTTCGCCGAGGTGTAACTGGCGCTGCCGACGTTACCGTACGGAAAGCTGCTGCGTTTTGAATTAACAAAACCGTCAGTGGCAAAGATATGATGTACATCTGAGTTCATCGGTTCTACCGCACCGCCAAACCAGCTGCGTGGAAACGAATGCTCACGGTTATAACAATCAGCTTCACTGTTGTAGGTGCCACACTGATTAACGCTAGCCGCATAAACATAAGGATCATTTGCCGCCGGGTTTTCTGAGTAAATATCTAAAATAGAGCCGTCTTGCTCGTAGTAATTGTCCAGCTCATTAACGGTATAAAACGTCCACAAGGCGCTGTAACCCTGCGCCGTATGACTTTTAATAATATTATGCAAAGCAGTTTTTAACGTATAGCCGGTTAGCCCTGCCGCATCGGCGTAATACGCATCCAGATCGGTGCCGTTACCACCTCCACTGCTGCCCACTGTAAAGGCATGGGTTTGCTGATAGGTAAAATCAGCGCCACTGAACACTTCAGTACCGTTTATGCTCAAACTGTAGCTACCACTGCCATAGCTACAACAGATACCATCACCGTAACTGTCATCAATGCGGAAGTTATAATCACCGTCAGCCAGGCACCACTGCTCGGTGTAACTGCTGTTGTTACTCAGGCTGCCACTGGCATAGGGCTGTTGGTTATTGCTATCTGTCAGTTGCCAGCTGGTTTCACTGGCATAGCCGTCTGTGGTTAACGAAAAGGTTGCCGTGGTTGCCGCGCAACCTGTGGGCGGTGGTTCAACCGGCGTGGTGCTTGGCTGGAAGTCATCAACATACACCAACTCGCTGCCGTCAAAACCGCTGACGTCATAAAACCGCAGTCCCACTTCAATCGTGGTAGTGCTACTTGCCGTATAACTGTAGCTTAACGTTTGCCATTGCCCGGTCAGGTTCTCATTAGAGTAGCCCTGATAGCCATTGACATAAAGCCTGGCGCGGACATTGCCTTCAGTGTGGTGAACCGCAGTGCTGAAGTTATACGTTTGACCGGCGCTGACACTCACTGACTGTCGCATATCGGTATTGGCCTGATCACTGCTGTTAACAGTAATGGCAGCCGCTTTATCGCCAACAAGCTTTATAGTGGTAGATGGACTCAGCGTAATGCCACTGTCAATCAGGCTCCAATCGAGCGGCTGATTGGCGCTCCATTGCTCAAAGCCACCATTTAATATTGTTGCTTGTGCGGTAAAACAAAAACCGGCAAGCAAACAAAGTGAAACGCTGTTTTTATGCATTGTTATTATTCTCAAGGTTGTTGTTATAAACGTAGAGTCCTGGCTACAGCAGTCAGACTACAAGCACACTATTGCAAATAGTGTGATTAAAAATAAAGCAATGATGAATTATTTATGAAATTTTAAAAAAAGGGCAGCCAATGGCTGCCCAAACTGTCAGTTGCCTGACCACGTAGCGTAACGCGTTAGAACTGGTTCATGGTGTTATGCGCACCACCGGCTTTTAACGCCGCTTCACCAGAGAAATATTCTTTATGGTCGTCACCGACATCAGAGCCTGACATATTCTGGTGTTTAACACAGGCAATACCCTGACGGATCTCCTTGCGCTGTACTCCTTCTACATAACCCAGCATGCCCGCTGCGCCAAAGTACTCTTTTGCCAGGTTGTCCGTAGACAGTGCCGCTGTGTGATAGGTTGGCAAAGTAATCAAATGATGGAAAATACCAGCATCACGCGCCGCATCAGCCTGGAAAGTGCGGATACGGTTATCCGCTTCCAGCGCCAGTTCTGTAGCATCGTACTCGGCGCTCATCAGCGAAGCTCTATCGTAAGCGGACAAGTCCTTGCCAGAGGCTTGCCAGGCATCAAAGACCTGCTGGCGGAAGTTTAACGTCCAGTTAAAGCTAGGGCTGTTGTTGTACACCAGTTTGGCATTAGGCACCACTTCACGAATGCGGTTTACCATTTCTGCGATCTGGCCAACGTGCGGCTTCTCAGTTTCAATCCACAACAAGTCGGCGCCGTGTTGCAACGAGGTAATACAATCTAAAACCACCCGATCAATACCGCTACCCTGTTTAAACTGGAATAACCCACTGGCTAAGCGTTTTGGCTTAAGCAGCTTGCCATTGGCTTTTACCACTACATCGCCATTGGCAATATCGTCCGCACCATTTATGACATCACCGTCTAAAAAGCTGTTGTATAAATCACCCAGATCGCCCGGCTCGTTGGTCACGGCAATTTGTTTGGTTAGACCGGCGCCCAATGAATCAGTGCGGGCGACGATAATGCCGTCGTCCACGCCAAGCTCTAAAAAGGCGTAACGCACCGCGTTAATTTTCGCCAGAAAGTCAGCATGAGGTACTGTTACCTTGCCGTCCTGATGGCCGCACTGTTTTTCGTCCGACACCTGATTTTCAATCTGAATGGCACAGGCACCGGCTTCAATCATTTTTTTTGCCAGCAAATAGGTGGCTTCTTCGTTGCCAAAACCGGCATCAATATCGGCAATAATTGGCACGACGTGGGTTTCAAAGTTATCAATTTTGCTTTGCACGGCCGCGGCTTTAGCACTGTCGCCGGCCGCTTTAGCCGCATCCAGCTCACGGAAATATCCGCCCAGTTCACGGGCATCGGCCTGCTTTAAAAAGGTATACAACTCTGCAATCAATGCCGGCACAGCCGTTTTTTCATGCATGGACTGATCCGGCAGCGGACCAAACTCAGAACGCAGTGCCGCTATCATCCAGCCGGATAAATACAGGTATTTACGTTTGGTAGTACCGAAATGTTTCTTAATGGCGATCAGTTTTTGCTGCCCAACAAAGCCATGCCAGCAACCTAATGATTGAGTATACTGGCTGCTGTCAGCATCATAAGCGGCCATATCAGCACGCATAATTTTTGCCGTGTATTTGGCAATATCCAGCCCGGTATGAAACCGGTTTTGCGCCCGCATCCTGGCAGCAGACTCGGGGTTTATCGCACTCCATGCGTCACCGTTTTGCTGACGTAAGCTGGCGATTTGTTGTATTGCATCTTGGTAAGCTGACATAGCAGTATCCTCTTTTTGCTTGATGCCCGGCTTGCCGGACGCTGACTGTTCCCAGGCTGATGTGCTACCTGTTGCCTTACACTATAGGTTTCATTTTCATAATTCATAAAGATGATTTTTGTGATGCTGGCCATTCACAGCATTAATAGCAAAGTTGGCTTGACGAGCGCCCGACTAGCAATGCTATGATTCAGAATAGTGATGAAAAGAGCTCAGGCTATTAAACTGATGAATATTAATAAGATGGATTTAAACCTGCTGGTGTACTTAGATGTGCTGCTGCGGGAGAAAAACGTAACCCGTGCCGCCAATCAGCTGAATATTACCCAGCCGGCGATGAGCAATGGGTTAAAACGGCTGCGTGATTTACTCAATGATCCTATCTTAGTGCGTACTTCAGATGGCATGGTGCCAACCGAGCGCGCCCGTGAGCTGGCTCCGGTAGTACGCGGTGTATTGTTAACGCTGGAAGAAACCCTGCAGCCAAACAAAGACTTTGAACCGCTGCACAGCCAGCGCGTGTTTCGTATTATGGCCAGCGACTATGCCGCTTCGACCTTAATACCGGCCTTATTAAAAAAAATGCGGGTACTGGCCCCCCATACCAGTCTGGACATAATGACACCGTCTGATGTGACCTTTCATGATGTTGAAAACGGCAAAGTCGACATGGCGATTAACCGTTTTGACCAACTGCCGCAATCGTTCCATCAAAAAACGGTCTGGCGTGACAGTTTTTCCTGCCTGATCAATGCAAATAATCCGGTACTGAAAAACTTTAATTTAGACAGCTACTTAAAAGCGCAACATATCTGGGTAAGTAAAACCGGTTTTGGCGTAGGTGTCGGCATGGACCCTAAAGATGTGCAAAAACTGGGCTGGGTGGATGAAGCGTTGGCAAAACTGGGTAAGCAGCGCAATATTTCGGTATTTACCCGTAACTATCATGTTGCTATGCACTTAGCGGTAGGCATCGATTTGATTGCTACATTACCCAGCCGCGCAGCACGGTTATACGATAAAGACCCGACAATGGCCATTATGGACCCGCCCTTTGCCATACCGTCGATTGAACTGAAGATGATTTGGAGCCCATTGTTACATCAGGATGCCAGCCATATCTGGTTTCGCCGGTTGATCGTCGAAACGGCAGCCGAGTTGGATTAAAAAAGCCCACTTCTGCAGTGGGCTTGTGCGGATACAGGTAACAGAAACCTTATTGCGCTGTTGAACCAATTTCCATATGGGTTTTCGTTTGAATACCCTGCTCAGTTATGTCAACCGACATCGTCAGCGCCATATCCATTTGCTGTAAGGCTTTAAAGTCGTCCGGTACCGGCTGGCCGGAGCTTTCCATGGCCTGAGCCAGCGTCTGGAAGAACGCAGCATAATCCAGCCCCATGCTGAACAAACCATTTTTCTCCAGCTTACTTGCTGCCACAGCATCGGCCTGTTGCTTGGCTGTGCTGCCGCTGTACACTAACACATGGTCATCTGCCAGCTTCAGTTTTGCCTCAACGCCAAACATCGCCGCCTGCGGCACAAACTGAGCCAGCTCGGCTTCTTCGCCAACTTGCGGTAACTCTATATCGGCCAGCTCCGGGTTAAGCGCCGTTAAACCGCTGATAAAGGTTCTGGCATTCGCCACTGACACGCTCACTAAGGCATCCATTGCAGTCGGCTGCATAGTCGCGCTGTCCAGCGCCAGGTTGTTTATCGTTACCGACATACCCTGCACGCCATTCGCCATGCCGGCCATCGCCAACATTGCCACCGGGTTAGATTGCTTCAGTTGTTGTTGCAACTCAGCCAATGGCTGGCAGCTGTATGCCGGCTCGGTCATTTCTGACCAGACTTTGCCAACAGCAGAGCTTAGCTGTACCGGATCCAAGCCTAGGCCGAAATGAAACATTGCCGCATTGCTATTGCTTTGCATATGTGGCGGTAAGTAGCCGCGTAAGCTAGATAAGGCGCTAAGCACGGTTTTATTACTGCTGGCCAACAGCATATTGCTGCTGATCCGGGCAACGTTGCTACTACTGTAATCCAGCTCGCCATCAAAAAATACACCCGGCCAGTTTTGTGTAATAGTGCCAACATCTTGTTGACACTCGGCACTGCGCCAGTCAGCGATAGCATCCAGCTCGGAGGCAAAAACAGTTTGGATATCCTGCGCCAGACGGTTGCCATCTGCTGACGTCAGGCCTTTCGCTAATTCGGTAAAGCTGATAAAACCAATGGCATCCTGGCTTAAGTTATACTTATCCGCCAGCTTGGTTAATACCTGCTCAGAGTTGAAATTTTTTGCCGGCTTAGCAACGGCCAGTAACTGGCTGATATTAGCCGACGCTAAACTGTCAGACGTGATCGCCAGGGTGCCCCAACCATCTTTTACCGTGACCAGTAAATCAAGCTGCACAGCTTCATGCTCAAAACGGTAGCGCCGGTAACTGACATCGGCATTACTCACTGGCTGGTGGCTAAATCCACTTTCTTGCTCTGCCCGGTCAAAAATCGCTAAAAAAGCATTAGTATCAGAGACTTCCATTCGCAACACCGGTGACATACCAACCATATACATCAGATTACGCATGTCATTTTTAAAGCCGGATTTAGCACTAAAATCCTGCCCTGACGATAGCATCGCCAGATAATCGCGCAATAAAGCCACCAGAAATTTAACCTGGGGTGCATTATCCGCGCTGTCAACCAGGTCTTGTAACACCTGGTCGAATTCAGGGTTTGCATAATATTGTGGGCCAAAACCGATACTTTTCAGATAGTCGGTTACATTAACCGGTTTAAATTGACCAGAAAACATTACCGTATCGGCCGGCACATAGTCCAGCTCAGGTATAGCCGCTTCAGTACCGGCACCGCTCAGCTGGTAATAGGCAAAAGCTCCGGCGGCTATAACAGCTGCGGCGATCAGCGTTTTACGCATTAAAAACTCCTTGTTGTAATAAGACAGGCTATCTTGATGCCAGTTATATGTGGTTTAACAGAATTGGAACGGCATGTATCTTAATATGCAGCGCTGAGCATAACAACTGTAACTTTACCGCAATAACCGCAATAAATTATTACTAAATGTGGCCAGCTGGCTGGAAAAAGGCGCTGTCCGTATTACAGCGCCTTGGTCTTGTTGCTCTGGACTGAGGTTCAGTCCAGCAGCTGATAGGCTGGCAGGGTTAGGAAATCTACCAACTGATCAGAAGTCGTAATATCAAGCAGTAAAGTTTGCGCCCGGGCAAAATTTTGCTCTGCCCACAGTACTTCACCTACCTCTGAGCGAACCACTTGCGCTTCTTCTGCTAACATGGAGGCAAATAGCGCCTTACTGATCAGTTTGCCATTGCTTAAGCTTTTACCATGTTTAATCCACTGCCAAATTGAGGTACGTGAAATCTCTGCCGTGGCGGCATCCTCCATCAGGCCATAAATGGGCACGCAGCCCTTACCGCTGATCCAGGCGGCTATATATTGCAGCGCTACCCGAATGTTAGTGCGCATACCTGCTTCAGTGCGTTCACCGTCACAGGGCGCAAGTAGCTGGGCTGCAGTAATTTCTTCATCATCACTGCGGCTAACTTCCAGCTGATTTGGCTTGCTGCCGGGCAGGTATTTGGCAAATACCGCATTTGCAGTAGCGGCCAGGCCAGGATGCGCTACCCAGGTACCGTCGTGGCCGTTACTGGCTTCCAGCTCTTTATCTGCAGTCACTTTGGCCAGAATTGCCGCATTTTGCTCAGCATCTTTGGCCGGAATAAAAGCCGCCATGCCTCCCATTGCCAGCGCGCCACGTTTATGACAGGTTTTGATCAGTAAACGCGAGTAAGCATTTAAAAACGGCTGCTTCATCGTAACCACTTGCCGATCTGGCAAAATACGGTCCGGATGGTTATTTAACGTTTTGATATAACTAAAAGTATAGTCCCAACGGCCGCAATTTAACGCCACGATATGCTCACGCAGCATGTACAGAATTTCGTCCATTTCGAACACAGCCGGCAGGGTTTCAATTAATACCGTGGCACGCACTGTGCCTATTGGCTGATTAAACTTCTGCTCAGTAAATCGAAATACCTCGTCCCACCACTGGGCTTCCAAATGGCTTTGCAACTTAGGCAGGTAATAGTAAACACCCGTGCCCTTAGTCAGCCGGGTTTGGTAGTTATGCAGAAAATACAAGGCAAAATCCATCAAACCGCCCGGGATCTGTTCGCCATCAACTAACAGGTGTTTTTCCCACAAGTGCAAGCCACGTACCCGCGCAATTAACAATGCCGGATTATCTTTTAAAGCATAGTGTTTACCGCTTTGCTCATCGGTATAACTGATGGTGCCCAGGTTGGCATCGCGCAGGTTTATCTGGCCTTCAATTACACCGGCCCAGCTTGGTGCCTGCGAGTCTTCGAAGTCGGCCATAAACACTTTTACATCGGCGTTTAGCGCATTGATGATCATCTTACGATCGACCGGTCCGGTAATTTCAACCCGTCGGTCCTGCAAATCGGCCGGGATCGGCGCTACCTGCCAGTCAGACTGACGAATATTAGCCGTGTGTGGCAAGAAATCCGGTAAAGCACCGTCGTCGTAACGCTGCTGTGTGCTTTGACGCGCAGTTAATAGCGCAGTTAAGCGCGGCCGGAACTCGCGCGTTAGTTCAACCAGCAAGGCGCAGGCCTGCTCGGTTAAAATAGTGTCATAGCCATCATGTAGCGGCGCGTTAATTGTTAAACCGGCACGGCTGATACTTGCTGTCATAAGGTTGTCCTTTTTTGCTGCCAAAGCCTTTACTGCTAATACAGCAGCAAAGGATCAGGGGGTACTTTGTTACTATAAGCGCTTTTTAGTCATAAAATACATCAATGCAAACAATGCCAGCCATTCGCAACATAAATGATAAGGTTGAAATTCTTCCCGCAACATTGGCACAACCTATGCTTTAAAAATCACAGTGTTGTGGCGTGTCAGACGCCGTGTCAATTTTCTGTCGGAGGTACGCATGGAATTTGTCCTGCTGTTAATTTTACTATTGGTGGTTGTGGTTGCTTTGGTTGCGCATCGCTTTACTGAAAGCGGCAATCCGTTTCCGTTACAGAAAAAATCCAGTTTGTTCAGCCCGGTCGAACGTAGCTTTATGCAGTTACTGGAAAAAGCTGTAGCAACAGAATATAAAATCCTCAACCGGGTAAAACTGGCAGATGTAATGGAGCTTAAAGGCGGCATCAGTGGCAAAACCCGCGCCAGCACTATGCTAAAGCTCAATGCCAAATACCTCGATTTTGTCTTATGCGATCCGGCAGACTTTAGCGTCGTAGCGGTACTGGATTTAGTGAATAATTCCAGTAAAGAAGGCCACAAGGCGGTACCAGACTGGTTTGTTAATGGCGCCTTAGATGCCGCTGGTGTGCCCTATCTGCGCATGAAAATAAAAGCTGGTTACACAGCCGCCGATATTCAGGCCGCTATCGCTGCCCGCCTGGGTAAAGCCGTTACCAAACCAGAGCCAATGTTTAAAGGATTAGTGAAAAAAGGCCCTACCCGGCCGGTACGCTCATTAAAACCGGCAAACAGCGGCAGCACCTTGCCGGTGCCAGCGTTATCACACTCACAAATTAAAGCCCAGCAAACGGCGCTGATCCAGGCTTCCTAGCCTTTCTTGGCTGGCATCAACAAGCCGCCTGCATTGGCGGCTTTTTTCAGCAAAAATAAAAAAATAGCTAAAGTTATGTTTCCTGCTGCCGCTACAGTCTTGAGGAATTGGCATAGGAGGTAACTATGAGTCAATCCGTTGGCGCTGCGTCAGCAGCCCAGGGTTTTGAGGTACTTGGCGCCGTTATGGCTAAGAAGCAGCAAAACCTGCAAGCTCAGATGGCAATGACATTACTGCAGGGTGCTGCGCAAAGCTCAGCACAAATTCAGGCGTCTTCGCCGGTAGGTAATCTGGGACAAAACATTAATATCATGGTTTAACAGATATTTACTGTTGCAACGACAAAGGCCAGCTTAAGCTGGCCTTTTTATTTGTCTTAATTGCTATCGGGCAAACCGCACTACCAACTCATGCAGCTCATTCGATATCTGTTGCAGTTTCTCAATACTGTCAGCGGAATTGCCCGCTTCGGTTAAACTGTCCTTGGCGAGATTTGAAATGTTGACGACCTGCTGATTTACCTCTTCGGCCACATTGGCTTGCTGCTCTACCGCGGCGGCCATTTGAATAGACATATTCGCGATACTGCCAACGGCGTCGGAAATACCATTTAGCATTTCTTCGGTTTCTTTAACCCGGCTAAGGCCCGTTTCCGCCCCGGCAGTACCGTTTTGCGCCACCCGCACAGCTGTATCGGCTCGGCTGGTTAAATCACTGATAATTTGGTGAATTTCTTTTGTCGAATTTTGCGTACGTTGCGCCAGGTTGCGCACTTCATCGGCCACGACGGCAAAACCACGCCCCTGCTCCCCAGCCCGTGCCGCTTCAATTGCCGCGTTTAATGCCAGTAAATTGGTTTGCTCGGCAATTTGTTCAATCATTTGCGCCACGGTGGCAATTTTTTTGGTTTGTTCGGACACTTCGCTCACTGAATTGCTAATTTCAGTGACGGTCTGGCGTAGCTCTTCAATGGCTTTACGGGTTACCGCTGCCGTTTGCCGGCTACGCCCGGCCAGTTCATTCGATTGCTCTGCCCGCTCAGCCGTTTCCTGCACATGTTTTGACACTTCAGCAATGGTAGTCGTCATTTGATGCATGGCTGCCGCGGTTTGTTCGGTTTCTTGCTGTTGGCGCTGAATTAATTGGATTGACGATTGCGCCAGCTCCAAACCAAGATCTGATTGTCGCGACACGCTTCTGGCCGAGTCTTCCATCCGGGTGAGTACTGCGCCTAAATGCGCTTTAGAACTCATTACCGCCACTTTTAACTCACCGACATCTTGCGCATCATCGGTAAAGGTTTTTACCGCCAGTTCATGGCTAAAGGCATTTGCCAGCAACGTTTTGACACTGTTTAGCGCATTTTTTTTACTCGTAACAGCCCATACTGCAAAGGCTAACGCCGATAGCGTCATTAACCCCATACCAGCTGCCGGATAACCTTGCGCATTCAGCCACCAGGAGATTATCAGCGCAACAACAAAGGCTGCCGCCGAATAATGCAGATGAAAACGGCTGGCTTTAAATTTGCCATTATTGATGGCGGCATAGAGTTTGTCAGCACGCTGTACATCGGTACGTGACGGACAAGAGCGCACGGATTCATAACCAACCACCTTACCGCTTTCCGTAACCGGGGTAACATAGGCATCTACCCAGTAAAAATCGCCATTTTTACTGCGGTTTTTTACCAGCCCCATCCAGGGTTTACCGGCTTTTAAGTGCTCCCACATAATTTTATAGGCCAAAGGCGGCATATCCGGATGCCGAACTATATTGTGGGGCTGGCCGACAAGCTCAGCTTTGGTAAAACCACTGATCTCAATAAAGGCATCGTTGCAGTAGCGGATATTGCCATTTAAATCGGTATTGGAAATTAACTTCTGGTTCGGTGGAAAAGTGCGTTCTGTGTTTGTAACCGGCATATTACGGCGCATAGCAACTAAATCCTTGTTTGAGTTTGTTAAAGGTACAGACTAAAAATAGCAACTACCTACAATATGGCAATAAAGTTGAAACAAAAAGTAATGCCGACTCAACAACTATACCGCTAACCTGAACAGCAAATTCATCTGTCGTTCAGCAAAAGTACCTAAAATTGGCCGCCATCTCGGCATTGCGACCGATATGCATTACACTTTGATGATTTGGCTATTACAGCAAAGGACCTGCGATGACCCGGCAACAATATTCGGTGTTGATTATTGACGATGCCTACACAGTGCGCGAATACCTGCGCCAGACCTTAATGCACTTAGGTATTACTCAGGTGCATGAAGCGTCCAGTGGTAGCCGCGGCCTGTCTGTGTTTAATCAGCACCAGCATGATCTGGTGTTTTTAGATATTGAATTGCCAGACATCAATGGCCAGCAATTACTGCAACAAATTAAAACCCAGGCCGACAAAACCCATGTCGTCATGGTTACTGCGCATAATTCTATTGATAACGTGCAGCAAAGTATTGCCGCCGGTGCCAGCGGTTTTATTGCCAAGCCATTTTCACCATTAAAAATTAAAAATATTGTCGAGCGTTGCCTGGCAGCAAAGCTGAATTAGCCGATACAAAATGCAGAGCGTAAATGACAGAGGCCGCGATTAACGCGGCCTCTGTTGTTATGGCTATTTTAGTTGCTGCAGTATATCCGCCCAGGGCACTAACTTCAGGTTTTGCCCTTGCTCTGGCATGCGGTTACGGCCATCCTGCACGATTAAGGCGCCTTGTTCAAAGCTCGGCCCCAATGAGCGTGTAGTGACCTCCAGACCGTCGGTTTCTGAACTGCCATCTATCGCCAGCTGCGGGTTAGTGGTAACACGAAAACGCAGGCGCAGCGCATAAGGCGCAACAGCGTCATACACCACATAGCTGTCGTTACCCTGGCTGGACACTACCAGGTATTGACTGTCGCCGTGCGTTGCCAAAGCCAGGCCTTCTACATCGTCAACCAGGGTTGTGCCATCAACCAGAATAATTTGCTCACCCGTACCGGCTGCCTCAGGCTCAGCGGCAAAACGCCAGATGCCCGCGTCTTCTTCACCAACAAAGAGTACACCGCTGTTATCATCGGCCACACAGCCTTCAGGTTGTGACGGTAGCTGTAATTGACGCACTAAGCTGCCCCGCCAATTATCGCCATCGCTATCAATACGATACTGCTGGATCAGGCCGGATTTATCGTTAACAAACACAAAGTGTGCGCCGGTTTTACTGCTCTGGTACATACAGAGGCCATAAATATCAGCCATAGTTGTGGCAACCTTACCGGCATTGTGTAGCTTACCTCTGTTATCAATCGCAAACAGTTGCAGGCTGTTATCATCCCGTAAGCTGGCTGCGGCGATATCATGCGCACTGCCCTGCCATTGCAGGCCATAGCGCACGTCAACGTTATTTAACCGGCCCACGCTAAGCTGCTGCACGCGCTTCCCCTGCATGGAATACACATCCAGGCCGGCGCGTTTATCGGTGGCCAGTATCAGGCTAAGTGCCGGCTCTGCCGGATGATGCCATACCGCCGGGTCGTCCATCACATCACCGCGCTGACTGGCCGCTTCAGTTTGCCGGGTTGGCATAACTTGCACTACGGCGGCTTTTTTGGCCGGCACTGTGTTAGCCGGTACCGCTAATCTAAGCTGCTGTACGCCGTCGGCCTGTTCGCTGCTGATATAGGCCGTGACACGAGTAGCCTGCTGCTGCACGGTTAAACCGCTGGCTTCAGCAACAGCCGGCACAGCGACAGCGTTTAATACCACACCGCTGCTACCGATTTGCAGCAAGCGCGCCGGCTGCTCTTCCAGCGCCAGCACGCTGCCATCATTTAGCAGCTGCAGTGCTTTAACCTCGCCTTGCAACTGGCCAAAAGGCTGAGCAACCTGCAGCAGACTGCGGCCTTCATCAGCTTCAGGCTCAGCCTGATAGCGCCAGATAGCGCGATCGGCTTCTGCGATATACAGGGCGCCGTTTTGCTGGTCGACGCCACAGGCTGTGGCGTCGTAAGGAATATTAAGCTGGCGGATCACCACAGGTTGCGTCAGCCAATTCGCCTGCTGTTGTAACAGCAACTGGTCGGCACCACCACGATCACCCAGTAAAAATACCGTTAGCTGCTGATTTTCACTGCTGTGATAAAAGCACAAATCCTCTACCACCCGGCTGCTGATCAGCTGCTGATGCATAAGTTGCAGCTCTGGCGCTTCGTCCGGTGCAAAACGCCACAGATATAAGCGGTTAGTGTCTGTGTCCATCGCGGCCAGCAATACGACATCGCTGTCTAATCGCTGCAACGTTAAACGGCTGAACTTTCCGCTCTGGTGCGCCAACTCGCGCTCTGCGGTATGGATCTGCAAGGCTGTTGCTGTGGTAAACAGCTGATAATCTTGCCCGGCCAGCTGTATCTGATGGTAATGACTGGCGTTGATGGCTAAAGGCTGCGCGCTATATGCCGCCTCGGTTGACTGCGACAAGGCGGGCTTGCCGGCCTGACATGCACCGAGCAATGCGGCCAGCACTAAACTGACAGCACTGCGTATAAATGTATTTTTCGTGGCTAACTTTTTCGCTACTAACATGATGCTGTCCTTGCTTACCAATTGGTGATCTGCACGCCCAGCACCACAGTGCGGCCATATTGTTCGTACTGGAAGTTATAGGGCTTACGGCCTGTGTAGGCGTAATACGGCTCGTCATTCAGGTTAACCACATTAAAATACAGCTGCATGCCGCGGGTAAAAGTCCACTTAGCGGTAAAATCCAACTGCAGATGATCGTCTGAGTACACATCATAAGCGCTGTCCGTTATGTCGCCCACTTCTGCCAGATATTTGGATTTATAATTGGCTGCCAGCCGCAGGCTGATGCTGTCAGTTTCATACCCCAGGCTCAGGTTTGCAGTTTTATCTGATTGGCTCGGCAACGCTACTTCACGGCTAAATAAGGTACCCTCGTCAAACCATGCGATATCAGCGGCAGAATCGGTCAGCGTTAAATTGGCCGACAGCAACAGATTATCCAGCCAGTTGCCAAAACCGGATAGCTTATGAATAGCGTTGAGTTCCAGACCATATAATTCGGCTTTGCCGCCGTTAACAAAGCTTTCAGCTTTGGCAAAATCGACATAGTCGCCACGGCCAGCCAAGTCTGCTTCATAGATAAAATTGTCTATCTCTTTATAAAACAGCATTGCAGACACGACACCAAGCTTGTCGGCATAGTGTTCAATACCCAGGTCCAGGTTGTTGGTCGTCAGCGCTTTAAGCTGTGGGTTACCAAAGGCAGCTTCAAGCTCACCGTCATCTTCCTCCAAAATAAACGCTGGCGACAGCTGTTCAAAGTTAGGCCTTACCAGACCGGTGCTAAACGCCGCCCGCAGAATGCTTTGCTCAGACAGGTTATAGCGTGCAACTACAGCAGGTAACCAGTAGTCGTCAGAGCTACTGACCTGGTTGGCACTGAAGACTTCGTTAATGGCATCATACCGGCTACCTGCGGCATCGCGCTTTTCGTGTTCAAAACGTACGCCACCAATTAGCTGCCAGTTGTCGCGTTCCCACTGTGCCATAACATAGGCAGCACTGATATCTTCATCAATCTGATAGTCATTAATTTGTGACTCAACTTCATCAATAAAATCATCACGGTTAAGTGTGTTGACCAGCTGATAAATACTGTTGCTGTTAACTGCCGGCCCCATATTACTCAGGCTGTAATCGATATTGCCGCCGGCATAATCAGCCAGACGTAATGCACTGATGCCGGCATCCTCGAAGTCTTCAAACAACCAGACATCTTCGGCGGCAGTTTTCTCGCGCTGGCTGAATTTAGCACCGGTTTTTAACGTTAAACTGCCCTTGGCCTGCATAATTTCACGGCTGACGTCAAAACGGATATTACGTTCGGTTTCTTTGGCGTAGGTATCACCCATTTCCACTTCTTTCAGCTCATAGCCATCGCCCAAATAGGCCTCTGCCGGTGCAGCAAGGCGCAATATCCTGCTGCCGTTAAAGCCAACACCTGCGTCAAACTCCTGCTCAAAGTCAGCCGCGGCGATATTAAAGGGCGTATCCTCATCGGCTTTACTGACGCCGGCTTCGAGCGACCATTGCCAGTTGCCGGAAATTTGTTTGGTGCCAACAACTACTGCGCTGATAGTCTGGGTTTCTTCACGCTGCTTTAGCGAGCGCAGTAATTCGGCTTCCCCCAGCGCACCGGCAAACTGCGGCTCTGCCAACTCAACAACTAAACCCTGACGCGTTTCATCATCGCTAAACTCACTGTATAGCGTACGCAGGTAATATTCATTGTTGTTACCTGGCCGATAATCTACATTCAGCGCCAGCCCCAGGCGTTTACGGCTGATGCTATAGTCACGCAGTTCAAACTCTTCCAGCCCCTCGTCAAAATCCCAGCTGCCGCCGGTTTCAACGTTGTCGGAGCCAAATTTACGCTCGGCGAAACTTGCCGCCAGCGCCACGCCTAAACTGTCAGTTTCACCGGCTACGTCTAATATCTTGCTAAAAACACCGGATAATTTAGGGCTGGTTTTGCTTTGCAGCTCGTTGTAGCCCGCCTCAGCGCTGAAGGAGTAAAAATCGTTGCTACGGTCAAACGCCGATAAGCTTTTAATCTCGACGGTACCGCCCAAAGAACCGGCAGGCATATCAGGGGTCAGGGTTTTGCTGACCTCAACCGACTCTAACAATTCGGATGGGATCACATCCAGCGCAACGGCCCTACGCCCGGCTTCCGGCGCAGCCAACTGAGTGCCGTTGTAAGTAACAGCGTTGTAGTCTGGCGCTAAACCACGCACCCGGACAAAGCGGCCTTCGCCCTGATCACGTTCTACCGATAACCCAGCCAAGCGCTGCAAGGCTTCGCTGACATTACTATCCGGAAACTGCCCCAGCTCATCAGTACTGGCAACGGTAATAATGCCTGCAGCATTGCGCTGACGGTTCAATGCTTTGCTAACTGCACCTGACTGCCCCACGACTTCGATATGCTCAATATACTCTTGCACATCAGCCTCCGCCAACACCGGCGTAACAACGCTGCTAAATGCCAGGCTGACAGCACAGGCAACACGGCTCAGGGAACAAGGTTTAGTTGTGTTTTTTTTCATTGCTGGCTCTCTCGTCAATACGAATAGTTGCAGCAAAGTCTGCCGTGCTTCTGTGACAAAACGCCGTTTGTTAACAACAGCCGTTGCGCTGTTCTGACCCGGGTCTTAACAGCGCAGCGCTCTGGCAGAAAGGCCAAAGCCTGTCATGTAGCTGTCATACAGCCAGCGGAAAATTGCCTTTATTTGCCGGAATTACCTGACTATGTGGCGACAACACCGCTATAAAATACTGCTGAGCCTGCTACTGCTGGCTGGCGGCTTGCTGCTGGCCATTAATGCCGGCGATGCTAAACCCCAGATTGAACTTGACGCACTGGATATACTGGGGGAAGGCACGACCCTGCTGGTCGCGTGCGGCTGGCTGGGGTTGATCATCAGTAGCCGCCCTGCCGGCCGGGTAACCGAGTGGTTGTATTACGGCAGCTTACTGCTGGTATTTTCTTATTTTCTTGATTTGCTCGATGAGTTTATCCGCTATCCGGAACATGTCCGGCTTATGAGCTGGCTGGAATCCTTACCCGCACCGGTTGGCATGCTGGTGCTAACCTATGGCCTGGTTGGTTGGCACCGCGAACAACGGGCCATTAACCGCCAGTTACGTGGCCGGGAGCTGTTTTTACGCGATCACCAGCTGATTGACCCGCTGACACAACTTTACGGCATGGACTACCTGCGAGCGGTATTGCAGCGCGAAATTGAATTGCATAAAAGTCAGCATAAAGCCCTGAGCTTACTGGTGTTAGATATTGATAATTTTGCCGGTTTTAACCGTCGTTTCGGCATGGCAGCCGGTGACGCTTACCTTAGCCGGGTAAGTGAATTACTCAGCAACCAGCTACGGCACAGTGATGTGGTATGCCGCTATGCCGGTGACCGTTTTATTGCGCTACTGCCCAATACCGCCTTACCGCAGGCACAGATCATGGCGCAGCATTTACGCCAGCAGTTACGCCAACAGCTTTGCGCCCCCGATGGCGCACACGACCAACCGCAATTAACTGTGGCAAACATCGCCGTGCAACAAGACAGCGCCGATAGCGCACTGCAAGCGGCAGATGCGGCGCTGGCGTTAGCCAAGCAAACCGCTGCACTCAATTTGCAGCACGTCTGATGAATAGGCGCTGCTTCGGTTACCAGGATAAGGTGCTGTTGCTGCAACATGGCAGCACCGAACTGCTGGCCTTAGCGCAGCGCCGCGGAGCCTTACTGCACAAGCTGTTAAGCGGCACCGCTATATTTGAGCAGGATTTAACTAAACCACATGGCCGCCTGCACCACAGCGACTGGTTAAAACTGCTGCAAAATTGCCAGCAACAGTTAAACAGCCCGGAATTGCCGTTTCTATTGGGCACAGCGTTACTGAACAACCGTTATATTTCACTGTGCCAAAGCCTGCAGTACGCACAAAACCTGCGCCAGGCACTGCAACAGTTGCTGTACTTTCGCCATCAGCTGTTTCCCGGCCTCTATGCGCGCTTGTATCAACAGCAGCAACGTATCCTTATTGAAGTTAAACCGGCGCTGGGCCTGGGGGCTCAGCACGGCTTTATGCTGAGTATGCTGTGTTCATTGCTGCTGAGTTTAATCAAGCAGCAACTGGGCGACAGTCACGGCGTAAGCATACAGTTGCAACAAAACGCCAGTGGTCAGCCGCTGCAACATCAACTGTACTGGGGCTGTGATGTCAGCTTTAATCAACCTTGTGACAGCATAAGTATTGCGCAGTCGTTATGGCAACAAAGCTTTATTGATGCCGATGCAAGCCGGTTTAACGCCGCACGCCGCACCTGTCGTCAGCTAAACCGGGTACTACCTAAACAACGTGCTTTACCGGAAAGCATTTGCCGGCTGCAGCGCCGCGCGCTGCCACAACTGCTGAATCAGGACCAGGTTGCCGCCGCCCTCGGCCTGAGCAGCAGCAGCTTAAAACGCCAACTAAGCCAACATAACACTAACTTTGCCACGCTGCTTGACGAGGTGCGCCGCGATGCCGCCCGCACCTTGCTGCAACAGGGCCTTTACTCCAACCGTCAATTAGCACAGAAACTGGGCTATTCAGACGAGCATAACTTTCGCCGTGCTTTTAAGCGCTGGACCGGACTGATCCCCAGCGACTTTAAAGGCTTATTTCATTGCAATTAACCCTACAATATCTAACAAGGACACCTGATGAAACTGATTATCCCTGTCAGCCTGACGCTGCTACTTAGCATTGCGCTGGCCGCATGCTCACCGGCTGAGCCGGCGAAAACCGCACAATCGAAAACATCACCCGACAAAGTAGTGCTGCGCTTTGCTGTGCTGGGCGATGCCGAGCCCAAACCTGAGCCCCAGTTTCCGCATCTGGCTGCAGCAGTGGCCGATGTCAATCGTCTGGCAACACAAACCAAGCTGGATTTCGTTGTCGGCGTTGGTGACATTGCCCACAAAGGCGCTTTAGTGCAATACGACAATGTCACGCCGGTATTGCAGCAACTAACGCTGCCGTTCTATCCAATTATGGGAAATGAAGAACACGGCAGTACCGTTGAGCGCTTTATGCAGTACGCCAATAGCTGGAACGCCGGTAAAATAATGCTGGATGCTCCCAGCTATGTGCTGGAGTTTGATACGGTAGCACTGGTATTTGCCTCACCCGATCATGGCCGCGACTTTAATGACAGCGGTATCGCCTGGATGCTGAGTCAGCTGACTCAGTTAGCGCCCAAACCGGTACTGTTAATTGTGCATGGCGCCCAAACCGGCGTTTATCCGGAAAACGCTGACAAAGGTATTAGCCATCCGGGCTTTGCCGATGTGATTGCACAACCTAATCTGGCTGCGGTGATATCCGGCGATTTACATATGGATATGGACCGCGTTGTACATTCAAAACAGCTGGGCAAGGTGCATTATCTGCATATACCGGCCCTGGAGCGCACTAAAATTCCGGATGAAACCCAGCATACTGCTATGTTCCGCCTGTTTAGCCTAAGCAACGATGGCATAATGCAGGTAGATACCTACCAAACCGGTATTGCCACGCCGCTTCAGCGTCACAGTTATCAATTTAGCCTCAACGCTGACAATTAATAAAACTTTAATTTCAGCCGGATCAACGTGTTAATGGCCCGGCCGAAAAAAGTGCTCAAGTTTTAATCAAACCTTACCGATAACCGTTTAACTGAAATACCTTTGTGGAGCCTAAGATGAATATTACATCTGCTTCGCAACAGTTTGCGGTTGCCGAACAAAAACAGCTTGCTTATGGTCGCAAACAGCAGTTAATAAGCAACGAGCCCAGCCAAACGCCAGTTGTACCCGCGCCAGCGCAGAGTGCAGCCTTGACCGAAGACGACTTTACTGCCGACGATGGCACCCTGTTTAATGCCTATCAAACCTTCGGCATGGTAAAACACCTGCTGGCAAAACTGGGCCAGCATCACAGTGATTGGCAACTCCCAGCCAACGCTACCCCACCCGGGCACAGCAACAGTCGTATCAACAGCTCAGTTGAAAGCGCCACTTTTGCCGCCAGCTTTAGCAGTGAAAGCCTGTTTATCAGTGCAAGCCAGCAACAAAGTACGGCGGGGCAACGGTTGGCAACCACCGAGTGGGAACTGGGTTATCAGGCAGTGCAGGCCAGCTTTAGCGGCCAGTTGCAAATGCAGGATGGCAGCAGTATCAACTTTGCCTTTGAATTTAGCATGCAGGTAAGCTGGGCCCGCTACAGCTACACCGAGCAGCCGCTGCAGGACCCGTTAATTGTTAGCCTGGACAACCAGCCGGCGCAACTGACCGACAGCCACACTGAGTTTGATTTGCTTAGCAATGGCAGCAGCGTGCAGCTGCCACAACTGGCGGCACAGCAGTTTTATCTGGCCTACGATCGCAACAACGATAAACAGGTAAACAACGGTACTGAGCTGTTTGGCCCCCAAAGCGGCCAGGGTTTTGCTGAGCTGGCTGAGTTTGATGACAATGGCAATGGTTTTATCGATCCGGGCGATGATATCTGGCAGTACCTGTATTTATGGCGGCCAAAACAGCAGCTGCTTAGCATGACTGACGCCAAACTGGGCGCGTTTTCGGTGAGTTCTGCCGCCACGCCAATGCCACTGCTGGATAAACAGCAGCAAAAAACCGGCGAAATTCAGCGCAGCGGCCTGGCGTTTACTGACGACGCCAAGCCGGTACTGGTGCAGCAAATTGATTTGGTGGTTTAGCTCTGTCATGAATTAACGCAAGAACCGGCTTACCCACACCAACACGCCGTGAATACGTCCATGTAGGCTCGATTCAGGCATCCATGCCTTCAACGGTTGGTTTAGGGTAAACCGGTTCTTACCTCGTTTTCAAAGCGAGCTTTGGATTAGCTTTTATCCTGCTTTTCTAAAAAGTCCTGAAATTCAATGGTGTACAGCTTTAACAGCACCAGCGTCAGGGCAAAAATAATCGGGCCGTAAATCACACCAATTAAGCCAAATAACTGAATACCACCAATTAACGACAGAAAAATCAGCAGCGTATTCATGCCTGCGCTGCCCTGCATTAATAACGGCCGCAGGAAGTTATCGATAGAGCCAACCACTATCGCGCCCCACAGTGCCATAAACAGCGCCCAGGGCCAGTCACCAATCAACAGTAAATACAAGCTGGCCGGAACCCAGATTAACGCCGTGCCTACTACCGGGATAAAAGACGCAAATGCCATCATGGTGCCCCAGAACAAGCCCGGTAAACCGACAATCGCCATCGCAATACCACCTACAATGCCCTGGGCAAGTGCAGTTAAAAACGAGCCCATCACCGCAGAGCGCGCCACTTTTTTCGCTTCATCCAGCAGCGCTTCTTCCTGTGAACGTGACAAGGGCAGCACCCAGTGCAGCGTATTGACCACTTTTTCATGATCGCGCAGTAAGAAAAACAGAATAAACAGCATTAAGATAAAGCTGAATACCAGGCCGGTGACATCGCCAACAACCTTAGTACTTAAATTCAGCAATTCTTTGCCAAAACCGGCAGCAAATTCTGTCAGTTGCTGTACCAGACTCTGACCGCTGATCTCGGCTGAAGGCAGCACCTGGTTGACTTTTTCCAGTGCAGTTTGCAATAACGGATGCTGGATCAGTTGTTCAGCACCGCCATTGTTTAACCAGATATAACTTTGTTTGGTAAAGGCGATGCCCTGCTGCACTATCGCCATAAACACCAGCGATACCGGCACCAGGATCACCACTACCAGCAACAAACAGGAAATGCTCGCCACCAAATTTGGCCGGCCCGGCATCTTTTGTTCAATAAACTGATGCACCGGAAAACACAGCAGCGACAGCACAAATGCCAGCACTATGGCGCCGACATAAGGCGCCACCAGCAAGTAGCTGGCATACAGCGCCAGCAATAAAGCCCCTATCAGCACATAGTGACGCGATTCTGTCTTAAATCCATTCATATCACCCACTCCTTGTCCGACAGTTTAAGGTGCAACCTGCTGTAAAATTAAGCCGCAAATATAGGCACCATAAGTACCTAAACCATAGCCGAGCACCGCCAACAACACACCAACCGGTGCCAGAGACGGATGAAACGCCGCCGCCACTACAGGTGCTGACGCTGCACCACCGACATTAGCCTGGCTGCCTACTGCCATATAAAACATTGGCGCTTTAATCAGTTTCGCTACCACTAACAATAATCCGGCGTGTATCAGCATCCAGACGATACCGACTAAAAACATCAGCGGATAATCAAGAATCGCAGTCACATCCATATGCATACCAATAGTTGCAACTAAGATATACAAAAACGCCGAGCCCACTTTGGACGCGCCTACGGCTTCAAGTTTACGTACTTTGGTGGTCGACAAAAATAAACCTATCGTCGTCGCGGTGACCACCAGCCAGAAAAAGGTGCTGGTTAAGCTGTACATCGCTAGCTGTGGGGCAACCTGCGCAATCCAGGGCGCAACAATATCCGCCAGCAGATGCGAAAACCCGGTGACACCAAAGGCCACTGCCACAATCAGCATAATGTCATTTAACTTGGGGATACGGGCGTTTTCCGCTTCGTACTGCTCCATTTTTTGCCGTAAATTGACAATACCACGGGTATCGGCGCCATTTTTGCGATCGAAAAACTCAGCGCGGCTGGCAATAAACAGCAGTACCGCCATCCAGACGTTGGCCACCAGCACATCGACGGTAATCATGACTGAAAAAATACTGCCATCGACATTAAACACTTCTTTCATTGCCGCCTGGTTGGCACCGCCGCCAATCCAGCTACCGGCAATAGTGGTCATACCGCGCCAGACATCGCCGCCGAGCTGTTCGGGAAAAAAATAGCCCATGCTGACCAATGCTATCGGGCCACCGATAACAATACCGGCGGTACCGGTTAAAAACATAATCAACGCCTTGGGGCCAAGGCCTAATATGGCTTTAAAATCCACACTTAGCGTCAGTAACACCAAACTTGCCGGCAGCAAATAACGCGACGCCATTTTATACAGCGACGAGCCTTCGCCGTCGATAACACCAAAGGTATTAAACAGAGAAGGAATGAAATAACACAGCAGCAAGGCTGGCACATAGGTGTAAAACTTTTTGAAAAACGGGTTGTCGCTGTGGCTGGTGTAAAATACGGCACCAAGAATGATGGCCATTAACCCCAGCACCACCGCATCATTGGTGATCAGTACACTGCTTTCTTGCATAGGACGCCCTGAATTAAGATTATTACGACATTTAAGCAGGCATCAAAATAACACAGGGCAGCAGCAGTGCAAAGTAAGGCAGGATAAGCAGCATGCAAGCTGCGTTGGCAGCGCTAAGCTAACAGACTTTAAAGCGGTTTAGCCGTCAGTGCCGGCTGTTCAAAGCTGACACCATCCCAGCCGGAGCGGATAAAATTACGGATATTCTGATGATCTGTGCCTTTGGGGTTATCCAGCACCATTCGATAATAGTCACCGAATAAAAACAAAGTTTGCGGCGCCGATAACTGATGTAATAAACCAAACGCCAGTATTTTACAGGATCCAGAGTTTTCACCGGCAGCATTGTATAATTCGCCATTGTGAAATGCGCTGGGGCTAAACTGATAAAGCGCATCAATCAGCGCGATGCTTTGCTCAAAACTGATGGTTTCGGGCTCAGTACTTAACTGAATAAAAAACTGCTCCAACATAATAACTCCGGCTTGTGACCATTTAACTACCTTGTATGAATGCTTTAATACTACGCCCTGCCGGCCTGATGACGCAATAAGACCAAGGTCGGCCATGACAAATTTGTTATTCAGTGCCGGATCCGGCTAATTGTGCCGCTGTGCGCTGATATACTCTGGCCATACCAAGCTAGCGGAGCACGAAATGATTAATGCAGAAACCTGCCAGCAAGCGCGGCTGGCCCGCGATGCCCGCTTTGACGGCTTATTTTTTACCGCCGTAAAAAGCACCGGCATCTATTGCCGGCCCATTTGTCCGGCCCGGCCGCCAGCTGAGCAGCAAGTAAGCTATTACCAGTCTGCAGCCGAAGCCAGCGCCGCCGGCTACCGGCCCTGTTTGCGCTGCCGGCCGGACAGTGCTCCTGGTTCAGCCGCCTGGCAAGGCACAGATACCACAGTACAGCGCGCATTGAGACTGATAGACGATGGCGTGTTACAACAGCAAACACAGGCTGAACTGGCCAGCCGGCTGGGTATCAGCGAGCGCTATTTACGTAAATTATTTCAGCAACAACTGGGCTTAGCACCAAAACAGTATGCGTTAGCACAACAAGTGTTGTTTGCCAAAAAGCTGCTGCACGAAACCCGCTTGCCCATTAGCAGCATTGCGTTTCATGCCGGTTTTAACAGTGTACGACGCTTTAATGATGCGTTTAAACAACAGCTTAAACTGTGCCCCGGTGATATACGCCGCCACCCTAAAGACAGCGGCGCTATGTTGCAGCTAACACTGAGTTACCGCCCGCCACTGGCCTGGACGCAAATGCTGGACTTTTGGCGCGCCCGTACGCTGGACGGCATCGACTGGGTAAACGGGCAACGTTATGGCCGCAGTTTTAGCTTTATGCAGCAAGATGGCTGGTTTGAAGTAGCACCGGCGGCGGATAATAATTTAACGCTGCAATTGCACTGGCCGGCTAAACAAGGCTTGTTCAGCCTGATTCGTCATTTGCGGCGTTTGTTGGATCTGGACGCCAATATGCTGCAGATTGAACAGCAGTTGAGCGCCCATCCGCTGTTTAACGCCGGTATTGTCAGTGGCTTGCGTATTCCCGGCGTTTGGAATGCCTGGGAAGCAGGTGTCCGGGCCATACTGGGCCAGCAAGTCAGTGTCGCCGGAGCCCGAACTCAGCTAAACCGTCTGGTACAGGCGTTAGGCCAGCCGCTGTCAGAGCATAAACGTTTATTTCCCACCCCGCAGGCGGTGGCGCAAAGTGATTTACAAATGATCAAAGTGCCACAGGCCAGACGGGCGACGTTAACGGCATTGGCACAATATGTCATGGCGCAGCCTGATGCACCGCCACAACATTGGCTGGCAATTAAAGGTATTGGCCCCTGGACAGTTAACTATGCCTGTTTGCGCGGCTTATCCGACAGCGATATCTGGCTTGGCGGAGATTTAGGCGTGCAAAAAGCATTAGCCAAAGCCGGAACCAGCGCCAATATCGACAGTTTGTCGCCATGGCGCAGTTACGCCACTTTTCAGTTATGGTTTAGTTTAGGAGGCTAAAATGTTTGTGCAGTTTATCGATAGTCCATTAGGAGCAATCAAAATCAGTGCCTCGCCTTTTGGTATCAGTGAAATTTTGTTTGGCGATACGCCAGGTGAAAATGCCCCATCCCCGTTAACAGAACTGGCAGCGCAGCAGCTGCAGGCCTATTTTAACGGCAGCCTGCGGCAATTTAATTTACCCCTGGCCGCCTGCGGCACGCCATTTCAGCAGCAGGTGTGGCAGGCGTTGTCTGCCCTGCCCTTTGGCGCGACCTGCAGTTATGCCGACATCGCCGGGCGTATTGGCAATAACAAAGCTGTACGCGCGGTTGGCGCCGCTAACGGCCGTAACCCTATTGCCATAGTGGTGCCTTGCCATCGGGTAATTGGCGCTAATGGCACTTTAACCGGCTATGCCGGGGGCCTGGATAAAAAAGCCTGGTTGCTACAACACGAACAGCGCCAACAGGCGCTGTTCTGAGATCGTTGTTCAACAGCTTAGAACTGATAGCTGACACCGAAGCGGAATTCGTTTTTGGTGTCGCCGCTGTTTAACGCAATATTACTGCGGATGGCCCAATCCGGGCTGAGGTAATACGCAATACCGCCAGAGAAACTGCCGTGATCATCGCCGATAGAATGATAACTAGCCTCTGAATACAATTCTACCTGCGGTGTCAATGGATGGCGCACACCTAAACCGGCATAGCCACCGCTGTCGTCAGCATCGGCTGATGCATGCTCAAAACCAGCCAGAATATACGTCTGTGTTACTGGCGAGAAATCCAGTTTAAAACCAGTCAGATATTTTACTCCGCCGCGCAGCAAATTGACGTCGAAAGGTCCGTCAGACAAACGGGCAAAAGAGCCATCTACCACCCAGTTACCATCCAGCCGGTAAGAGCCTTCAATGTAAGGGCCATCGCCGGCAGCATCGGTATAGCCCGCGCCGACATAGTCCCAACGCACATTAGCCTGAGCTCCGGCAGCAAACGCCAGTGCTATGGTGGTTAAGGTTAAAACAGATTTTTTCATCAGAGCTACTCCTTGTCGGCCTGCACTATTGCGCCGGGCCGGCTTTATGCTAAAAAGATGTGGCCAGCTTAGCTGCCACGTCTTAACTGCGGCTGAACTGAAACGACAGCTAACCATTCGATTTTATGTGTTGTTTAGTAGCAAATTTCGCCCTTTTCTTGCCATTGCTTCTGACATTTAATAAGCAAAAGCTTAATGGAGGCCTGTATGACCGCACGCAATGTACAACGCTTAATTCCCTCAGTAAGCACCTCTGATGGTGCCGGCGTCAGTATCCGCCGTAGCCTGGGACAAAACCAGCATACCCGGCTGGATCCGTTTTTAATGCTGGATTTTTTTGGTTCTGATAAAGCCGATGACTACATTAAAGGCTTTCCGCCGCACCCGCATCGCGGTTTTGAAACCGTAACCTATATGCTGGAAGGCCATATGCTGCACGAAGATCATTTGGGCAACAAAGGGCATTTAAAAACGGGCGGCGTACAGTGGATGACAGCCGGCCGCGGCATTATCCACTCAGAAATGCCACAACAAGAGCAAGGCCTGATGCAGGGGTTTCAGTTATGGCTTAATTTGCCCGCAGCGGAGAAAATGAAACCGGCCGCTTATGTCGATATCGCGCCGGAGCATATTCCGCTGCAGCAGCTGGAACAAGGCAGCATCAAAGTGATTGCCGGTATGTTGCGTACAGCTGACCTGGAACTGGGCGGCCCCATCCAGGGCCTGAGTACCGATCCGCACTACTACGATATCAGCCTGCATGCTGGCCAAACGCTGACATTGCAATTGCCACCAACCCATAATGCGCTGGTGTATCCTTATAGCGCTGCAGTTCAGGTAGTGGATGACGCCGATATCCGAACAGTGCCAGAACATCATGCCGCGGTATTAACCCACGGCAACAGCCTGACCCTGCACGCTTTACAGCCTTGTCGCTTACTGGTACTGGCGGCTGCCGCTATTGCCGAGCCCGTAGTGCAATACGGTCCCTTTGTGATGAACAGCGTAGCGGAGATTGAGCAAGCCATCAGCGACTATCAGCAAGGCAAGCTGACGTCTGATCAGCCGGCAGGCAGCATAGCACTGGCGCAATAAAAACGGGATTTTCCTGTCGCAGCGTTTTATACTGACGGCTTTGTTGTCAGTACAGAGTATCCGCATGCAATTAATCGGTATTATCGGCGCCATGGAGCCAGAAGTGGCGCTGTTGCGCCAGCAAATCAATGATGTCAGCACCACAGAACTGGGTGGCTACACCTTCTACAGCGGCAAGCTGTCAGGTATGTCAGTGGTGCTGGTGCAATCTGGTATCGGCAAGGTGGCTTCCGCCCTGGCCACAGCATTACTTATTCAGCAGTTTAAACCTGATGCTATTATCAACACCGGCTCGGCCGGTGGTTTTGACCCGGAGCTGGAAGTGGGTGATGTGGTGATCAGCACCGAGGTGCGCCACCATGATGTCGATGTCACCGCATTCGGTTATGAAATCGGCCAGGTGCCACAAATGCCGGCCGCGTTTAGCGCACACCCGGCACTGGTGGCTGCAGCCGAACAAAGTATTCAGGCGCTGGGTTACTGCAAAACCAAGAAGGGCTTAATAGCCACCGGCGACAGCTTTATTTGCGATCCGGCCCGTATTGCTGTGATCCGCCAACAGTTTCCGACAATGTTAGCGGTTGAAATGGAAGGCGCCGCCATTGCCCAGGTTTGCTTTATGTTAAAGACACCTTTCGTGGTGATCCGCAGCCTGAGCGATATCGCCGGTAAAGAGTCGCCGCAATCATTTGAGGCGTATCTTGAGGTAGCGTCAAAGCACAGCTCTGCCATGGTACAGCAGCTGTTAACCCGTCTGGCCAGCGTTGCTTTATAACCTGCACTGGCCACAAGAACTCTGGCTCAACCCACTGCTGTTACTGGTGGTGGTGTTAGCCAGTGTGCTGCTGCCGCTGCCTGCAGAGTATCACCCGCTAACCTTATACCGCTATTTCGCCCGCGCACTGGGCCACAAAGTTAATCCGGATCCGAACCGGCCACGCCAACAACTGTATATCTCCGGTACGCTGGCGCTACTGGTTGCTACCGTGCCGTTACTGGCTTTAGTTTACAGTCTGCTGCAGTTTTCCGAATTACCGCAACTGTTTGATGCGCTGTTGTTGTTTGCCTGCCTCGACTGGCAACAGCGACGCAGTACTGCACTTCAGATACAGCAAACACTGCAGCGTAACCAACTGGCGCTGGCACGGGAGCAAGCCGCAGCTTTGCTACTGCGCCGGCGCGATAATTTAACCAGCATGGGGCTTAGCAAAGCGCTGTGCGAGTCGTTAATACTGCGCAGCAGCAGTGAAGTGATAGCCACCTTGCTGTGGTTTTTGGTCGGCGGCGGTCTGGCTGCGCTCAGCTATCGCTTGTTGTTGGTGTTGCAGCAACAGTGGAATAGCAAAACCATTGCCGGCCGCCACTTTGGCCGGCCGGTATCGTTGTTAGTGCAGTTATTGTCAGCCCCGGCACTGCTATTTAGCTGCATCAGCCTGGCATTACATTACGGTATCAGACGTTGCTGGCGACTATACCGCACAGCTGAGTGGCGCATTAAACAGCAGCGGCGAAACTTTGGCGCCCTGCCATACTGCTTGCTGTGTTGTGCCGCTGCGGCTTTGCGCCGCAGTCTGGGCGGGCCGGTGTATTATGACGAGGTAAAACTCAGCCGCAGCCGGATAACACTAATACAAGAACCCGCCGCCGCCGACATAACCAGAACGCTTAAATTAACCCGGCAAAACCATCTGGCCGTGCTGACGCTGGCCGCAGTCATAGTGCTGCTGCAACTGACCTGGTTACTTAGTTACTAACTTAGCTAATTTTTAACACAAGGCTGGACTCTGAACGGTTCTCGTTATATGTTTTTCAGCAAACTTGGCGTAGCACCAAAAATATTAACAAAGCTACCGGATGGGAGATGTAGTGAACTTTCTGCCACAATTATGGCGTTATGCGGCGTTTTTTTTGCTCTGGCTGAGCATTTCCGTGCCAGCTGCACCATTATTGCGGCCGCTAACCCCGGATCTGGGGCTGTCACAAGGCAGCATTTATGATGTACTGCTGGATCAGGATGGTTTTCTCTGGGTTGCCACAGCCGGCGGCCTGAACCGTTTTGATGGCACCCGGGTAACCCAGCCCGGCACCGCCAAGCATAATTTGCATGCAGTTAGCTTTACCCGCCTGTTACTTGACAACAATCAACAAATTTTTGCCGCTACCGCCGGGGGCGACATTTACCGTTACCAGGAGCTGGACGGTAAGATGGAGCTTTTTAGTCAATTAAAACAGCAGGATGAAAACTTACTACACCCCTTTATCAGTGCCATGGTGCAGTATGACGACAGCAGTTTTTTGGTCGCTACCCGAAATACACTGTATCAGGTATCCAGCCAAACCGGACAGGCGGTAAAACACTTTAGCTTAGCGGAATTGGGCCATCCTGAGGGTTGGCTGCGCGGGCTCTTGGTCTGGCAACATTATGTAATGCTGGCAGCATTTAACGGTATTATTGTTTACGATACGCAAAGTGGCCATCAGCAGTACCTGCCACATTTACCGGCCGGCAGCGAAAATGCCGACAGCAGCCACGTTAAAGTGCTAAACCTGCATCAGGACCGGCTCTGGGTTGGTACTGTGGCCGGATTATACAGCATCAACCTGGCCGACGTAGAAGCTTACCTGCAGCACGGCAGATCTTATGCCATAAAAACTGAACTGGCCGAGCCAAATGTCTGGAAGCTGCTGTGGCAAGGCGATACAGTATTAATACCCAGCGAGCGTGGTTTGTTGCGTTACGTGCCACAAAGCGGTGAAGTGACAACCTTACTGCAATTTAGTAAGGCCGGGCTGGGCTTATTCGAAGACAGCATAATAGATGTTGTTGCCGATAAAGATGGCGGTTTCTGGCTGGCCTCCCGCGACGACGGTATGTATTACTGGCATCCGCAAAGTGAAGCCTTTCGCCAGTTAAGCCGGCGGCTTGATCCGGCCGTGCTCAGCAGCGATAAAGTCTACAGTCTGTATCAGGATGGTGCGGTATTATGGGTTGCTACCGCCAACGGTTTAAACCGGCTGCCAGCACAACCAGACAGCAATTCGGCGTTTTTTGTGTCTGACGATCCTAAATCGCTACAACATCAGGGCGCTATTTATCTTATTTTGCCTGCAGGCGAGCACGGTTTGTGGCTGCACACCGGCATTGGTTTGCGCTATTTTGACAAGCAAACTCTTACCCAGTCTGCCCCGCCGCTGCACGATAGCGCTAACCAGACTTTGTTAGACCATTTTAGTTACTCGTACTTTTTATACGGTCAGCAGCTGTACTTTTTTCGTCAGGGCCAGGTGTATCGCTACCATACCGGCACTTATCAGATCAGTCAGATCACAGCCGCTTTGCCAGATGTTGCCATTGACAGCAACACTCTGATTTTTCATCAGTTGGCCGGGCCAGGCGGTGGTTTGTTGTTAAGCAAACCCGACGAAATATGGTTATGGCAGCCCGACAGCCAGCGTAGCCGTTTACTTTACCGCCACAACGATTATCAGCCGCACCTGAACCGGCTTACCGATACGGCAGTGACAGACAAATACAACAGGCTGTGGCTTGGTATGCCCGGTGTCGGCTTGCTCGGGTTTGATCTAACCACACTGCAGCTACAACACCAATTGCTGCCGGGCCAGCAACAGGTACCCGACGCCATCTATGATCTGCAGGCTGCGGCCAATGGCGACCTGTGGTTCTCGTCGCATCAGGGCCTGGGCCGGTTAAACCCGCAGACGCTGCAAATTGAACTGTTTAGCCGGGATGACGGCCTGGACACTCACGAATACAATAGCGGCGCCGCTGCCATCCATCACAACGGTCAGCTGGTTTATGGCTCAATGCGTGGCCTGACCTTTGTCAGCGCCGATAAATTACAACCACAACGCAATGATAACCCGGTCATTATTACCGGAATTTCCGTACTGAACGGTCAGTTTAAACCCCTGCATACCAAGCTGAATAACCGCCATCTTAGCTTGTCACATCAGGATCAGGGCATCACGTTGCAATTTAGCGCGATGAACTTCAGTCGCAACCACAAGCTCAGATATCGCTACTGGTTAACCGGCAGCAGCGACCTGACCTATCCAACGCAGCGCAGCGGCACTGTGGTGTTTCCGCAATTAGACAGCGGCAGTTATCAATTTAATGTGGTGTCAGTCTCACCCGAAACCGGTGAGGAAAGCCCGGTAGCCAGTTTGACGTTAACCATAAAACCGGCGCCCTGGCTGTCAGGTTGGGCTATAGCGTTGTATCTGTTGGTATCGTCACTGATAGTGTTCCGCTTTTATCGCTTCAGGCAACGGCAACAGCGTGAAATAAAAGCAGCACATGACAAAGTTAAACAAAGCGCACAGCGCTTAAAACAAGCACTGGCGTCGGTAGACAGTGGAGCCTTTGAATGGCAAGCGCAGCACAACAGCCTGTTTGCAGTCCGCATGCACAATATGCTCGGCTATGCCGAAAATATGAATATGTTAACCATGCAACAGCATATCAGCCTTATTCACCCGGACGATGTCGACAGCTATCACAGCCGCTGGCAGCGTTTTATGCAGGATCCACAGCAAGGCTTTGACTGTACCTACCGCTTAAAGCACCGTGAAGACCACTGGCTCTGGTTCAGAGATCAGGGCAAAGCCACCAGCCTTGACAGTGCTAACCGGCCGTTGCAGATGATTGGTACCTACAGCAATATCACTGAAACCCGTGCCAATCAGGAAAAAGCCCGGCTGTTTGGCGAAGCCTTTCAGCAAACCCGCGACTGGGTGGTCATACTCGATACCCAGCAGCGCGTTATGACCGCCAACCAATCGTTTTGCAGCGCTTTTGCCAATATGGAGCTGTATCTTGACCAGCCGCGTACTCATCATCTGGGTATTAGTCTGGTGCGGCGGCGTTTTTATACCGGCTTGCTCAGAGATATGGCACCCGGCGAGCACTGGCAGGGTGAAGAGCTGGTGATCACTCCCGATGGCCGTGAGCGCCCGACACTGATCAATATCAGCGCTATTGCTGAACCAGACCAACCGACCTTTTATGTGCTGGTTTTTACCGATATTACCGCGCAAAAACTGGCCGAAGACGAATTGCGCTATCTGGCCAATTACGATGCGCTAACCGGCCTGCCAAACCGCGCCTTACTGATGGACCGTATTTATCATGGCATTGATCAGGCCAGGCGCGATAAACGCTCGCTGGCGCTGTGTTTTATCGACCTGGACAAGTTTAAACAAATTAATGACTCGCTGGGCCACGACATTGGCGACTTACTGTTAAAAGAAGTCGCCCGTCGCCTGACGTTAACCTTACGCGACAGCGACACGGTAGCCCGGCTGGGTGGCGACGAATTTGTGGTATTACTGGAAGGCTATAAAGCGCAGGACAATATCAGCCATGTTGCGCGTAAAATGTTAACTGTTGTCAGTGAGCCAATGCAGTTTGGTACCCATACCGTCGGCATTTCACCCAGTATTGGTATAGCAGTCTTCCCCGAAGATGCACTCAACGCCACTGAACTGTTAAAACATGCCGACGTCGCCATGTACCACGCCAAAGAAGCCGGGCGGAATAATTTTCAGTTTTTCACAGCCGAAATGAACGAAAAAGCCCATATGCGGCTGGCACGCGAAACCCGGCTGCGCAGTGCGCTGAAAAACGACGAGTTTATTAATTACTATCAACCTATTGTCAACAGCCTGACCCGGCAAGTGGTTGGCGCTGAAGTGCTGTTACGCTGGCAAAGTGCAGACGGCTTAATCTCGCCGGCCGAGTTTATCCCCCTGGCGGAAGAGCTACGGTTAATTATTAATATGACCAATCTGCTGTTAGAGCGGGCGTTACGTGACTTGCAGCACTGGCATAAAAACGGCCATTTAATTTACTTGTCGGTGAACATATCGCCGCAACACCTTGAACAGCTGTCGCTGGCCGAACATACCCGCCAGTTGCTGAAAAAATACGATATCCCAGCCAGCTACCTACGCTTTGAAGTTACTGAAAACGGTCTGATGCGCGATCATGAAAGCGCTATAGAAACCATGTTGTCGCTAAGCTTTTTGGGCGTGCAGCTGGCACTGGATGACTTTGGCACCGGTTACTCATCGTTAAAATACCTTAAAGAGCTGCCGATAGATGGCATCAAGATTGACCGCAGCTTTGTACAGGACATAGGTATCGACAGCAGCGATGAAACCATTATTGAAGCCATGCTGTCGATGGCTAACAGTCTGGGCATGTACTGCATCGCCGAGGGCGTAGAAACTGAACAACAGCTGGCATTTTTTAGCCGCCGCCAATGCTATCTGATCCAGGGCTACCTGTTTGGCCGGCCAATGCCAGCAGCGCAAATGGCCGAATTTTTATTACAAGAGCACTAAATCCAGACCCAACCTCGTCAGAAACAAGCTGCGCTGCGACAGGTTACGCCAACCTGACAGCGGGCTCTCTGTTATACTAGCGCGTCCACGCTCTGCGCCGAGTTATTATGCTATCACCTCTTGTTAAAGGTGCGTTATTACTGCTGTTAGCAGAAGCCTGCTTTGCCGGTATTGGTGCTATCGTTAAGTTTACCAGCGCCACCGCTTCAGAAGTGCAGGTGGTATTTTTCCGCAATTTCTTTGCCTTATTGCTCATGCTGCCGTTTTTATACCGCCATGGCTTTAGCCTGCTAAAAACCAAGCGTTGGTATTTGCACCTAAGCCGCGCCTTAACCGGCATTATCTCCATGTACTGCTTTTTCTATGTGCTGGCCAGGTTGCCGCTAGCACAAGGTATGCTGGTGTTGTTGTTATCGCCGTTTATTGTGCCGGTTATTGCCCGTTTCTGGTTAAAAGAGCGGCCCAGCCGCTTAACCCTGTTTGGTATTTTATTAGGTTTTATTGGCGTGATGCTGGCGTTGCCCTCCGGCGGTGGTTTTCAGGCAGTGATGCTGGTAGCGCTGCTATCAGCGGTGTTGGTAGCAGTAACCAAAACCACTATCCGCTATATGTCTGACACCGAGCCGGCGGTGCGTATTGTGTTTTATTTTTCTTTGCTAACCGCAGTGTTATCGGCAATACCGGTGCCATTTTACTGGCAACCGCTTAACAACGAGGTTTGGCTGGCCTTTATTGCTATGGGCGTGCTGGCAGCTATCGGCCAGTTAGCCATGACCCGCGCCTACGCCATAGCGCCGGCCAGTGATATTGGTATGTGGACATACAGCAGCGTGATTTTTGCCGGCTTATTTGGTTATCTGTTCTGGCAGGAACCGGTAACGCTGGCCTGGTTTGGCGGCGTGCTGGTGATTTTCTACGCCGGCTATATTACTACCCGACAAAGGCTACTTTAGTCAATTGCAGCCAGTGCTGGCAACGCAGGCCCGAACAGGCTAAAATACGCTCCCTTTTTTCCAAGTGACAATACAGGTAACAACACGCAATGGGCAAAAAGCTGCACATTAAAACCTGGGGCTGCCAGATGAACGAATATGATTCATCAAAAATGGCCGACCTGCTGGACGCCACTCATGGCTATACCTTGACCGAAGAAGCAGAAGATGCAGACGTAATCTTGCTAAATACCTGCTCTATTCGTGAAAAAGCCCAGGAGAAGGTATTCCATCAGCTGGGTCGCTGGCGTCCACTAAAGGAAAAAAATCCTAATTTAGTCATTGGTGTCGGTGGCTGCGTTGCCTCACAGGAAGGTGCGGCTATTCGCGAGCGCGCGCCTTACGTCGACATCGTCTTTGGCCCGCAAACCTTGCATCGCCTGCCAGAGATGATCAACTCAGTTCACGGCAATAAGTCGCCGGTAGTGGATGTATCGTTCCCGGAAATTGAAAAATTTGACCGTATGCCGGAGCCACGCGCTGAAGGCCCGACGGCCTTTGTTTCTATTATGGAAGGCTGTTCAAAATACTGCACCTTCTGTGTGGTGCCTTACACCCGCGGTGAAGAAGTCAGCCGGCCGTTAGATGACGTGCTGTTTGAAATTGCCCAGCTGGCCGAGCAAGGGGTACGCGAAGTAAACCTGCTGGGACAAAACGTAAATGCGTACCGTGGTGAAAAATTTGATGGCAGTATCTGTCATTTTTCCGAGTTATTACGCTTAGTTGCCGCTATCGATGGCATTGACCGTATTCGCTACACCACGTCGCACCCGGTTGAGTTTACCGACGATATTATTGAAGTTTACCGTGACGTACCCGAGTTGGTTGATCACCTGCACCTGCCGGTACAAAGCGGTTCAGATCGCATTTTGAACCTGATGAAACGCGGCCACACCGCGCTGGAATACAAAGCGCAAATTCGCAAGCTGAAAAAAATCCGGCCGAATTTAAGCATGTCGTCCGATTTTATAATCGGTTTCCCCGGTGAAGACGACAGCGACTTTCAGGCAACAATGGATTTAATTGCCGCCATTAACTTTGATATGAGCTTCAGCTTTATATACAGTGCCCGCCCCGGTACGCCAGCCGCCGATTTGCCGGATGACGTCAGCGAAGAAGCGAAAAAGCAGCGTTTATATATCCTGCAGGATAGGATTAACCAACAGGCACTGAAGATTGCCCGCGGTATGCTGGACACCGAACAACGCATTCTGGTTGAAGGCCCATCAAAGAAAGATATTATGGAGCTGACCGGCCGTACAGAAAACAACCGGGTAGTCAATTTTGAAGGCACGCCGGATATGATCGGCCAGTTTGTTGATGTCAAAATCACTGATGTATTCAGCAATTCTTTACGCGGTACTTTACTGCGCACCGAACGCGATATGGGGCTGCGCCGCGATACAGCGCCGCAACAAATCCTGGCACGGCAAAAAGCTGAACCGGCACCAGACGCACTGGGTGTAACCAGTTATATTCCGTAATTAAACCCGGGGGCCCAAAGGCCCCGTTGCACTGAGGCAGGCATTTGAGCACTCCGTTACATACTGCAGATATAACTTTGGAAGGGGCAGATAACCGCCGGCTAACCCTGCTTTGCGGCCCGTTCGACGATAACCTGAAGCATCTGGAGCGCCGCTTACTGGTTGATATCAGCCAGCGCGACAATCAGCTGAAAGTGGCCGGCCCGGCAGACAATGTCGCCGCTGCGCTGGATATAGTGCAACAACTGTACGCCCTGACCGCTGCACCTAATGCGGAACTGACACCGGAGCAGGTACATTTGCTGATCAGTGAAAACTATGACATTCAATACCAGCAAGCCGATGGCGAGCCGCGCGATTTCAGCCTGAAAACCAAAAAGGGTTTAATTAAACCGCGCAACCCGAACCAGGCCAGCTATGTTAGAAACGTGCTTAACCACGATGTCTGCTTTGGCATTGGCCCGGCCGGTACCGGTAAAACCTATCTGGCGGTGGCCTGCGCTGTTGATGCGCTGGAGCGCAATCTGGTGCGCCGCATCGTACTGACGCGGCCAGCGGTAGAAGCCGGTGAAAAACTCGGTTTTTTACCCGGTGATTTAGCACAAAAAGTAGACCCTTATCTGCGCCCTTTATACGACGCTCTGTTTGAAATGCTTGGCTTTGAAAAGGTCGAGAAATACCTCGAACGCGGCATTATTGAAATCGCGCCACTGGCCTATATGCGTGGCCGCACACTGAACGATGCCTTTATCATTCTCGATGAAAGCCAAAACACCACCGTTGAACAAATGAAAATGTTTTTAACCCGGATTGGCTTTAGCTCAAAAGCGGTGATCACCGGTGATATCACCCAGGTAGACTTACCCCGCGGCCAGTATTCCGGCTTAAAACATGCCATAGACGTATTAAGCGACGTGAATGAAATCAGCTTTAATCACTTTACCGCCAAAGACGTCGTGCGCCACCCGATAGTACAGCGTATTGTTATGGCCTATGAAGCCTTTGAAGCGGCGAAACTGGCCGCTGATAGCGCGGCTAAGGGCCAGTAATGGCGATTATTCTTGATTTACAGCTGGCCAGCAGCGCAGACAACTTACCCACTGCAGAGCAATTCCAACAATGGCTGGAAGCGGCCATCTTGCCGTTTCAGGCAGAAGCTGAAGTGACCGTGCGGATTGTTGATAACAGCGAAAGCCAGCAGCTTAACTTTGACTACCGCAGTAAAGACAAGCCGACCAATGTGCTGAGTTTTCCGTTTCAGTGCCCACCGGGTATAACGTTGCCGTTATTGGGCGATTTAGTCATCTGTGCGCCGGTAGTACAGGCTGAAGCGGCAGAGCAAGGCAAAACGCTTAGCGCGCACTGGGCACATATGGTTGTACACGGAAGCTTGCATTTATTGGGATTTGACCATATAAATGACGACGATGCCGAGCAAATGGAAGCCGAAGAGATCACCATTTTGCAGCAACTCGGCTTCACTAACCCCTATTTGTTGGATAACGAATAGGTTTTTTTATTTTTATGGAGCACCAGTTCACCTATGAGTGACGACCATCCCCACTCTAGAAGCGGTTCTGCCGGTAAATCCTGGCTGGAAAAAATAGCCAGTATTTTTAACGCAGAGCCACAAGACCTCTCAGATTTACAGGACATCATTAACGAAGCGCAAAACCGGCAACTGATTGATGCCGATACGCAAAGCATGCTGCAGGGCGTGTTGGAAGTGTCCAGTATGCGGGCCCGCGACATTATGGTGCCCCGTTCACAAATGGCTACCATAGATATCGACGACAGCGTGGCCGACATGCTGCCAATACTGCTGGAAAACAACCACAGCCGCTATCCGGTCGTTAATGAAGACAAAGACCATATCGAAGGCATCCTGCTGGTAAAAGACTTGCTGCAATATGCGCTTGACCCCAATGTCAGCGACTGGCACCTGCGCGATCTATTGCGCCCGGCGGTGATTATTCCCGAGAGTAAACGCGTCGATGCGCTGTTAAAAGAATTCCGCCAGAAACGCTATCATATGGCCGTGGTGGTGGATGAATATGGTGGTGTATCCGGCCTGGTTACCATTGAAGATATTCTCGAGCAGATCGTCGGTGAAATTGAAGATGAACACGACGATGAAGAAGAACACGACATCAAAAAAATGGCGTCACGGGTGTTTCAGGTCAGCGCACTGACACCGCTTGACGAATTTAACGAAAGCTTCGATACCGACTTTGATGAAGAAGACGCTGACACTATCGGCGGCATAGTGCTGCATGCCTTTGGCCATATGCCGGCGCGCGGTGAAAGCATTGAACTGAAGGGCCTGACGTTTAAAGTCAGCAAAGCCAACAGTCGTCGCCTGGTGCAGCTGCAGGTGATCCGGGCTAAAGAGCCGGTTAGCGTGGACGCCAGCTAAACCGGTGCGCGCTGTATTGTCCCGCTTTCGTCCGTTACTAAAGCAACTGCCGCTGTTGCTGGCCGGTGGCTTGACCACACTGGCGTACGCACCTTATACATTGTGGTGGTTGCCGCTACTGAGCGTCGCGTTGTTGGTAATGGCCGTACAGCGTGCCAGCAGCGCCCGCCAGGCACTGTTGGCCGGCTTTAGCTTTGGCTTGGGCTGGTTTGGCGTTGGCGTCAGCTGGGTGCATGTCAGCATTGCCCAATTTGGCGGCCTGCCACTGGCTGGCAGTTTAGGCCTGATGGCTTTGCTGGTAGGCTATCTGGCACTGTACCCTGCACTGGCGGCATACCTGACATTCCGTTTAACCCGGCCTGCATTGCTACCGCTGGTGTTTGCCAGTTGCTGGATACTGGCGGAATGGCTGCGCAGTGTCATGCTTACCGGCTTTCCCTGGCTGTCGTTGGGCTACAGCCAAACAGAGTACGGCCTGCACAATTTTGCCCCACTGATTGGCGAAACCGGCATCAGTTTTGTGCTGGTGTTTAGCGCTGCGGCACTGGCGCAGTTGGCTCGCCCACAAGCTGCATTAGCCCGCTATGGTTATGTGCTGATAGCCGGATTGCTGTTTGTCATTGCACCTCAGCTCAACGCGCTAAAAGGCTGGAACTACACCGACAACAGCTTAGACGTGCTGCTGGTACAGGGAAATGTTAAGCAGGAATTGCGCTGGGCACCGGAGCAGGAATGGCCCACCATGCTGAAATATCTGGACCTGACCCGGCCGCATTTTCAAACCGATTTAGTTATCTGGCCGGAAGCTGCCATTCCGCAGTTAGAGCCACTGGCAGAAAGCTATCTGGATAACTTAAACCGCGCGGCGTTGTATGCTGATACCGCAATCATCAGCGGTATTTTAGATTACAACGTTAAAACCCAACAAGCCTGGAATAACCTGATCGTGCTGGGTAAACGCTACGCCGACTCGAGCGATGGCGATTATTTTTATGGCCATGGCAACCGCTACAGCAAACACCAGCTGCTGCCGATTGGTGAATTTGTGCCGTTTGAAAGCTGGCTGAGAAAACTGGCACCAATTTTTGACTTACCGATGAGCTCGTTCAGCCGCGGCGCCTATGTACAGCCCAATCTGGTTGCCAATGGTTACCACCTGCTGCCGGCGATTTGTTTTGAAATTGCTTTTCCGGCGCAAATCGCCGCCAATATGACCACAGATACCCAATTACTGCTAACGGTTAGCAACGACGCCTGGTTTGGCGACAGTATAGGCCCGCACCAGCATTTACAGATCGCGCAAATGCGCGCGCTGGAATTTGGCCGGCCGCTGCTGCGCGCCACTAACACCGGTATTACTGCTGTGGTCAAACCCGATGGCAGAATTAGCAAAATAGCGGCACAATTTAGCGAAACCGTATTGCAGGATACCGTGCAGCTAAGTTCTGGCCAAACCCCTTATGCCCGCTTTGGCGATCTGTGGCTGTGGCTGCTCAGCACTGCGGTATTGCTATTCAGTGCCGGCCTGCAATTACAAAAGCGTTTGTGGCAAACTAAGGCTTGATTGACAGCGTCGCTCAGTTACACTGTTAACATCTATTCAGGTTACCAGTGAGTTGTGATGACTTTACTGCATAATATTGCCCGCACCCTGCAGCGGCGGCGCAACAGTACCTGGCATGCTCTGGGATATGACACCACAGTGCGCGCTGAAACCGCTGCTGATTACGCCGCTATAACCGAACTGACGCAAACCGCCTTTAACAATACTGCCGAAGCACAACTGATAGCCAGCCTGCGCCAGCAGTGTCACGACTATATTTCGCTGGTGGCCGAGCAACATGGCCAGATAGCCGGCCATATTATGTTTTCGCCGGCAACACTGGATAACGCAGCAGGCGTTCAGCTAATGGCGTTAGCGCCAATGGCAGTGCGCAATGTTTTACAACATCAGGGTATTGGCTCGGCGCTGGTGCGCGCCGGTTTAGAGTTGTGCCAAAAGCGCGGTATAGCGGCAGTGGTGGTGCTGGGGCATCCGGCTTACTACCCGCGTTTTGGCTTTACCCCGGCCAGTGTTTTTAATATCCGCTGTCCCTGGCAGGTACCGGATAACGCCTTTATGCTGCTGCCTCTTAACCCTGCTGCGCTAAGTGGCCAAAGTGGCCAGGTGTTGTATCACCCTGCTTTTGCAGCGCTGTAATACCTCTCTGCCGTAATAGCATGCAATCTGCAGTACTATTTCCGGTTGACAAATTTTGTATTAGCCACGAAAATTCACCATTATTTTTCCACTTGTTAACCTTTAGATATCAAGCTGCAGCATGCATAACCAGCGATAGGGTAAAAGCCTGCAGGTGCTGGTTAAACCGGAACAGAGGTTTGCAGCAAAGCCTGCATTGCACATCAGCAGCTAAGCCAGCTATCAGCTCCCGATCAATTAACAGTGCTCTGTCTATAACGTTGAAGTGATATAACAATAATGCAAACAAAAACCGAAACCACCTTAGCCATGTTACTTGAGAGGCTAAGCAGTACTCTGGCGCAAGAAGTGCCAGCGGCATTGAGCACACTGCTTAAAGAAAACCATCAGCACCGGATCTACAATATCGGGCTATATTACGCTGCCGGTAGCTGGTCTTATTGCCTCCCGACTCTCGCCAGTGAAGCGGGGTTAGCCCGTGCTGCCGAGGCTTATGCTGTTCATTCTATGTTAGCTGTTGCAGACATTAAGCAGCAATTGCGCTGGAGCCCTTGTGACTCACCTCATCACAGTGATGAAGCACTGGAATACATGATGCCAGAGACACAAGAAGCGCTGGAAGCGTTAGCCGAATACTGTGATGATCTATACGACTTTGACAATGACAATTTCGACCAGTCCGATGCCGAGATCGAACACATCCAGCATAATATTCACGCCTGTGTTATCAACGAGCTTAAAAAGGCGGTAAGCCACCCCGCCATGCACGACTATATCGCCCAAGGCGGTTTAATCACGTTGCAGGCCGGAGATAGCAGCCATGAAGATTTTCTGGCCGACGTTAGCGCCATTATGGGCGAGGCAGCGCAAAAACGTGTTGAGCATGAACTAAGCCTGGCCAATGAGCTGTATGAAAAAGAGCAAGCAATGCGACAGGCACTGACAGAAGAACAGCTACTGCAACAGCAGGCAACGACACTGTCCATTGCCGACTTTGAGCAGATAATTAATGGCTTTAGCCCTGAATTTGTTGAAAAAGACGGTGGTATCTATCTTAAGTCTGAACGCCGGTTACCGCTGTACACTGATTCAGAGCAGGAAGCGCTGTATAACAGATTATCACTATGGGAAATGCTTAAGCCGTCCGAGCATTATGACGAGTTGTATCAAAAGTTAGCTGGCATTCATGGCTTAAAGCCGATGAAACTTGACCTGCTACCGGGCATTGCAAGGGCACTGGCTACTAAACTTAAAACCGAGTTGCGGCTGAGTTTTCCACACAAAAAATTTAAAGTGTATATCTGCGTCAGCAGGTTATCATTGTGCCGTATCGAGTTTTGTACCGAGCGCTACGACGGTTTTGATTTTCATATAACCTCAGACGAGGTCCTGCCTGGTGTGCAGGAAATTATCTGAGTTTTAATCAACATTTGCGCTCCCACTGGCCAGGCGGCTATAGCTACCTGGCCATGGCCTCACAAGCTACTAGTCTTCATCCATCGCGCCATTAACTATTTCGGCGATGTCGGCAAGTCTGGCCATAGCGCGGCCATTAATGGATTTTTTCGGGTATTGGCCACGGCTGTTTTTGGCACCGGCTTCAACACCGGTTAACAGTGCCAGGGCGTCATCAACGGTTTTCACCACATAAATATGGAATTTATGCTGTTTAACCGCATTAACCACCTCATCATTCAGCACCAGATTTAACTGATTACTGGCCGGGATAATAACGCCTTGCTCACCGGTTAAGCCGCGGCTTTGACACAAGCGAAAATAGCCTTCTATCTTCTCGTTTACACCACCTATAGCCTGTACCTGGCCATGCTGGTTGATAGAGCCGGTTACTGCCAGGCTTTGCCGGATTGGAATATCAGTAATAGCCGATAACAAAGCACACACTTCCGCCAGTGAGGCGCTGTCGCCGTCGATATGGCCGTAGCTTTGCTCCATAGCGATATTGGCCGACAACGTCAGTGGAAACTCACGGGCGTACTTAGCCCCCAGATAGCCGGTCAGTAATAACACCCCTTTGGAGTGAATGGCTTTGCCCAGTTCCACTTCACGCTCAATATCAATCACACCACTGCTGCCGGCAAATACCGTAGCACTAATGCGAGCCGGCGTACCAAAGGCCGTGTCACCAATTTCCAGTACTGTTAAACCGTTAATTTTGCCCACCGCCAGGCCGTCAGTATCAATTAAAATCTGGCCTTCCTGAATATCCTCCAGAAAGCTCTCACTTATGCGGCCGGTACGGTGTTGTTTGCCCTTTAAGGCCAGTTGCACATGCTCGGCACCCAGGCTGTCACTTAACTGTTGCGAAGCATAAAAACACGCCTCACGCACCAGCTCTAACACATCGGCAAAGCGGGCTGAGAGCTTGCGCTGATGCTCAGCCTGGCGAAAGCTAAATAATAACAACTGCTTAAAACCAGCCGTTGTCAGCTCATGGATATTAAGCAGCCGCATTTGTTCCCGCACCTGCATCGCCATATAGCTCACTGTTTCAGTGCTGTACGGCAGGTAATGCTCAAAGTCTGCCAGTACGCGAAACAGCTCGTTAAACTCATCGTCGACATCCTGGATCAGGTAATACAGATCGCGCGAGCCCAGCAGCACCACTTTGACATTCAGTGGTATCGCTTTAGGCGTAATAATGGTGGAGTTGGTTACCGCATGCTCAGACAAGGTGTCTATTTGCAACTCACCGGATTTCAGCGCCAGCTTCAGCGCATCCCACAGCGCCGGCTGGGTCAGTAAACGGTCGGCATCTAAAATCAGGTAACCACCGTTGGCCCGGTGCAGAGCGCCGGGGCGGATCATGCGGTAGTTGGTATACAGCGAGCCACTGGCCGAGTTGTACTCTACCCGGCCAAACAAGTTGCCATAACTGGGGTTGGGTTCAAAAATAATAGGTGCGCCCGACATGCTTTCGTAATGCACCAGCACATTGGGCACAAACTCTTCGATAAAAATTTCGCGGTTGTCGTTCTCTTCCTGCTTTTCGCCGTCCGACTCATCCGGCATTAGCTCCAGCACGGCTTTAATTAAATGGCTGCGCATTTCACGGATGTAACGCTGCACACCAAGCTCGGCGGCGTAGTCGTGCTCCAGTTGTTTTAGCAGCGGCTTAATCGCCTGCTCTATGGTGTCTTTGCGCAGCGCGCGCAGGCTTTCCGACAGCTCACGCTTCCACTGTGGCAGCTCCAGCAATTGCTCGTTCAGTACCGTTTCCAACTCACTGACCAGGCCATAAAAATACTGCCGCTGCTCTTCAGTTAGCTTGCTAAACTCCTGATCATCCAGTGGCTTGCCGTCAATAATCGGCGAAAAACTCACTGCGCCGTTTTCTTCATACAGTACGACATTTTTTTCCAGCGCTTTTTTCTCTACCAGCTCGATAGCATGTTCGTATTTGTCATCAAATTCACGCGCTATGGCTTTTTTCTTGCGCTGATAACCCGGGTTATCAAAAGCAGCCGGAAAAGTATCCAGCAGCTCGTCAATCAGCGCCTCGATTTTCTTCACCAGAATTTTGCCTTCACCCGGCAGCAGACGCAGCGTGTTTGGTACCCGCTCATCATCAAAGTTATTCAGATAACACCACTCTTGCGGTGTCGCCTTCTCACTGGCAGCCAGTTGCAGTATATCCTGTACCAGCGTAAAGCGGCCCAGCGCCGGCTCTCCGGCGACATACAGATTGTAACCGGGCATATCCATGCCTATGGCAAAGGCCAGTGCCGATTTAGCCCTGTCCTGGCCAATAAAAGCCGGGATCAATGTCGTTTGCTCCAGCGCCTGTTTAATCAGTTTGCTATCAGGTTGCGGCCCCAGTTGCTGTACAGTCAGCGCCAGTGGATGTGGGTGTGATGTCATGTATTGCCTTGGCTTAAACAGCGGTTATTGGCGCTATACTAGCAAAAAAGCGCCGCTGCTGTACTGGTCAATTTTAGTGAACCGGCTAAAGATTTTTGCCGCAACGCCGATACAAGGCTATGCAACAAAACAGTACCGGGGCCAGATATGAACGAAACTTACCGCTTACAGAAAATCCGTAACCTGGGTGTACGCCTGCAAGAGCTGGAGCTGCTGTCTATTACACCGGGAGTATCCTACACCAGCGCCGCACTGAATTTTTTGTTTGCCGATTATCAGCTGGCACGCCCGGCCGGTTTACCGCTGGAGCACACATTAAAAACCCTGGGTCAGGCGATTGTAGAACAACGTAAAGTACGCTTCTCCAGCCTGGACGCCGACGCGGTGATCGATTTCTTCTGTCGGTTTTACCGGGTTCATTAAGCGTTATCACTGTCCTGCATTGCTTCAGCGCGGCGTTTTAACGCTGCGTTGAAATATTTTTACCGTCTCACCGTTCTTATTGCCCAATATCTCATTGTTTCGGGCAGTCAAATGCAAGCTATGTTTTCCTGTTATCACTCTGCGGTTGTACGCAGCCAGTCATTTTCCGGTATCGCCCCTTTATTACTGCGGCTTTATCTTGCACCGGTGCTGGCACAAGCTGGCTGGAACAAATACCTGCACTTTGACAACACAGTCGCCTGGTTTGGCAATGCTGACTGGGGCCTGGGCCTGCCGCTGCCATCATTAATGGCGGGGCTGGCGATAGCTGCCGAGCTTGGCGGAGCTGTGCTGTTAGCACTGGGCCTGTTAACCCGGCTGATTTGTATTCCTCTGCTTATCACCATGCTGGTGGCAATTTTTGCTGTGCACTGCCCCAATGGCTGGCTGGCAATTGCCGATAGCAGCAGCTGGCTGGCCAATGAGCGGGTTGTTAACTCAGCACAGCAGCTAAACGCGGCCAAAAGTCTGTTACAGCAACACGGTAACTACGACTGGCTAACCAGCAATGGCAATTTTGTTGTACTCAATAACGGTATAGAGTTTGCCGCCACCTATTTTGTTATGTTGCTTAGCCTGCTTTTTAGCGGTGGTGGTCGCTACACCAGCCTGGATTTCTGGCTGTGGCGGCAACGCGCCCAGGGTGTCGCAGCATGAGCAATATTCATATTTTGCCAACGCCGCCAAATCGCGCTAGGCTAAGCAGCAATTTAGCCACCAGCCAAACCAGCCTGATGCCCGAAGCCGAAACTGCGCCTGCTAATGCCACACCAACGCCGCCAGCTGCCGCAGTGTTTCAACTTAGCGACAGTAAAACCCGACGCTATGAGCAATTGGTTAAGCATTACCACGCCGACGTGTACCGCTATGGCTACTGGTTGTGTAAAGATGCCGACATCGCGCAGGATCTGGTACAGGAAACCTTTTTACGCGCCTGGAAACATTTGGACAGCCTGCTGGATGCCAATGCAGCCAAAGCCTGGCTTATAACCATATTACGCCGCGAAAATGCCCGCCGTTTTGAACGTAAACAGTTTGATTATGATGACGCTACCGAACAGGACAGCCTGGCCGACACCAGCCAGACCAGCGCCGAACAAGACTGTGACAATGACAAGCTGCGTGCACAGATAGCGGCTCTGCCGGCTGAATACCGTGAGCCTTTAGTGCTGCAGGCATTGGGCGGCTTTAACAGCGATGAAATTGCCAGCCTGCTGCAACTTAATGTCAATACCGTCAATACCCGGCTGTTTCGGGCCCGTAAACTGTTGCGTAACCACCTTGAAGTACTGGGGGAGCCCCGCCATGGATAACACTGAATTAGAACGCATCTTGCTGGCCGATCCGTTTAGCCAGCATCCGGCACTGCTGACGGCGTTAGCTCAAGACCCTGATTTACAGCAATTTGCTTACCAGTTGCAGCAACAGCAGCGCGAACTGGACGACGCCCTGCACGTACCGGTGCCCCCTATGCTGGCCGAGCAATTGCTGCAGATCCCACAACACGCGGCCCCATCGCGCCGGCGCTGGTTTACCCCTTTGGCTCTGGCGGCCAGCATTGCGCTGGTATCGGTACTGGGTGTACAGCTGTATCAAAGCAGTTTCGCCACCGATCTTGGCAGCCATGCGCTGGCCCATGTCTATCATGAGCATGACTATTTGCAACAACATGCACAGCTGCAGCCACTGCACGAGGTAAATCTGAAACTGGCTGACTTCAGCGCCAGCCTGCAAGACTGGCAGGATGAGATTATCTACGCCCGTTATTGCACCTTTCAGGGCGTGCGCTCACTGCACCTGGCAGTAAAAACCACCAGCGGTTATGCCACGGTGTTTGTCGTGCCAAAAGATGCCGGGCTGCAATTTGTCAGTGACTTTGCCGACAGCCGCTACCGCGGCTTAACCCTGGCAATGGCAAAGGCTAATGTGATTATCGTCAGCGACAATGCCAGCGATTTGCAGCAATTGCCACAAAAGCTCAGCGATAAGCTGATCTTTTCCGCCTGAATGCAGACACTTATGCAGCCCGAACTTGCCGCCGCTGCGATAGCGCCGGTTGGCAATCTGCAGCATTTGGGTTTGCAGGCCTTTATGCCGCCCCCTGGCCTGACGCCCTGGGTGCAGTGTTACTGGATCATGCGGCAAACAACGTTACCCGCAGCTGGCTACCAACAAAGCCTGTATCCGGACGGCGGCAGCAGCCTGAATTTTTATTTTCAGCCCGGCCAGCCACCACTTTGCCAATTTAGCAACAGCCAAAGCCGCAGCAGCATACTGCTAAGGGGCGCACAAGATGTGATGGGTGTCCGCTTTTATCCCGGCGGTGCTTTTCAGCTGCTTGGTGCTGACATCCCGCTATTGCAACACGATGCCGTTGACGCTGCTGATTTAGGCCTGCGCAGCCTGGCGCAGTTGCAACAACAACTTGCTACAACACAGCATAGCGTGACACGCTTGCAATATCTGCAGCAGTGGTTACTACAGCAAGTGCAGCAGCATGATGCTAAGCGCGGCCACGTGCAACAAGTCCTGCCGCTGTTGCTGCAACAACAGCTGGTTACACCGACAGTTGACGCGCTAAGCACAGCCGTTAACCTGAGCCGGCGCCAGTTTGAACGTATATTTATACAACAGGTGGGTCTGACACCGGGCCAGCTAAAATTGCTGCAACGGGTGCGCCATGCCAGGCAGTTAATTAACCTGGCGCCGCAGCAAGCATTAACTGATATTGCCCTGTGTAGCGGTTTTTATGATCAGGCGCATTTTATCCGCCAGTTTCAGCGTGTTACCGGCCAGACGCCGGGTCAGTATCGTCGCCGTAAACAAATTCAACCGGCCATGTCGTAAAAATACAATTCTGTTTTAACGCTAAACGGCACCATAGCGGCTCCACCACTACAAGGAGCACAAGATGTCGCCACGTATAGATCGTACTGCTGTGTTTAAACTGCAGCCTGGCTTAGTCACAGCGCTGAGTAACCTGGGCGAAGCTGCCGCACAGATCATAGAAGCACCGCTGGTGCATTTGTTGCACCTGCGCATATCGCAGCTTAACGGCTGTGCCTTTTGTCAGCATATGCACGCAGCCGAGGCCCGCCAAGACGGAGAGCAACAGCAACGGCTGGACGTGCTGGCCGCCTGGCAGGAAACCACCTTTTTCTCTGCCCGTGAGCGCGCGGCTCTGCGCTGGGCCGAAGCACTGACATTGCTGGCCAGCCAGCCGGTGTCAGATGCGGTATACAGCGAACTGGCAGCACAGTTTAGTCAGCAGGAGATTGTTAACCTAAGCGCGGTAATTGTCACCATGAACGCCTGGAACCGCATCGCGGCAGGTTTTCAATTTCAACCGCAACTGACGTCTGACTAACTGCTGCAATTTAGACAATGCCGGGTTTAGCGGCAGTTAATTTACGCCACAGGTACAGGCCATACCAGGCGTTAAACCAAAAACCGGTATATACCAGGGCGGTAAGCTGTAACTCGCGCGACAGATACAGCGGTACCGCCAGGGTGTTTACAATTAGCCAGAACCACCAGGTTTCCAGCTTGCGGTTCATCAGTAAAAACTGGGCAATAACACTGAACATTAAAATGGCGGAGTCAACAAAGGGTGCATACGCATCGGTTAAACGGTGCAGCATGTAACCGTACAGCACTGTTACCAGCAGCGCCAACGCGCCGTAACCGGCCAACCTCGGTAAAGGCGTACTGCTTACCTGCTTAATACCACTGGCTCTGCCCCACTGATACCAACCAATAACGTTAGTGGCAATAAAAAACAGCATCAGCAGCACTTCGGCATATAGCTGTACCTGATAAAACAGCAGCGCAAATAGCGCACAACCAATAATGCCCAGCCACCAGGTATGGATGCTGTTACGGGCGGCCAAAAACACCGCCAACAAATAAAAGCCGTTAGCGGCATATTCCAGATAGCTCGGGTTCATATTACGTCTCTGCGGCTAAAAACGGTCATTACCGCTGATGCCAAGATTATTAATTTTGCGCTTTCTAAACAGCTTTAACAGCGCATTGCGACAAGCCCGCAACAGCGGGTACAACCATTTTGCCAGCCGGCGCGATTTAAACAGATGATAATTCAACCGGTTGAATACGCCACTGCGGCTACTGAGCAAAGACAACATATAAATTGCATCACTACCATAATACAGACTGGTGCCCATTTTCAGCACCATACCCTGATCAATATCCAACCCCAGAGCAGTAATTTCCTGCATTACAACACTGTCTTCACGGGCATTAATCAGCTGCAATTCACCCACGCTTTGACGAATACGCACCAGCTGGCAATAGGCATTGCACGCCGGACAGTCTTTATCGTAAATCAGCAAAATGGCTGGCGCTGCAGATTGTTCGGTTAATATCATTTACTGCCATCCAGCGCCAGCTCAACCGCCGCTTTGGCATGAATAAGCGTGGTATCAAATAGCGGCACAGCCGCATCGGCTTTACCCACCAGCAGACCAATTTCGGTGCAGCCGAGAATAATGCCATCTATACCTTGCCAGGCAAGGCCTGCCATCATTTTGCGTACGGCTTGCTTAGACTCGGGATTAATTATGCCCTGACACAACTCCTGATAAATAATCTGATGCAGGCTGTCTTGTTCCGTTTCATTCGGCAGCAACACTTCTATGCCGTGGGTCTCGCTTAACCGCTCACGGTAAAACGGCTGCTGCATGGTAAATTTGGTGCCAAGCAGCCCTACACGGCAGCCACCGGCCTGCTTTATCGCTGCCGCAGTGGCATCGGCGATATGCAGCAGCGGAATAGCCACTGCCGTCTCAATTGCCGGGGCCACTTTATGCATAGTGTTGGTACACAGCACAATAAAATCGGCACCGGCAACCTCAAGCGTGCGCGCCGCACGGCCAAGCACTGCACCGGCAGCATCCCAGTCGCCAGCCTGCTGCAGGCGCTCAATTTCATAAAAATCGACACTGACTAAAATGCATTTGGCAGAGTGCAAACCACCCAGCTGGCTTTTAACCCCTTCATTTAAATAGCGGTAGTACGGGATAGTTGACTCCCAGCTCATACCGCCAATCAGGCCAATGGTTTTCATCTTTGGACTCCGTATAGTTGCCAGATAGCTAACATGGCGTAAAAGCACTTCGTCTGCAATTGTTTAACCTGCCAAAAGCAAAACACTACCTCGTAGGTAACCTTGCTTATTCAGGTTCATATTTTTCCAGCGCCTGCGCTTCGCTCCGTTTTACAGCACCATTGGCAAAACCTTAGTAAGAGGGTTTTGTATCAAAAAAAACTCTCACTTGCCATTACCACAACAAAAACCCCGGAATTGTGAAGCACATGTACTAACAGTGTCATATTAAAGCCAGTCCAAAATGACTTTTCCTGCCACACAAGAAACACAATTGAGAACATCAGAAAGTTAAAAAAGTTAACCACGCCTTGGATTGGAAAAGAAACACCATGTATTACTGCCCAAATAACGACGCTTATCAGGCATTTAGTCATCGGATCTTTACTAACCAACTTAAGCAATAGCATGATACCGGTCAGTATGAATGTCTCTACAAGAGGCCCGAAAAACACCAAGAAGAACCAATCGTTCAGCGGATTTACGTCAAAGGTTTGAGCGCCGGGGAATAGGCTGCCTAACATGATCGCAAGCGGAATGGCTACGCTTAGCGTAAGCGTGGCAGACTTTAAACTAGATACCAGCCAACCCTGTTGACGGTTGACTATATATTTTACAATCACAAAAAACCTAAAATCCATTCTGCCATTAGGCAAGATGCCAAAACTCAATGTATCTAATCCAGTCGCTATAAACTTACTTTTGGTTGTGTTGTAAGAAACGGCGCCTGATTGCGTCGAACAGCTGGTAAAAAACCATCGTAAAGGCACCAACCAATATAGCTCTATGCCATTCTGTTTGGCCAAATCCATGCACTAATATTTGATAAGCAGCCGAACCTGAAGCGCCACCAAGACCAACCAAAACTGCGTCTTTCATTGATATAACCCAATTGCTGTATAACTTCGCTGCTTTAGTTTGCTAAACATAATTGTTGTCTACCGCCCGTTTAATTAAATGAAACTGCAGCCAAACCATAATAGGCAGCGTAATAAACCCATAAATAACCCAGGAATAGACAGACACTTGCATTGCTTGCATTGGCCAATTGAGCAACACAAAGGACGCCCAATAGCCTAGTTGAATTTTCAAACAAATCGGCAGGCTGATAACCACAAGTGTATCTAATACACTGGCCTTTTTATGCACGGCACAAGCCCGATACACTTTAACTGCGCCCAGGTGATATATAAATAATGTGGTCACATAAGAAGCAAAAGTAAACAAGCTAATTGAAAAGGTTAGCCCCAACAGAAACATCGGCAGTACAGTGCCGAACACCTGCAAGTAAAATAACGCAATAAAATACTTCGTTTTCTGACGCTGATCGATTTCGTCGCGTGCCAACTTTTTCGCAATGACGTCCGTGTGCCAAATATGCATATAACCCCAATTATCTACAGCGCTAAAATGTAGCGGAAAAAATGTCGTTTAGAAGATCAGCGTCACCGCCTGTTTGGTAATTTACCACCCAATTCAGACCATTGCTGATACAAACCCGTAGCAAACAGGCTGCCGATAACCAAACAAATACCTGAACTCACTAACCAAAATGTCAGGCTATTCTCGGGGAACATCGGCATTAAACCTACAAAGGAAACGCCACGAAGAATAAAGATCCCACTGATAATCAGCAACGCCAACTTTGTTAGCGGCAAACGCTTAATAGCGCCGGCGCCGGACAGCGCATACAACGCCCAGATAACCAGCAGTACAACAATAACTGACGTCATAACAGTGGGATACCACAGCCCCTGCTCTGCCATCCGGGCCATTTGTTCGCCAGCACCAAAAAAGCGATACCAGTCTGCCCCGAACACGATACAGCCAAGATGGGCCAGCGCTGCTGCAGCACAGCAGATTGCCGCCGCCCAAAGGTATTTATTGTTGCTAGAATTCATTTTTTCCTCGAATGCTTTGCAGAATGTTACCGGCGGCAAGCCACTCTGGCAGCTATACCACAGTAAAATGGGTTGTTATGCACAAGCTCTTATGTGAGCCGCCAGTTTTGCAAGTTCAGCGTCATTTGCCCGCTCGCAATCATGGGTAGATAAAAAACCTTCATATTTTAAAATAAAGGGGCCGGAAGTACCGTCAATCGCCCGGAAGGTAGAATCATTGCCGGTTCCATGCATAGGAATAAGTTTGCTGTGTAAGTGGTCAACTTCGTAACCTTCATACACTAAACCTGTTCGTGCTACGCCATCCAAGGCTTTATCAAGTAGCAAGGCAACCTTCTTGCTGGCGAGGGTAAGTTTGGCAACAACGTTGTCATCCTGAGCAAAAACATAGCTGGAGTAATGCTGTTTCGGGATCACCACCGTGAAGCCTTTGGTATTTGGGAAAATAGACAAAAACGCCAGATGCTCGTCATCTTCCCAAACCTTATGGCAGGGTGATTGCCCGGCAACTATGTCGCAAAAAATACAATTCATATCAAACCTCGCTAACCATTAAGCGCACTTGCTAGCGTCAATACGCTGATAACAAAAAATCCAGCCAATAGGCCCGGACGTGGCAGCGCCAAAGCCGATGCTGTTTACTGGCGATAATAGTCAATGATCAGGAAACGGCACGGCTCATGTAGTAAAACCGCTCGTCTTCACTGGTTAAACCAAAGCCTTGCCGCTGGTATAAATGAACAGCCGGGCTATTTTTAAACACTCGAAGCTTTAAATTCTGACAACAGCGCTCTTTAGCACATCGCTCTGCCTCAGCCAGAGCAATTGCGCCAATACCTTGATTCTGATAACCCGGCGCAACTTGCAAATCACGTAACCAGCACTCTGCAGAGTCAAAAGATAACCTCATTACACCAACCAGCATTCCCTGAAGCAAAATATCTAAGTTAACAAGACCTTGCGTCATTTTCTCAATCTGGGTTTGATCCCAATCTACCGAGTATTGTTGGTAATACGGCCGCATATTCGACAACGTAAAATGTGCTGCTTTTGCTAAATCTTCAGCCGGTCTAAATGTAACCATATTCAGTGCTCAGGGGGCCAGTCATCAGGCCAGCCGGGATAACGTTGTTTGACGAGGTCGATAAACTGCCATAAGGGCATGCCAAGTTTGCCGGGCAAATCACCGTTAAAATAATGCCTGATATCCGCTTCTATTTCACTTCCATCTTTACCGCTAACATCATAAAAATTAGAATCATCGGAAAGAAAGAACGGCTGATATTCAGGATCTGGCTCTACAATGTTTACCAGTAGCTGTACTTCCCGGCTGCGCTTTTCAATCTCTACAGATTCAGCGAACTTAAACTTTTCATCCATGGCGACTTCCTATTTAATGCCTCACGCTTATTCGGCAGAAAAGCTGTATTTAAACAAAGACTTTGCGCTTTTGTAAATTTTGCGTTGATGACACTACATCGATTTAAGCCTATTTTCAACGGCTTATAGTGACGGTTTAGCAGGCTATAGCGTTGTATGACGCCCCGGAATACACAAAACAAACCATTAGAATGTAAAAAGCCCTGATAAACAGGGCTTTTTAAGTCACCGGCTGAATCAGCCTACGACGGGTGCGTCGAAATTGGCTGGCTCGTCGGTGTAAATACATACATTCCAGTCGGCGGCTAAGCCGTCTTCGGCTAAACAGTAAGTTTCAAAGAACTGCTTAATTTCTGCACGCTGGCAGTGCGCTTCAAAGCTTGCCAGGTCGGCCCAGATTTCATTAAAGGCAATGGGGAAACTTTTACCTTCAGCAAAGGGGCTGGCTAGTTGCCGCGTAACGATATACTGCAGGCAGCCGTCTTCACGGTTGCTGTTTGGCTCTAGGCTTTGCAGCACTTTGAATAATTCATCGGCCTTACCCGGCTTGGGTTGAAACTGCGCAATGCAATACACTTTTTTAGACATAATACTTCCTTAATACCCAGCGGTTTAGTGAGCAGCCGGGCTGCCGAAAATCTGAAACAGCTCTGCGTTTAAATATAAATGCGTCACCACGCTGGCAGCGTATCCCAGCAGTATTACCGGCGCCCATTTTAAATGGCCGGCAAAGGTATAGTAACCACGGGCCTGGCCCATTAAGGCCACACCCGCGGCGGAGCCTATCGACAACAAGCTACCACCAACACCGGCCGTTAAGGTAATAAGCAACCACTGGCCGTGCGACATCTCCGGTTGCATGGTTAGCACGGCGAACATTACCGGTATGTTATCCACTACCGCCGACATCAGGCCCAATACCACGTTGGCAATAGTGGGGTTACCGTTGCCGTACAAGCTGGCTGACAGCATTTCCAGATAGCCAATATAGCCAAGGCCGCCAACGCACATTACCACGCCGTAGAAAAACAATAAGGTGTCCCACTCGGCGCGGGCAATACGGTTAAATACGTCAAAGGGTACAATTTGGCCCAGTGCCCGCACCCGCTCGATGTCGCCTTCACGTTCGGCCATTGCCCTTTTACGGGCCAGCGAGCCGGGCAGGGTTTTACGCAGGAAGAAACCGAAAAACTGCAGCAGGCCAAGGCCCGTCATCATGCCCAGTACCGGCGGTAAATCCAGCCAGGAGTGATACAACACCGCCAGTGCTATGGTGGCTAAAAACAGGGTAAGAATACGCAGTGCGCCGCGTTTCAGCTCAACATCTTCCTGCAGGGCTGCCGGGTAACGCCGTTCAACAAACAGGCTCATAATAATGGCGGGCACCAGGTAATTAACTACCGCCGGGATAAACAAGGTAAAGAAATCGTTAAAGGTAATGATACCGGCCTGCCATACCATTAACGTAGTAATGTCGCCAAAGGGTATAAAAGCGCCACCGGCATTGGCCGCCACCACGATATTAACGCAGGTCAAATTGATAAAGCGTTTGTCGCCTTCGGCTACCTTCATTACCACAGCGCACATCAGCATAGCGGTGGTCATATTGTTGGCAAAAGACGAGATAAAAAACGCCAGCACACCACTGATCCAAAATAAGCTACGGTAGCTAAAACCTTTGCGGATCATCCAGGCGCGCAGCGCATCAAATAGCCGGCGCTCTTCCAGTGCGCTGATGTACGTCATTGCCACCAGCAAAAACAGCATTAGCTCGGCAAATTCAAGCAAGGTATGGCGAAACGCCTCAGCAGTTACACCAGTAATGCCATCCTGCATGTAGCGCCAGGCGATAAGTGCCCAGATCACACCGGCGGCAACCAACACTGGTTTAGATTTACGCAGATGAATTTTTTCTTCCGCCATTACCAGCACATAGGCCAGTGCAAACAGCAGCAGAGCAATAATACCAACAGGAGACAGAGTTAAATTTAAATTGCCGGTAGCGGCAAACACAGCAGGAGAAAACAACAGGCACAACAGCACCAGCAAAGACTGCTTCACAATTTTGTCCTCAGTTAACAGAGAGTGTCACCCGGCGGACACCGGGCGCACAGTATAAAGCAAGTTGATTAGAATATTTACTCAGCTTACGCCAAAAACACTAAAACTGGCTTTATTTAGCCATAAATGTGTCAGCACGCTGGCGATATAGCCCAGCATTATTGCCGGCGCCCATTTTAAGTGGCCGGCAAAGGTGTAATAACCCCGGGCCTGGCCCATTAAAGCCACACCGGCAGCAGAGCCGATAGACAACAAGCTGCCACCGACGCCGGCGGTTAAGGTAATTAACAACCAATGGCCGTGCGACATGTCTGGCTGCATGGTTAATACCGCAAACATCACCGGAATATTATCTATTACTGCAGAAATAATGCCTAAGGCCACATTGGCCCAGGTAGCATCCCATTGGGTGTACAGCACGTCTGACATCTGTGCTAAATAACCGATGAAACCCAGGCCACCGACACACATCACTACGCCGTAGAAAAACAATAAGGTGTCCCACTCAGCCCGCGATACCCGGCTGAATACATCGAAGGGTACTACCTGCCCCAGCGCCCGGATCCGTTCCTGATCGCCTTCGCGCTCGGCCATCGCCCTTTTGCGCGCCAGTGACCCCGGCAGCGTAACCCGCAGGAAATAACCAAAAAACTGTAAATACCCAAGGCCGGTCATCATGCCCAGTACCGGCGGTAAATGCAGCACGGTATGAAAGGCAACTGCTGTGGCAATGGTTAATAAAAACAGCGTTAAAATACGCAGTGCTCCGCGTTTTAACTCGATATCATCTTGTAGTGCCGCCGGTTTACGTTTTTCAACAAAACAGCTCATGATCACAGCCGGGATCAGATAGTTAACCAGCGACGGAACAAACAACACCAAAAACTCAGCAAAATTAAGCAAGCCGGCCTGCCATACCATTAAGGTGGTAATGTCGCCAAACGGACTGAAGGCACCGCCGGCATTGGCGGCTACCACAATATTAATACAACAGAGGTTTATAAACTTTTTGTCGCCCTCGGCGACCTTCATCACCACAGCACACATTAACAGCGCCGTGGTAAGGTTGTCGGCAACCGGCGAAATAAAAAATGACAAGATGCCGGTGATCCAGAATAACTGCTTATAACTAAAGCCTTTGCGTACCAGCCAGCTACGCAGCACATCAAACAGCCGGCGCTCTTCCAGCGCATTGATATAGGTCATGGCTACCAGCAAAAACAGCATCAGCTCGGCAAATTCGAGCAAAGTATGGCGAAACGCCGCTTCCGATTGCTCCGGCATACCGGCCTGCACATACTGCCAGCCGATCAGCGCCCAGATAATACCGGCAGCGACCAGCACCGGTTTAGACTTGCGCAGGTGAATTTTTTCTTCCGCCATCACCAGCGCATAAGCCAGCACAAAAATACCGATAGCGACAAAGCCGGTAACACTGGTGGTTAAATCCACCGCACCCACTGCAGCATGGGCTGCTGGTGCGAACATAGCCAGCAACAAGCCTGGCCAGAGCAACATTTTTTGTTTTTGCATGATAGTAACAACACTTCCTGGTTAACGTTACGGGTACAAAAAACCCGGCCACTGGCCGGGTTTTGGGTTTAGCGTAAGATCAGCAATGAGCACTTGGCTTTGCAGATCATGGCAGTCGTGGTGCTGCCAACAATAAATTGCCGGATACGGGAGTGGCCATAGGCGCCCATCACCAGTAAGTCTATAACATGCTCCTGCTGGTATTGATGCAATACTACCTCAGGCTCACCGTCTACTATCGCGGTTTTAGTATCAAAACCAGCGCTGCGCATTATCTCAGCGGCGTTATTTAGTTCGCCGCGGCTGCTTTCGCTGTCGGCAGCGGCCATCACTAAATGCACTGGCAAACCGCTGCACAACGGGCTGGCAGCCAGCATTTGCAAGCTTTTTTGCGCGGTGGCGCTACCGTCATAGGCCAGCATAATGCGTTGTGGCGTTTTATAATGCTGCTGGGTTAATAACACCGGCCGCTGTACAGTACGAATAACCCGTTCAACGTGCACGCCCATATGACCATGGGCATCAGCACTGCTAAAGCCGCGTTTGCCCAGCACCAGCAAACGGCTGGTTTCAGCCAGCCCGGCCAGGATCTGTGGTAACGGGCCATGTTGCATGCAGGTATCGACAGCTGTCACGCCGGCTTGCTCTGCGCGCTCTTTAGCTGCGGTTAAAATACTGCGCCCACGTTGCAGCGCCAGCTTACTGTGTTTTTCGTCCAGCTCGGCTAACTGTTGCAACAACAGCTCCTGCGAGCCTAAACCAATGCTGCCACTTAAATCGGGGGTCTGGGTGTGCTGAGCCTTGTCCAGCGCATGCAACAGGGTGATGGGTGCTGACAGTTGTCTGGCCGCCCAGGCTGCATAATCGCAAATGGCTTCGGCATAAGGTGATGCATCAATACAGGCTAGTACTTGCGTTGTCATGTTGTTCTCATCTTTGGTTGCCGGCCTGATTTACCCGTTAAGTCTTGTATCTGCAGCAGCGGGCACAGCTTAGCGAAAAGCAGCAAAAGCGCTATTCAACCTTAGTGGTATAGGTGCAAGCGGCAGGCGACTCTGGGCGGTGTTGGATTCTAACAAAAAGTTAAAGCACGTTACAGCCTTTAAACCGCCATTATTTACACCGGCAGGCCCTCACGGAAAAACTGCACGGCGCCACAATGGCTGCACGCCAGTAACTCGGACGGGTGGGTATAATCGATATGTTGCAAACACTGGCTGCAGCGGTAGCGGCCCATGCCCACCACTTCGCCCTGAAAATAGATGCCCTGGTGTTTAAAATCGGCGGTCAGTTCCTGCCATTCCAGTTGGCTTTTATCAGTGAGACTACTAAGCTGCTGCCACAAGGCTTCCGGCCATAATGACGGCGCTGCCGCCTCGTCATCTGCCTGCTGCTGCGCTTGCTGATCCTGCCATTGGCGTTTTAATGTCTCGATAAACAACGCCGTTTCATAGGCGCTCAGCTCTTTACCCGCTTTGAGATAAGCCTGCAATTGCTCGACAAAACTTACTATATTATCCAGTTGACGCCGCTCCGATTGCTCAAGGCTGCGGTTAAAATCAGCCAACCACTGTTGATACTTCTTCAGAAAATCTGCCATAACGTCTCCTCGAGTGTAAAACCAGTATAGACAATGCGCTGCTTGTTGTTGTCAAAACCGCTCTGCGGTATGCTATAGCCACTTTTTTGCCTGCTTACCGGCAGCTGTACTAACCTCCTTTTCGGAAGACCTTAATGCAAGAACAATACAACCCGCAGCAGATTGAAACTGCACTGCAGCAGCAATGGGAACACACCAACGCCTTTAAAGTGACAGAAGACGCCAGCAAAGAAAAATTTTACTGCCTGTCGATGTTTCCGTACCCGAGCGGGCGCTTGCATATGGGCCATGTGCGCAACTACACCATTGGCGACGTAGTCAGCCGTTTTCAGCGCATGCAGGGTAAAAATGTTATGCAGCCTATGGGGTGGGATGCCTTTGGTTTACCGGCAGAAAATGCCGCGATAAACCATAAAACCGCCCCGGCAAAGTGGACTTACGAAAACATCGACTACATGAAAAACCAGTTAAAGCGCTTAGGCTTTGGTTACGACTGGAGCCGTGAAGTGGCCACCTGTAAGCCGGAATACTACCGCTGGGAACAATGGTTTTTTACCAAGCTGTACGAAAAAGGCCTGGTGTACAAAAAAATGGCCACCGTAAACTGGGATCCGGTCGATCAGTGCGTGCTGGCCAATGAACAAGTTATTGATGGCCGCGGCTGGCGCTCGGGCGCGCTGATAGAACAACGTGAACTGGCGCAATGGTTTATTAAAATTACCGCCTATGCTGAAGAGCTACTGGCCGATTTAGACCAGTTAGACGGCTGGCCGGAGCAAGTAAAAACCATGCAGAAAAACTGGATTGGCCGCTCAGAAGGCGTCGAAATCCGGTTTGATATTGCCGGCGCAGCTGACAGCTTAAGCGTATACACCACCAGGCCGGATACACTTTACGGTGTAACCTATGTTGCCGTGGCCGCACAACACCCGCTGGCACAGCAAGCCGCAGCCACTAACCCGGCACTGGCAGCCTTTATTGACGACTGCAAAGGCGGCAAAATGGCCGAAGCTGAGCTGGCCACCATGGAGAAAAAAGGTTGCGCCACCGGCATCTTTGCCGTGCATCCGTTAACCGGCGAACAGGTACCGGTATGGGTAGCCAATTTCGTGCTGATGGATTACGGCTCAGGTGCGGTTATGGCGGTTCCTGGCCATGATCAGCGCGATTACGAATTTGCTACTAAGTATCAGCTGCCAATTAAACAGGTAGTAAGCGCTGCAGACGGCAGTGCAGTAACGCTGGAACAGGCCGCTTATACCGAAAAAGGTGTATTGGTTAACTCGGCTGAATTTGACGGTTTAGACTTTGATGCCGCCTTTAGCGCCATTGCCGGCAAGCTGGCGGCTATCGGCCGCGGTGAGGTAAAAGTAAACTACCGCCTGCGTGATTGGGGCGTATCGCGCCAACGCTACTGGGGCACCCCTATTCCTATGCTGAACCTGGCTGACGGTAGCCAGGTACCGGTACCCGAAGATCAACTGCCGGTGCGCCTGCCGGAAGATGTGGTAATGGATGGCGTCACCTCGCCAATTAAAGCCGATCCGGAGTGGGCAAAAACCACTTACAACGGCAGCGAAGCTTTCCACGAAACCGACACCTTTGACACCTTTATGGAGTCAAGCTGGTACTATGCCCGCTACTGCAGTCCGGATTACGACAAAGCCATGCTGGACCCGGCCAAAGCCAATTACTGGCTGCCGGTAGATCAGTATATTGGCGGTATTGAGCACGCTATTTTGCACCTGCTGTACAGCCGGTTTTTCCACAAATTACTGCGTGATGTTGGTTTGGTACAATCTGACGAGCCATTTAAACGCTTATTGTGTCAGGGCATGGTTCTGGCTGAAACCTTCTACCGCGATAGCGACAACGGCGGCAAAGTGTGGTTTTCGCCGGCCGATGTCAGCGTGCAACGCGATGAAAAAGGCCGTATTGTCAGTGCCGTGCTAAACAGCGACGGCCTGCCGGTGGTGTCATCCGGCATGAGCAAAATGTCCAAGTCGAAAAACAACGGTATCGACCCGCAAAAAGTTATCGATCAGTACGGTGCCGACACGGTACGGTTATTTATGATGTTTACCGCACCACCGGAGCAAACCCTGGAATGGTCTGACTCGGCAGTAGAAGGCGCGCACCGCTTTATTAAGCGCATTTACACTTTGGTCAGCGATTTCTCGGCAGCAGGTACTATTGGCCAACTTGATATTGCGCAGCTTAACAACGAGCAGAAAACCCTGCGCCGTGAGCTGCACAAAACTATCGCCAAGGTATCTGACGATATTGGCCGGCGTTACACCTTCAACACTGCCATTGCCGCCATTATGGAACTGAGCAATAAGCTGCAAAAAGCCAGCCTGGCTACTGAGCTGGACCGGGCCGTGATGCAGGAAGCCGTACTGGCACTGCTGCAGATGCTAAACCCGATAACACCGCATGTGGCCCAGTATCTGTGGACACAACTGGGCCAGAGCCAGACTATTGAACAGACGCCTTGGCCACAAGCCGATGCTGCCGCCATGGTTGAAGACGAAAAACTGGTGGTAGTACAGGTAAATGGCAAGGTGCGCGGTAAGGTAACCGTAGCCGCTGATGCTGATCAGGACAGCGTTTTGGCTGCAGCAAAAACTGACGACAACGTTAACCGCCATCTTGAAGGTCTGGCCTTGCGCAAAGTGATTTATGTGCCGGGCAAATTGCTAAACCTGGTGGTGGGCTAAGATGGCCCGCCGCGCTGTAGTATTGCTGCTTAGCTGCTTACTGCTAAGCAGCTGTGGCTTTCAATTGCGCGGCGATTTGCCGCTGAGCCACTTTCCGGCAATGTATATTCAAAGTGAGCGCCACTCTGAGTTAGCGGCCCTGGTCAGTGAGCGCCTTAGCTATAACAAGGTTGAGGTGCTGTCCAGTTATCAAAGCGAGGCACCGGCGCTGCAACTGCTAAGCGACTCGTTAGAGCGGCGCACGTTGTCACTGTTTCCTAATGGCCAGGTCGCCGAGTACGAATTGATTTATAAAGTCCGCTATCAGGTGAGTATGCCCGGCAGTGAACCCCAGCCCTATCAGTTTGAGCTATACCGCGATTACCAGGATGACCCGAACCAGGCCCTGGCCAAAGCCAAAGAACTGGAGCTGATGTTGGATGAGCTGCGCCAGCAGGCAGCCAACCGCATACTTCGCCAGCTGGCCAGACTGCACTGATGCACGACCGGCACCCCTGATGCAAAAACTCTATGCCAATCAGCTGGCACAACACCTGGCAACTCAGCTTGCACCCTGTTACCTGCTGTTTGGCGAAGAGCCGCTGCAAAAACTCGAAGCGATAGACGCCATACGGCTGGCAGCAAAAGCACAGGGTTACAACGAGCGCCTCAGCTTTAGTGCCGACGCCCAGTTTGACTGGCAGGAATTAAGCAACGAACTGAATGCCATGTCGTTGTTTGCCGACAAGCGCCTGATTGAACTGGAGCTGGTGCAACAAAAGCTGTCGGCCCAAGCCAATGATCAGCTAAAAGCATTGCCGCAACAATTACACAGCGATGTGATTTTGTTAATCCATGGCGAGCGCAGCCACAGCGACGTCAGCAAACTGGCCTGGTTTAAACAACTGCAAACCCAGGCGGTGCAAATACCGGTGTACCCGCTGGATGAACGCCAGAGTCTGCAATGGTTGCGTGAACGGTCGCGTCAGCTAAAGCTGCAACTGAGCAGTGATGCATTGGCCTTGCTGCAGCAGCATTGCGCCGGTAACTTACTGGCCGCACGGCAAGAGCTGGAAAAACTGGCGCTGAGCAATATACAGACCGCACTGGATGCCAATGCGCTCAGCCAGTTTTTGGCTGATCATTCCAGTTTTACCGTGTTTCAACTGCTGGATGCGATATTAGCCGCCCACAGCGACGACGCATTACATCGACTACAACGGCTGTGTCAGCAGGATACCGAGCCGGTAATTATTGCCTGGCAACTGCAAAAAGAAGCGTTAGCACTGCGCGAAATGGCACAGGCACAGCAGGATAATCAGCCACTTTCAGACGTGTTTAAACGTCTGGCAATCTGGCCTAAACGTCAACCGCTTTACCAACAGGCGCTTAAACGGTTAAATCTGGCCTGGCTGGATTATCTGCTGGCAGAGCTGGCCGCCTTCGACCGCCTGTACAAAAGCGGCCAACTTGACAATAGCGTGCTGGCGCTAGCCCATTTAGTGACCTTGTTTATGCACCCGGTTGGCAAGGTATTTTCACTCCATCAACTTAGCCATGACTAAACATATCGGTATTTTCGGTGGCACTTTTGACCCGGTACATCCGGGCCATATCCGCTGCGCCAGTTTTGTGCGGCAATATTGTCAGCTTGACAGTGTCAGACTAATGCCTTGCCATCTGCCGGCGCACCGGGCCAGCCCAGGTGTAAGTGCACAGCACCGTGCTGCTATGGTACAACTGGCAATTGCTGGCCATAACGGGCTGGCACTGGAAGCGCTGGAGCTGGAAAAAACCAGCCCGTCTTATACCGTCGACAGCCTGACATTGCTGCGCCAGCGTGAACCAGAAGTGCAGTGGTATTTTATTATTGGCATGGACTCGCTGGGTTATTTTAAAAGCTGGAAAGATTGGCAACAGATTTTACAGCTGGCGCATATCCTAGTTTGCCAGCGTCCCGGTTACAGTGAGCAAAGCGGCGATGCACCTGAACTCTTGCGCCAGTTTGGCCAGCCAGATCTTGCCAGTTTGCGCCAGTCAGACAGCGGTGGCATTCTGCTGCTACCCAATCCGTTAACCGGCATCAGCGCCACGGCGATTCGGCAACAATTACAGCAGCATACACTGGCGGCAGACAGTTTAGATCCAGCCGTATTGAACTATATTCAAACTCACAGACTCTATCAGGCGTTATAGCTAACACCAGGGCTAAACTATGCTAAAATGCTGCTTTTTTCAGGTGCAGAGGACTTAGGGTGCAAACAACCGAGCTGGTAAGTTTTATTCAGGACAAAATTGACGATTTAAAAGGCCGCGATATCGTAACCTTGGATGTGCGTGGCAAATCCAGCATCACCCAATTTATGGTGATCTGCTCTGGTACCTCTAACCGACATACCAAATCTATTGCCGACTATGTCGCTGCTGAAGTAAAAAAAGCCGGCATTGAAACTCTGGGCATAGAAGGCCAGGCGTCAGGCGAGTGGGTGCTGCTGGATCTTAACGACGTAGTAGTGCATGTAATGCTGGAAGAAACCCGTGGTTTCTATCAGCTGGAAAAGCTCTGGAGCGCCTGAGCCGCGATGAAGTTAATTCTTATCGCCGTGGGCAGTAAGATGCCGGCCTGGGTACAAAGTGGCTATGACGAGTATGCCCGGCGTTTTCCGCGTGACTTAGCGCTGGAACTGGTTGAGATACCTGCTGGCAAACGCGGCAAAAACGCCGATATTAAGCGTATTCTGGAGCTTGAAGGCGAAAAGATGCTGGCCGCGGTACCTAAAGGCAGCCGCATAGTCACGCTGGAAGTTACCGGTGCCAACTGGAGCAGCCCACAGCTGGCTGCCCGGCTAACCGACTGGCAGCGGGATGGCCGTGACGTTTGCTTATTAGTTGGTGGGCCTGAAGGTTTAGCGCCGGCCTGCATTGCAGCCAGTGAAGCCAAGTGGTCGCTATCAGCGCTGACACTGCCGCATCCTATGGTACGGGTAGTGCTGGCTGAAAGCCTGTACCGCGCCTGGAGTATTTGTACTAACCATCCTTATCACCGCGAGTAAAGATGTTAAAAAAACGCGTTGCTATTCAGGACTTTGCCGCAGAATCCCGACTGTTTAACCAGCGGGCTGTGGTAGCGCTGGCCGGGGTAGCACTGCTGTTTTGTTTAATTATTTACAACCAGTATCAACTGCAGGTGGTGTCGTATCAGGATTACCGCACCCGCTCAGAAGGCAACCGGATTAAAGTGGTGCCGGTCGCGCCCAATCGCGGGCTTATTTTTGATCGCAACGGCATTTTGCTGGCCGAAAACCGGCCGGTATTTTCACTTGAGCTGATCCCAGAGCAAGTGCAGGATATGACACAAACACTGGGGCAGCTGGCGCAACTTATTACAATTACGCCGGAGCAACAGGACAGCTTTTTAGCTCAGGTTAAAACGCAGCGGCGCTTTAACAGCATAGCGCTGAAAGAGCAGCTGGATGACACTGAAGTGGCCATACTGGCGACCAATCAGCACAGATTTCCCGGTGTTACTGTTGAGGCACGACTGAGCCGGCACTACCCCTTTGCCGATTTATTTACCCATGCGCTGGGTTATATCGGCCGGATCAACAGCCGCGAATTGCAGCAGTTAGAACAAGACGGTGAACTGGCCAATTATGCCGCCAGCCGTGATATCGGCAAAATAGGCCTGGAGCGCTTCTATCAGCAGCAGTTGCACGGCACCATGGGCTATCAGGAAGTTGAGGTTAACAACCGTGGCCGCTCTATCCGCGTGTTACGCTCGGTGCCGGCAGTATCCGGCCAGAATTTACATCTGGGACTGGATGTCGGATTACAACTCACCGCTCAACAAGTGCTGCAACAACAACGCGGCGCTATAGTGGCAATAGACCCGCGCGATGGCGCTGTATTGGCGTTTTACAGCAACCCCAGCTACGACCCTAACCTGTTTGTGCATGGTATCAGTTCAGTCAATTACAATGCGTTGCTTAATTCGCGTGATAAGCCGCTGATTAACCGTGTCACACAAGGCACCTACCCGCCGGCGTCAACCATTAAGCCGCATCTGGCCCTACTCGGCCTCGAAACCAATACCATTACCGCTGAGACCAAAATTTGGGATCCGGGCTATTTTATGTTGCCTAATGTCGATCACCGCTATCGTGATCACTATCGTTTTGGCCATGGCTGGATAAATCTGTATACCGCCATGATGAAAAGCTGCGATACCTACTTTTATGAGCTGGGTGTTAAGCTGGGCATAGATCGCATTTCTGACTACATGAGCAAAATGGGTTTTGGTGAAAAAACCGGCATTGATATTGTGGAAGAAAGCAGCGGCATTATGCCATCGCGTGGCTGGAAAAGAGCGCGGCATAACCAACCCTGGTATCAGGGCGACACTGTGCCATTAAGTATTGGCCAAAGCTATTGGACAACAACGCCATTGCAGTTGGTAGCAGCAACAGCAGTACTGCTAAATCAGGGCCGGCTGGCTAAACCGCATTTAGTGACCCATTTTAGTGACGAGCACGGCAAAACAGCACTGGAACCGCAAATAAGCCAGGCCATTGAAGTGGTAAACCCGGCCAACTGGGATACGGTAATGGATAGCATGCACCGCACGGTAAAAGAAATTGGTGGCACAGCACGCAACGCCTTTGTCGGTGCAAGCTATGACTCTGCCGGTAAAACCGGCACGGCGCAGTTATTCGCTATTGGCCAGGAAGAAAAATACGTCGCTGAAAAAGTAGACGAGCGGCTGCGCGACAATGCAATGTATATAGGGTATGCCCCTTATGACAAGCCAAGCATTTTAATCGCTGTGGCGCTGGAAAATGCCGGCGGTGGCAGCGCCAATGCCGCGCCTATAGCCCGGCAAATGATGGATTACTATTTTGCCGCAGGAGTAAACCAGCATGAATGAGCATTTTAGCGGCCACACCCGGCGTAGCCGGCTGAACTTCTTCCACATTGATGGCCCTTTGCTGTTAGGCCTGTTAGCACTGCTGATCTTTGGTTTGTTTATTTTATACAGTGCCTCGGGCCAAAGCCCGGCTATGATGAAAGCGCAACTTGTGCGCCTGGGCGTTGCACTGGCGGTCATGGTCGCGGTAGCCCAAATTACGCCCCAAACCTTGCGACGCTGGTCACTGCCAGTGTTTCTGGCCGGCCTGGTTATGCTGATTGCCGTGCTATTGGTCGGCCACGTCGGCAAAGGTGCGCAGCGCTGGTTAGATTTAGGTTTTATGAAGTTTCAGCCATCTGAGGTAATGAAGCTGGCAGTGCCGATGACGGTTGCCTGGATCATTGCCCAACATAGTTTGCCGCCCAGGTTATGGCATCTGTTGCTGGGCTTTCTCGCCTGTATCATTCCAACCTTGCTCATTGCCAAACAGCCTGATTTGGGCACTTCAATCCTGATCCTGACGGCCGGCGTCTTTGTGTTGTTTATGTCCGGCATGAGCTGGCGCATTATTGCCTTTGTTGCTGCAGCGGTATCAGCCTTTTTACCGGTATTGTGGCTGTTTTTAATGCGCGACTACCAACGTCAGCGCGTACTGACCTTTTTAAACCCGGAAAGCGATCCGCTCGGCGCCGGCTACCATATTATCCAGTCAAAAATTGCCATTGGCTCTGGCGGCCTGGAAGGTAAAGGTTATTTGCATGGCACTCAATCTCAATTGGAATTTTTGCCTGAACGCCATACTGACTTTATTTTCGCCGTAATAAGTGAAGAGCTGGGCCTGATGGGGGTGCTTATTTTACTTGGGCTGTATTTGTTTATCATTGGCCGTTGTATGCACATCGCCACCCAGGCGCAGGATAACTACAGTAAACTGGTCGCCGGCAGCTTTACCCTCACTTTTTTTGTTTATGTGTTTGTTAATATTGGTATGGTGTCTGGCCTGTTACCTGTGGTGGGTGTGCCCTTACCTTTAGTCAGTTATGGTGGTACTTCGATGGTGACACTGATGGCGGCTTTTGGTGTAATAATGTCAGTCGGTACCCATAAGAGGATCCTGGCAACGCCATGATAAGAGCTTTACTTCTCAGTAGTCTTGTAGTGCTAAGCAGTTGCAGCAGCATTGAGGTGCAACCGAATGCCGGACGTTACAGCCAGACAAAAGATAGCACGCCGGCGCGCTTGCCTACCTTACTGGAGATGACAGATCCGGCACCGAAAGCCGAACCTTTAAGTCCGGGAGGCAATCGCCCCTACCGGCTGTTTGGCCAATCTTATACGCCACTGACCGATGCCACTGTGCATACCGAAATGGGCATAGCGTCCTGGTATGGTAATAAATTTCATGGCCATCTGACGTCCAATGGTGAAACCTACAACATGTTTGCCATGACGGCGGCACATAAAACCCTGCCGCTACCGTCTTATGTTAAAGTAACTAATCTGGACAATGGCAAAGCGGCTATAGTCAGGGTAAATGACCGCGGCCCTTTTCACCGCGATCGCATTATTGATTTGTCGTACTCTGCCGCCAGTAAAATTGGCATGTTGCAACAGGGTACAGCCAGAGTTCAGTTAGAGTTGTTACAGTCGCCGGCGATGCTGGCGCAACAGCAACCTGCAGATTGCTATATACAGGTATTTGCCAGCGCGGACGACAACAAAGCGCGGCAGTTACTGCAACAATTGCAGCAGCAACAGGCCCTTCCGGCAGAAATTCACTCCGGCAGCGGAATTTTCCGGTTGCGGGTTGGTCCAACCCGGGATAAACGACAGGCGCAGCAGTGGTTACAGCAGTTGCGCAGCGGTAATTTTCCAGCGGCTTTTTATGCCAACAGCCAGTTATGTAGTTAACGTGGTACTTTCACTCATTACTAAAATAAAAGAACAGGTCTTATGAATACGTATTGTCATATTTTTTCTATCGCCGCCCTTTCCGTTGCCAGTATCAGCCTGACAGCTCAGGCACAAACGGTTATGCCACAAGCCCCAACCGTTGCCGCTAAAGGCCATATTCTTATTGATTTTGATACCGGTAAAGTGCTGGCTGAAAACAACGCCGATATGTCACTGGCACCGGCCAGCCTAACCAAAATGATGACAAGCTACGTTATTGGTACTGAGCTGAAAAACGGCAATATTAAAAACGACGACATGGTCACCATTAGTGAAAAAGCCTGGGCGAAAAACTTTCCCGGCTCATCACTGATGTTTATCGAAGTAGGCACTAAAGTATCGGTAGCTGATTTAAACAAGGGCATTATTATTCAATCGGGCAATGATGCCTGTGTCGCTTTGGCAGAACACATAGCCGGCAGCGAAGGCGCTTTTGTTGACCTGATGAACGCCCATGCCCAGCGCCTTGGTATGCATAACAGCCGTTTTGGTAACAGCCACGGCTTACCCAGCGCTGAAAACTATACCACGCCACGCGATATGGCTACCTTGTCTGCCGCGCTGATCCGTGATGTGCCGGAAGAATACGCCCTCTATGCCGAAAAAGAGTTCAGCTACAATAATATCCGCCAATACAACCGTAATTCTTTGCTGTGGGATCGCAGCCTGGACGTCGATGGTATTAAAACCGGCCATACTGACGAAGCCGGCTTCAGTTTAGTTACCTCAGCCAGCCGCGATAATATGCGGTTAATTTCTGTGGTTATGGGCACAGCCAGTGAGCAGGCACGTAGCGCAGAAAACAAAAAATTATTAACGTACGGCTTTCGCTTTTTTGAAACCATTACCCCTTATCAGGCCGGTGAAAAATTTGCTGAACAGCGTATCTGGCAAGGTGATAAAGACAATGTACAGCTGGGTATTTTAAACGCTGTACAAGTCACCATACCGCGTGGCCAGCAAAAAAACCTGCAAGCTGACTTCACCTTGAATCAGCAGCTTATCGCCCCCATCTCGAAAGGCCAGCAAGTTGGCACCGTGTACCTGAAATTGCATGGCGAAGACATTGCCAGCTACCCAATGGTAGCGCTGGAAGATGTAGCCGAAGGTGGCTTTTTCAGCCGGATGGTCGACTACATTAAAATGAAATTTATATAACCGGCAACCGTGTAGTTTTAACGCAGCAAGTCCCGGCAAAGTCCGGGACTTTTTGTTACAATTGCCATATTAACGGTTAAGGCCCGCTAACAGCGCAGTGAGACAACAATGGTAAACGAAGTAAAAAACACCAAATTTGATGAGTATCTGGAGTTTCCCTGCCAGTTCAGCTTTAAAGTGCTGGGTTTGGCACATGACGATCTGGTTGATCAGGTCATGACAGTTGTGCGCCAGCATACCGACGCCGGCGACTACAGCCCGGCGGTAAAACCAAGCAGCAAAGGTAATTATCACTCCGTTTCGGTCAGTGTCACCGTCACCAGCAAGCAGCATATTGAGTTGCTGTACACTGAGCTTGGCAAAATTGAGCTGGTACGCTACGTACTCTGAGGTAGTACCTGCAGTTTAGCCTGTCGTATTCGATGTAAAGGGCGGTATAATGTACAGCGTTTCTCAGCAAGCCGGATTACAGGTGCCAACAGCCATTACACAACAACTTATTATCCGCGATCTGGGTGTACAGGATTACACCAGCGTGTGGCATGCCATGCAGCAGTTTACCGATCTGCGTCACAGTGATACCGCTGACGAGCTCTGGCTGCTGGAGCACCACAGCGTGTTTACCCAAGGCCAGGCCGGTAAAGAAGAGCATTTGCTGTTTCCCGGTGATATACCTGTGGTGAAAGTCGATCGCGGCGGCCAGGTTACCTATCATGGTCCGGGCCAGTTGGTGGTATATGTGCTGCTGGATTTAAAACGGCGCGATCTGGGCGTAAGAACACTGGTAACACTTATTGAGCAAGTGCTGGTCGACTTGCTGACAGACTACGGCATTACTGCCTATGCCAAGGCGGATGCGCCTGGTGTTTATGTAGACGGCAGTAAAATCGCCTCATTAGGCTTAAGGGTGCGTAAAGGCTGCACCTTTCATGGCCTGGCGTTAAACGTCAATATGGATTTAGCACCATTCTCGCGTATTAACCCTTGTGGTTATGCCGGTATGCAAATGATCCAAAGCAAAGATGTAGGTGGCCCGCAAAGTATTGCCGAGGCCAAACAACGAATACTGCAGTGTTTTCAACAGGCGTTGAAAGTAAGTTCACTGCAACATAAAACAGGGTTAGATTGGCAAAATGACTAAAACTGCACGTATGGAACCTGGCGTTAAACTGCGCGACGCTGAAAAAATGGCGTTAATTCCGATTAAAGTTCTGCCAACTGAACCGGAGCAAATGCTGCGCAAGCCAGAATGGTTGAAAATCAAACTGCCAAAAAGCTCAGAACGCATCGACCAGATCAAAGGGGCATTGCGCAAACACGGCTTGCACTCAGTATGCGAAGAAGCTGCCTGCCCAAACCTGACCGAATGTTTTAACCACGGCACCGCTACCTTTATGATTTTGGGCGCTATTTGTACCCGCCGTTGCCCGTTTTGTGACGTTGCCCATGGCCGGCCACTGCCCCCCAGTGCCGAAGAGCCGGAAAAGCTGGCACTGACCATTCGCGATATGCAGCTAAAATATGTGGTAGTAACCTCGGTTGACCGCGATGACTTGCGTGATGGCGGCGCTCAGCACTTTGCCGACTGCATCAGCGAAATTCGCAAGCACAACCCCAGCATAAAAATTGAAGTGCTGGTGCCGGATTTTCGTGGCCGGATGGACACAGCACTGGATATCCTGACACAGACGCCACCAGATGTGTTTAACCACAACCTGGAAACTGCACCACGCCTATACAAACTGGCACGGCCGGGTGCCGACTACAAATGGTCACTGCAGCTGCTAAAACGCTACAAGGCCGCTCACCCTAATGTCGCCACCAAATCGGGTTTAATGGTCGGCTTGGGTGAAACCACCGAAGAGCTGATAGAAGTATTAAAAGATCTACGCGAGCACGATGTCGATATGCTAACGGTCGGCCAGTACTTGCAACCAAGCAAACACCATTTACCGGTAAAACGCTATATGCCACCGGCCGAGTTTGACGAGATTAAACGCATCGCTTACGAGCTTGGCTTTAAACACGTAGCCAGCGGGCCCTTCGTGCGCTCCAGCTATCACGCCGACCGTCAGGCCGCCGGTGAAGAAGTAGGCTAATCAACGCTACCATGTGTTCATACTTGAAAAATGCGCCTTATGGCGCATTTTTAGTATTCACATAAGCTATTTTCGCATTTATATCGCGGTGATCCTGCGTAAAAATCAAACAAACCACGTATACGTCTTATCTATTGACTTAGAACATATCGCTCTATAAAGTCTTTTATGCAACATAAATAATATTTATTTAACATATCAGTAAAAGGATTCACGATGAAATATAAAAGTTTTAAGTTGGCTTTTGTTATGGCTACGCTTTCTCTGCCACTTCAGGCAAGCAATACCTCAACACAAGCCTGGCCCTTACAAATTGACAATTGCTACTCAACAGCTTGTTTCTTTTACTCCGAGCAAACTATGCAGGCGATTGCCGCAATTGCCGATGAAGTTTATCAGGATGTAAATTATTTTAGCCTTGATACCGTTTTAACGTATAACGACTTTTTGGAGGACTACACCTTATTGGATGCAGACGCTAAAGCAGCTATGCGCCAGGAAGAATACGCACAGGCGAAGCTGGTTGTACTACGTAAGATGGCTGTAGCAACATCGTTAAACATTGGCCTGGCAGAATACAATATTTATGAGCAGATGTACTTTAATAAAAAGTACAGCATCAGCGTCCCGTCTTTGCAAACCGAGGCAACATCAGAAGACTTGGTAATTACAATCCCTGGTGAACTTGATCCCTTAATCTATGATTATGATATCGCCCGATCACTAACTGAACTTGGTAGATCAAGCGGTGATGTGCAGTGGAGCATGAACGGCACAACATACCGTCAAAGCTTTGTTGTTATTCAGGTATTTGGGCGTGGACGTTCAGTAAGAGGAACATCACCGAGGGTAACTTGTGGCGCAACCAAAGATGGGATGACTTGCAAAGTGCAAAATTAGTTTAATAAAAAAGTTATCATCAAGCGTTAGTTGCCTCGTCGAACTTCAGCAATAGCTCGGATAGCGGTAACCCACAATTGCTGTTGGATCACTTTGCAGCATAGCTGCTTTTTCTGCGAAAAACCGCTATGCTTCTTACAGCACTATTGGGGGATGCGATGGAACACAGACGATTTAGCCGGGTGAGTTTTAAAGGCAAGGCCCATCTTGAAATTGGCAGCCATAGCTGCGCGACAGAAGTATTAGATCTGTCACTGAAAGGTGCGCTGATTAAAAAGCCTGCAGACTGGCCGCGCTCTTTACCAAAAGTGATGGAATTACGTATTTCGTTGAACGACTTTCCGGTAGAACTGGTGATGGAAGTCAGTGTAGCGCATCAGTCAGCTACGACTGTTGGCTTGCACTGTGAAAAAATTGACATTGATAGCGTATCGCACCTGCGCCGCCTGCTGGAACTAAACCTTGGCGATGCCGAGCTACTTAGCCGCGAGCTGACCGAGCTTAGCGAGCACGAATAATCGGCTCGCATCTCAGCAGCCAGCATCTGTAAACAGACACTGGCTACTTAACAATATTCCCGTTCGCTATTAGAAACGGTAAGTGACCGAAGCCCCCAATGTACGCGGATTTACCATAGCGACATAGCCATTTGGATACGCAGGACTGGCTGGATCGCGGGTTGTCATACCGGCCTCATCAAAAGCATTATTGACGTAGGCGCTGAGCATCCAGCTATCCGCACTGTAATTTACCGAGGCCCGGGTTAACACATAGTCGCCCGCCGAGCGTTCTGCCGTGTTGTTCAAGTCACCATAAAACTCGCCGACATAATTGCTGCTAATATCCAGTTTCCACTGCTCGGTTAACCAGTAACTTAACCCCAGACAGGCAGTTACAGACGGCGCCGAGTTCAGCTCATTACCAACAGCTTGTTCAAACCCAGCTGCAGCCTTGTCAATTTTAGACTCCAATAAACCAAGACTGCTGTGCAGCTGCCAATCATTGCCCAACATCGTGTAAGCTTCCAACTCCAGGCCATAGCTATGCGCCTGCTCGATATTTGTGATGGTACGGGTACTGCTTAGTGCCTGATAGTCACTGAAGTCGTTATAAAATACATTAACGCTGATACTGGTGTTACCACTTTGCAACACGCTACGTGAACTTAGTTCATAAGTATTCACTTGTTCAGAGTCGTAGTAATAGTAAGCCGTAGTCATACCATTAAAAGCACCACCACCGGCGTTATAGCCTTGTCTGGCGCTGATTGACAAAGTTGTATGATCGGCCAGTTGATATTGCAACACCAGTTTTGGCAGCGTGAACGTTTTGCCTTGCTCCAACTGCGCATTAACCCAGGCCCCCCGCATCAACATACTGAAATCACGTTGCTGCTGCTCACGCTCTATTCGTACACCTGTGGTGATACTCCAGTTATCATCCAAACGTAGCCTGTTTTCAGCATAGACAGCTTTCGAATCACTGGCGTCATCGCCGAAGTAATGAGTAGCGCCAACGCTTTGGAAGTCTTGTCTACGCTTAAAATAAGCCAGCCCGATAAAGCCGGCATACTCAGATGCCGCCGTGCCATAATTCAATTTAGTGTCAAATGTCAGTTCAGTTTGTTGCATCAACACATCAGACTCGGCGGCAGCAGTGGCTTCATACCCTGCTGCGCCCCACTGATAGTCCATATAGGCAACAAGCGTTTGTAACGAAAACTGCGGCGACAGTTGGTAGTCAAGTTTGACGCTGCTGGTATCGGCCCTTGTCGTCAGATAGCGCTGCTGCACAGGTTGATGCGCGGCAGGATCTTTGGCATCAAAATATAAGCGTCCGGCATTACCTTCTTCCTGATAATGCTGATAGCTAAACAGTACTGCCAAATCGGCAAACTGCTTAGGTGTCCAGAGAAGTTTTGCTCTGGTATTACTGGTATCCAGCTCGTTATAACTTTTTTGTGCCGGGTTAGCAGGATAGTTTATTGGATTTGAATAGGTTTCACCGTCAATCCATTGGCTGGCAATACGAAAAGCCAGTTCATCATCAATTATCGGACCGGACAGCACCGCTGCACTGTCAAAAAAATTATGCTGATTGCGATAGCCAAGGCGAACGGCACCTTCCCAGTCCATTACTGGGTTTTTACTGCTAATATACACAGCACCACCAATACTGTTGCGACCATTACTGGTAGATTGTGGGCCACGAAACACTTCAACCTGCTCGATATCCCAAAGGCCAGTATCACCGGTTAGATCTGCCACAAAAGGCTGTGCGACACCATCAACCAAACTGCTGACACGAGCTCTGGCGCCGCCGGTAAAAGAGTTAAAGCCGGTTGCAGAGCCGTTGCCTGACACACCGCGTATATCCGGCACTGCACCTGTTAGCACTACCAGGTTCGAGATGTCAGCCAAGGCATCCGACATCGACGCTAATTGGCCGCTTTCCAGCAGCGCCTGATTAATAACGGCAACCGAGGCGGCAGTATCTTTGATAGAGCGTTGAATTTTTTCGCCGGTTACCACTATCACTTCAATTGATTTGCGCGCGCTTTGCTCTTTATCTTCTTCTGCCTGCAGCTGTATCGAGGCACCGGCCAGCGCAAGCATCAAGCTCTGCGTCAGCAGTGTGGTTTTTATGCTGATCTTTTCCATTATTTTCAATCCCGTAGTAGTAAGTTAAAGCCCGCGCCTGCTATCACTAACAAAAGCGGCAGCAAACTAGCACAAAAAAATTCACAACTCAATTGATAATCATTTCTATTTAAATTAAAGTGGCGGAGCATTTAACGGAACAAGGCAATCATGAATTTATTACTTACGCTGTCGTTGCTGACTCTGGCTGTTGCGCTTTGTTACTTCAGCAATAAACATCAACGCATTTTCAGCAAAGCTATTTCAAAACAATGGCGTATTCTGTCGGTTGTACTATTGGCTACCGCAGCTGTCTTAGCGGTACAACAGTTATCCTGGTCGGCCACGGTGTTCTTTTTGGTTTTGTTTCTCATGCTGAGCTGCATACTGCTGCCGCTGCTTACCCTGCTTAAAAAGGAAAAAATCCACCATGACCGGCCGACTTAAAGCCATACAGCCTGATTGGCTTGGAAAAACACTGGCGGGCATTGTGCTGGGCTTAGCTATTGCTTTTGTTTGTGTTGGTTTCTATGCCTGGTATGGCCCGGGCAGTATCAGTTCAGCAGACAAAAGCCAATTTAACATGTGGCTACTGATGCCGCTGTGGTTTGGTATTTTAAGCCTGGTGTTCTTATTTCGCAGTGCACGCCAGGCCTGGCTGGTGTTAGGAGTAGTTACAGCGTTGTTGTATTGCAGTTTCTTTTTATTGCGGAGAGTTGTATGAAAGTCAGGGCTGACATCTTGCGTATTTACCAAAGCCTGCATACCTGGACCGGCATCACGGCAGGACTACTGCTATTCATTGGTTTTTATGCCGGCAGCCTGACGATGTTTAAAGCTGAATTGCAGCAGTGGATAGCGCCACCGGCAGTTGCTATACCGCAGGTACAACAAACAGCCTTGCCATCAGCCGACTGGCAGGTTTTGCTGGATAAAGCATTAGCTACTTACCCGACAGAATTAGCCAAGGGTTTTGACATAGATTTAACCAGCCGCAGCCCGGTGTTAAGTTGGTACAGTCAAGGAAGTGCCCGTGATCTGCATATGGATAACAAAATTATTGCGCTCAGACTGGATCAACAGGGTGCTATTGCCGTCAGTGAAAACTACGAGAACAAATTTGCTGATTTGATTGATTATCTGCATCGCAGTGCCGGTATTGGCGGTGAAATTGGCCATGACCAGGCAGGCGTATATTTGCTTGGTATAGCCGCTGTGGCGTATTTTCTGGCGCTGGTATCTGGCATAGTGGTTTTGTTGCCCACTTTGCTGAAAAGCTTCTTTGCACTGCGCAAAGACAAAGGCGCCAGCAGATTTTGGCTGGATAGCCATAATCTGGTTGGTGTCGCCAGTCTGCCTTTTCATTTCATTATTGCCTGGACCGTAGTGGGCTTTGCATTTCATGATCTGATATATGACGGTCTTAGCGTATTTTACGGCGAACAACCGGTGTTTCAACGGCCAGCAGCCAACTCGCAAACTTATGACCTTGAAAATTTACCAGCCTTAGAGCAGCACCTTGCTGCGGCCAGCCAATACAGTCCTTCGCATAAACCGGTAAAACTAAGCTTTATGCGGCTGAATAACACAGCGCCGGTTGCTATCATTCAGATGATAAATCCTGATGGTATGGTTCGGGGGCCTGAAGCCGATTATCTGTTTATGCAACCTTATACGCTGGACATTCTGCCGTTTAGCTTCAGCACGCAGGACGGTGCCAGCTACAGTAAGTTTGTCATGGGATTATTTGCACTACACTACGGTACCTTTGCCGGCGATTTTGGCCGCTGGGGCTATTTTGTCATGGGGTTACTGGGCGCATTTTTATTTTACAGTGGCAATTTATTGTGGCTGCATAAGCGGATGAAAAAGCAAGGAGGCCCCAGTCGCAGCTGCACCCTGATGGCAGCGTTAACCATTGGCGTTTGCCTTGGCTCTATGCTGGCCGTTGCGCTGACTATGCTGTTGGGTAAATTGCTACTGCCTGTGCTGGATAACGCTAATTATGCTTACTTATACTGTTACTACATCAGCTTTTTTGCCTGTATATGCTACAGCTTTTGGCGCGGTGCTGCTCTTGCGGCCTGGCATGGGCTACTGGGATTGTCGTATTGTTGTGCCGCTTTACCCCTGGCAACGTTGTATCTGCAATGGTACAGGGCAGATTGGTACAGTACTGCTGCCACTGCAGCGGTCGATTTGATGGCATTGCTGTTTGCTGCTGTGTTTTTTTATGCCGCCCGACGCTGCAAAAAGCGCATGCTAAATAGCGAAAGCAGCAGTGTTTGGTCATTGCAGCCTGAAAAGCTGCAATGCAGCACATCTGATATTTAATCAGCTGCAGGCTGGTAGCCTAGTGAGCCAGCACAACGGCTTTAATTAAAGCGCCAGAGCCGCACTGGCGTCGGGGTAACCCCGCTCTGCGGCCTGTTGCATAAGTTGCTGCCATAACGGCCAGTTTTGTTGCTGCCGCGCCAGATAAGCAAAATAATATTGCACCGGCATCAGTTTGTCCGGCTGTGCCAGAATTTGCTGTGCCAGCGCAAAGTACTCTGCAGGTAAACCCAGCTCATAAAACCGCATCAGATTATCTTGTGCAATAACCCTGTAAGCTTGTATACCCATGGCCTGACAGGTATCAACAGCCGTTAGCTGCGGTGCGTCGGGCAATTGCCACTGCTGCTGATAGGCATCGGCCCCGGCCTGGATCAGCAGGTTAGGATAGATCTTGTCCGGCTGGCATACCTCAGTGGCTGTGGTGTCAGCTAGCGCATATTCGTCGATAAAACCAAGGATATGCATAAACTCATGCCGCAATAGCGCCAGGCTGGCGGTATCAGGCAGTTGTAGGATACCGTTGTTGTAGCTGGCTGTGCCGCGCCCGGCCACCACCAGCAGTTGGCTAAAGTCACCTGTGCTAACCAGAGACTGCAACGCCGGATAGTGACAACTGATGCGGCTGTTACTCTGCTCGGAGCAACGCAGTTGTGTGCTGTTAATCACGTGCAAGGCGTTAAAACACACCGGTAACGATGCTAATTGCCCGTCTTGCTGCCATGCCTGCAATAGCGTGTGCCAACGCGCTACGCCCTGTTGCTGGCTGGCAACCGGTTGCAATGTTAACTGGCAACCGGCAGCAGACGCATAAGCGTCTACTGTTGGCTTGTGCTGCGACCACAAGCCCAATTCTGCGCGCTGCGCCTGGCTTACTGCATCTGCTGTTATCAAGCCAAGCTGCCATTGCTGTGCCAGCCAGCTTGCCGCGCTTGAACGTCCATGCAAACGCTGCTGCAATGCCAGCGCATGGCTTAGCGCTGTGCTATCACCGGCTGTGGCAGCCAGTTGGAAAAACTGCAATGCAGCTTCGGGTTCCGCACTTGCCAGGCGCTGTGCCGCCAGGCTTAGGGCAACTGCCGGCTCGGTTTGGGCTCTGGCAATCAGCGCGTCCTGCGATGGTGCCTGATTGCAGGCAGTTAACAGCGCAAAAACAAAAAAGCCGGCTAAGCGGCTTTTGTTTGGTAATTTGCAGGTGAACTCAGGGTTCATCAACATAAGCATCTATTGGTGTTTCGCCACGTAATCTGGCCATTTCCAGCCTGGCATAACGATGCTCAACAAACTCGTACACATTGGTCGCCAGCACTTTTTTATAGTAACTCAGTGCTTGCTGTGGCCGGTTTTGAGTTTCATGCCACTTTGCCAGATAGAAATAGACTTCGCATAAACGCTCGGCTAACAACTGCGGGCTGGATAAATCAACCAGCACAGAGTCAAGTAACGCTTTTTCGCTTAGCTGGCCAGCAAAAAACAGTACCAGATTAGTCGCCCAATCATTTGCATCTAACAGTTGCAGCTGTTGTATTAATTGTTGTTTGGCAACAGGTTGCGACAGCTCACTTTGCACCAGATACAACCAAACTATCCGGTACGCATCTGCCGGTTTCAACGCCAGAAAACGCTGCAGATCCTGGGTAGCCAGTTCTGTTTTGTCGGCGTAATACAGCGCAATACCGCGATTAAGATAAGCATACTCATGCTCTGGTGCCAGTTCCAGGGCCGAATCGAAGGCTTCGTAAGCAGCGTCAAACTCGCCGCTGACGGTATGATGAATACCAACAAAGTTGTACGCATCGGCCATATCCGGTTTTAAGCGCAAGGCACGCATAAAATCGAGCCGGGCCAACGTGCGCAGACCAACGCTGTCGTACATTACGCCGCGATCATAGTACAGCTGAGCAGATTGCTCTTCTGATAACTCGGCACGATGTAAAATTTCGCTTAAACGGGCAATAGCCAGCTCAGTACGGTAGGAAACAGGCTGAGGCTCAGGTGTTAGCCACAGGGCTGCTGATGGTGACTGTGATGCACAGCCACCCAGCATTAGCGCAAGCAGCGCCAAAGGCGCTGCTTTACGTAATAGCCTATCAGGCATTTGCTTCAGCATTCGCAGACTCTGCAGCAGGTTTAGCGTTAGCTTCTTTGATACTTAAACGCACGCGGCCTTGCTTGTCGACTTCCAGTACCTTAACCGATACTTTCTGGCCTAAAGTCAGGTGCTCAGATACGTTATTCACGCGCTCATCAGAAATTTGTGAAATATGTACCAAACCATCTTTACCCGGCAATACGTTTACAAAAGCACCGAAGTCAACAATACGCACCACTTCACCTTCATAAATGGCACCCACTTCAATCTCTGCCGTGATGGCGTTGATCTTGTCGATAGCAATTTGTGCGGCTTTAGCCGTAGTAGCGGCAATTTTAATGCTGCCGTCATCTTCCAGCTCAATAGTAGTACCCGATTCTTCTGTGATCTGACGAATTACCGCACCACCTTTACCGATTACTTCACGGATTTTCTCCGGATTAATCTTCATAGTGTAAATACGCGGTGCGTACTCAGACATTTCTTCGCGGTGACCGCTGATCGCTTGGTCCATCACGTTCAGAATGTGCAAACGCGCTGCTTTAGCTTGCTTCAGGGCAATTTGCATAATTTCTTTGGTGATACCGTCGATCTTAATGTCCATTTGCAGTGCAGTAATACCGTCGGTAGTACCTGCTACTTTAAAGTCCATATCGCCTAAGTGATCTTCATCACCTAAGATGTCTGACAGTACAACGAAATCATCGCCTTCTTTAACCAGACCCATGGCGATACCGGCCACTGAGGCTTTAATAGGTACGCCGGCGTCCATCAGGGCTAAAGACGAGCCACATACTGATGCCATAGAGCTTGAACCGTTAGACTCAGTGATTTCTGACACGATACGCACTGTGTATGGGAAGTCATTGAAATCCGGCATTACCGCTAATACACCGCGCTTAGCTAAACGGCCGTGACCGATTTCGCGACGCTTAGGTGAACCCACCATGCCTGTTTCGCCAACACAGTACGGCGGGAAGTTGTAATGCAGCATGAAAGTGTCAGTTTTAGCACTTAACAAGTCATCGATGTTTTGTGCATCACGCGCCGTACCTAAAGTGGCAGTAACCAACGCCTGAGTTTCACCGCGGGTAAACAGTGCTGAACCGTGGGTACGTGGCAGTACACCGGTCATTACACTTAAACCACGGATCATTTCCGGATCACGGCCATCAATACGCGGTTCACCTTTAGTGATACGACCACGTACTACTTTAGATTCCAGCTCGTGGAAAATCTCGCCGACTTCGTTCTTGTTTAGCTCTTCGCCTTCAGCCAGCTCAGCAGTCAGTTGTTCTACTAACGCCGCTTTAATCTCGCCGATACGCTCATAGCGCTTGGCTTTTTCAGTGATCTGATAAGCTTCGCCCAGTTGCGCACGTGCCAGGCTGTCAATTTTAGCAATTAACGGCTCGTTTTTCGCTGGTGCCTGCCAGTTCCACTTCGGCTTGCCACCTTCGGCAGCAAATTCGTTAATGGCATTGATGGCCGTTTGCATTTGCTCATGGCCATACATTACTGCACCCAGCATTACGTCTTCAGACAGAATACCGGCTTCAGATTCAACCATTAATACCGCACCGGCAGTACCGGCTACCACTAAGTCCAGCTTAGAGCTCTTCAGCTCTTCTTCTGACGGGTTCAGTACGTATTGGTTATTGATATAACCAACGCGGGCCGCACCGATAGGACCGGCAAACGGAATACCAGATAAAGCCAGCGCCGCAGAAGTACCAATCAGAGCAACGATGTCTGGCTGAATTTCTGGTTGTACTGAAACTACAGTGGCAATAACCTGAACTTCATTGTTGAAGCCTTCCGGGAACAGCGGACGAATTGGCCGGTCGATTAAACGTGAAGTTAACGTTTCGCCTTCACTTGGGCGGCCTTCGCGTTTAAAGAAACCGCCCGGAATACGGCCGGCTGCATACATTTTTTCCTGGTAATTTACCGTTAACGGGAAGAAGTCCTGACCAGGCTTAGCTTCTTTCTTACCTACTACCGTTACTAAAACTGAGGTATCACCCAGGCTGGCCAGCACTGCGGCGTCTGCCTGACGGGCTATTACGCCGGTCTCTAAAGTAAAAGTGTGTTGGCCGAATGGGAATGATTTTACGATGGGAGTCACGTGTTTGTTTCCTTAACTTGATCGCCTGATTGCGATGACATTTTCTTCATTTAATACCGCGCTAGTATACTCTGTAACCAGAGCTAAAAGATAGTTCAGTCAAATGCGAACTTAAGCTAAAAATAATCTTTGGCATAAAAAAAGGGGCGCTAAGCCCCTTTTTTGTCTCGCATCTTAACGACGCAGACCTAAACGCTCAATCAGAGTCGCATAACGGCTCTGATCTTTGCCTTTTAAGTAGTCCAGTAATTTACGACGCTGGCTAACCATACGCAGCAGACCACGACGTGAGTGGAAGTCATGCTTGTGCTCGGCAAAGTGGCCTTGCAGGTGGTTGATAGATGCAGTTAACAGGGCAACCTGTACTTCTGGTGAACCTGTGTCGCCTTGCTTTACAGCATAGTCAGCAACAATTTTTGCTTTTACAGCAGCGCTTAAAGACATATTTAGCTCCAAATCTGAGTGAACTAGGGTAAGGGTATCGCCGATCACTCATCCAGCAGACCCCAAAAAATCCGCGGTATGATAGCATTTCCCAGCCGATTTACAAGGCGTTTCTGCGTCGGGCTATTGTACAGCAGCGGTATTGAGCAAACGACGTGAACTCAGTACACCTTGTTCTACCTGACCAACGCCAAAGAAGCGGTCATCCGGACCATGCAGTTTAATAGCAGTGATATCTGCCGCACTGACCTGACAATGCTGCCCATGTTGTAAACGGTGTTGTTCCTGCTCAGTCAACAGCAGTTTAGGCATGCTAACAATACCGGCGTCCAACGGCAGTAACAGGGCATCCATAGCGCTAAAATCATTAGCTGCATGACAAGGTTCTGCCAGCGCATCCAGTTGTGGTGGCGTAATCATCTGCTCTGCCAAAAAGGGCCCTACCTGGGTGCGGTGCAAGGCGCCGACATGAGCACCACAACCCAATGCCTCACCTAAATCATCAATCAGGGTGCGGATATAAGTGCCTTTGCTACAGTGCACAATAAAGTCTGCCGTCACACCGTTAAACTTGAGCAGCTCAAAGCGAAAAATACTGATAGGCCGGGCTTCACGCGGCACGGTAATGCCCTGACGGGCATAGCGATATAGCGGCTGGCCCTGGTATTTCAGCGCCGAAAACATGGTGGGTACCTGCAAAATATCACCACGAAATGCTGTTAATGCCTGCTCCAGTTCAGCCTGGCTAAATTGCACCGGCTTTTCGCTTATAATCTCGCCTTCAGCATCACTGGTGCTGGTACGCACGCCAAACACCGCTGTTACCAGATAGGTTTTGTCGGTATCAAGCAAAAACTGGCTAAACTTAGTCGCTTCGCCAAAGCAAATCGGTAGCAAGCCCGATGCCATCGGATCCAGTGCGCCGGTATGGCCGGCTTTTTGCGCCTGATATAACCAACGCACCCGCTGTAAAATGCCGTTACTGCTTACTTCCAGTGGCTTATCCAACAACAAAATGCCATTAACCGCCCGGGCGTTTTTGCGCGCCATTAGTTTGCCGGCTCGTCGCTGTCGTTCGTATCACTGTTTGCCGCATCGTCACTGGCAACTTCATCCAGTGCCTGGCCAGATTCAAGCCGGCGCCGGTCATCTTCGGCCCGCGCGCTGCTAACCAGAGTAGCCATGCGGATGCCTTCATTGAGCGATTCGTCAAACACAAAGCGGATGTGCGGCACAATGCGAGCCTGAATACGCTTGCCAATTAAGCTGCGGACAAAACCGGAAGCATCATTGAGGATCTTTAAATTGTCTTCTACCTTTTCATCGGCCAGGCCCAAAAAGGTGACAAACACCTTGGCATGCGACAGATCGCGGGATACTTCCACATCCGATACCGTGATCATACTGTGCAGGCGCGGATCTTTAATTTCACGCTGCAGGATCACGGCCATTTCTTTTTTCATTTGCTGCGACAGTCTGTCGACACGCGAGAATTCTTTCATCATTCTAATTCCATTGTCTATTGCAGACAAAACAGGGGCCCAAGGCCCCTGTTTTAATATTGCGTTGCCTGTTACAGGGTACGTTCAACCTGTATCACTTCGAACACTTCGATCTGATCGCCTTCGCGCACATCGTTGTAGTTCTTCACGCCGATACCACATTCAAAACCGTTACGGACTTCACTAACGTCATCTTTAAAGCGACGCAGCGATTCCAGTTCACCTTCGAAAATTACCACGTTGTCACGCAGTACCCGGATCGGTGCGTTACGCTTGATAACACCTTCAGTAACCATACAGCCGGCAACCGCACCAAACTTAGGTGAACGGAACACGTCACGCACCTGCGCCAGACCAATGATCTGTTGCTTAAATTCAGGCGCTAACATACCGGTCATCGCAGCACGCACTTCGTCTAACAGCTCATAAATGATGCCGTAGTAACGTAAGTCGAGGCCTTCGTCTTCAACCAGTTTACGCGCTGTACCATCCGCCCGTACGTTAAAGCCGATAACAATGGCCGATGACGCTGCAGCTAATGTTACGTCGGTTTCAGTGATACCACCTACACCTGAGCCAACAATCTTCACTTTCACTTCGTCTGTCGACAGCTTCATCAACGACTCGGTTATCGCTTCAACTGAACCCTGTACGTCAGCTTTCAGTACGATATTCAGTTCTGATACGTCGCCATCAGTCATGTTAGCAAACATGTTTTCCAGCTTCGACTTCTGCTGGCGTGCCAGTTTAATATCGCGGAATTTACCCTGACGGTACAAGGCTACTTCACGCGCTTTACGCTCGTCTTTAACAACTGTGACTTCGTCACCTGCCTGTGGTACACCGGATAAACCTAAGATCTCAACCGGAATAGACGGACCGGCAGTTTTGACTTCTTTACCGTTCTCGTCGCGCATTGCCCGTACACGGCCGTATTCAAAACCACAAAGTACAATTTCGCCTTGCTTTAACGTGCCTTCCTGAACCAGGATAGACGCAACCGGGCCGCGGCCTTTATCCAGGCGCGATTCAATCACGACACCGCGAGCCAGGCCTTGTTTCACCGCTTTTAGCTCCAGCAATTCAGATTGGTTCAAAATGGCTTCAAGTAAGTCATCGATACCCATGCCTGATTTTGCTGACACCGGCACAAACTGCACATCGCCGCCCCACTCTTCCGAAATAACATCGTACTGCGACAGCTCGTTACGTACCCGCTCAGGATCAGCTTCCGGCTTATCCATTTTGTTGACAGCAACCACCAGCGGTACACCGGCAGCTTTAGCGTGCTGGATAGCCTCTTTGGTTTGTGGCATTACGCCATCATCAGCCGCGACCACCAAAATAACGATGTCCGTCGCTTTAGCACCGCGCGCACGCATTGAGGTAAAGGCTGCGTGGCCTGGTGTATCAAGGAAGGTCACCATACCGCGGTCAGTATCAACATGGTAAGCACCGATATGCTGGGTAATACCACCCGCTTCACCCGCCGCTACCTTGGCTTTACGGATGTAATCCAGTAACGAGGTTTTACCGTGGTCAACGTGGCCCATTACCGTAACAACAGGTGCGCGTGGCTCCAGCTCGCCTTCACCCTGACGGTCAGACATTACCGCTTCTTCTAGCTCGTTTTCTTTGGTCAGGGTAAATTTGTGGCCCATTTCTTCACAAACTATGGCCGCAGTTTCCTGATCAATTACCTGATTGATGGTCGCCATAGCGCCCATTTTCATCATGGTTTTAATAACTTCTGAAGCCTTAACTGCCATCTTAGCGGCTAATTCTGCCACGGTAATGGTTTCGCCAATTTTAACTTCGCGCTCTACTGGTTGAGCAGGCTTATTAAAGCCGTGCTGCATACTGGTAGGCGTTTTTTTCTTTTTCGCATGACGGTTGGCACGGTTAAAAGCTTCTTTGTCATTGGCGTCATCTTTCTTTTTGCCTTTAACAACAGGGGCTTTTTTACCAGCACCACGACGGCCGGCACGCTCTTCTTTCGCGTCGACTTCGTCTTCTGCCTGTTTTGCAAACTCATTGCTGGTCAGGTGATAGTCATCGGTGTCAGCTGGCTTGGCTTTTTCTTCCTGCGCCCAACGCTCGCTGTTTTCTTCGGCCAGTTTGCGTGCTGCTTCAGCCTGCTTAGCCGCTTCTTCTTCCAGCTTACGTAATGCTTCAGCTTCCTGCTGCTGACGGATCCGCTCTGCTTCTTTACGCGCGTCTTCTTTTGCCGCACGGCGCGCCGCTTCTTCCGGATCGTCTTTCAATAACTGTGCTTGCTTGGCTTCTTCACGACGCTTAGCTTCAGCCGCTTTACGCTCGGCTTCTTCTTTGGCTTTAGCTGCAGCAATTTCTTTAGCTTTGCGATCAGCATCCTGACGCGCAGCCTCAGCATCGGCCCGGGCTTTTTCTTCTGCCAAACGGGCTTCTTCCTGCGCTTTTAACGTTGCTTCATCGACCATTGGCTTTTTCACGTAAGTTTTTTGCTTACGCACTTCTACCTGAATTTCACGGTTACGACCTGCACCACCTGAAACACTCAGCGTGGTTTTTTCTTTACGCTTTAATGTTAAGCGTGAAGGCTCTGCAGTCTTGCCGCCATGCTGCGCGCTTAGATGCTCGAGCAGGGATTTTTTCTCATCTTCGCTGACTACCTGACCGGCTGTTTTACTGATACCGGCATCAGCGAATTGCTGCACTAACCGTTCAACAGTAGTACCGACATCACTGGCTAGCTTTTCTATAGTGACTTCTGCCATTTGTGTTGTTACCTCCGTTGACTACTTATTTTCTTCGCTAAACCAAACGATGTTACGGGCTGCCATGATCAGGTCGGCGGCTTGTTGTTCCGACAGGGTGGCAATATCCAGTAAATCATCGACACCCAGCTCAGCCAGGTCGTCTAACGTTGTTACCCCTTTGCTGGCCAGTACATAAGCCATGTGGGTATCTAATCCTTCCAGCGCCAACAGTGCTTCGCTTGGCTGCGCATCTTCCAGCGATTCTTCGCTGGCCAGGGCGCGGGTAGTAAGTACCGCTTTGGCCCGGCTACGCAGTTCTTCAACTGTTGCTTCGTCCAAACCATCGATGCTTAACAGCTCGCTGATAGGTACATAGGCAACTTCTTCCAGTGTGGCAAAACCTTCATCAACCAGCACATCAGCGAAGTCTTCGTCTATTTCCAGTGCATCAACAAACACCTGACGAACCTTAGCCGTTTCTTCCTGATGTTTTTGCTTCATGGCTGACACTGACATCACGTTCAGCTCCCAGCCGGTAAGCTGGCTGGCCAGGCGCACGTTCTGACCGTTACGGCCAATCGCCATTGCCAGGTTGGCATCTTCTACCGCGATATCCATGGAATGCGCGTCTTCATCAACGATGATAGAAGCCACTTCGGCCGGCGCCATAGCGTTAATCACAAACTGAGCGTCGTTATCGTCATACAACACGATATCTACCCGCTCGCCAGCCAATTCGTTCGATACTGCCTGTACGCGTGAGCCACGCATACCGACACAAGCACCTACCGGATCGATGCGGCGGTCGTTGCTTTTAACCGCGATCTTGGCGCGGGCTCCCGGATCACGCGCAGCTCCACGCAGTTCAATCATTTCTTCGCCGATTTCAGGCACTTCAATGCGGAACAATTCCAGCAGCATTTCCGGCCGTGAGCGGCTTAAAAACAGCTGGGCTCCGCGGGCTTCTGGTTTTACTTCAAACAGCAATGCACGAATACGGTCACCCGGGCGATAAGTTTCACGGGGTAACATTTCATCGCGTCCCAGCATGGCTTCAGCATTGTTTCCCAAATCGACAATAATGCTGTCACGGTTAACTTTTTTAACCACACCGGTAACCAGCTCACCCACCTGATCGATGTAAGCTTCAACTACCTGTGACCGCTCAGCTTCGCGTACTTTCTGTACAATAACCTGTTTGGCCATCTGGGTTGTAATACGGTCGAATTCGATCGAATCAATTTGTTCTTCGTAGTAATCACCAACCTGAACTGACGGATCATCATACTGGGCAGCAGATAACGTCATTTCACGGTACGGATGCTCCTGCACCTGATCATCCGGAATAACCTGCCAGCGACGGAAGGTTTCATAAGAGCCGGTTTTACGGTCAATGTTGACGCGAACTTCAATATCGCCTTCGTTTTTCTTTTTAGTGGCTGCCGCCAACGCAAACTCAAGCGCCTGGAAGATTTTCTCCCGTGGTACTGACTTTTCGTTTGAAACCGCATCAACAACTAATAATATTTCTTTTGCCATTGTGTGTTGCCTCGCTTTGCCCCGATACCTTAAAACACCGGTACCACGTTTGCTTTATCTACATTGTCCATCAGCAAACTAAAGGGTTTGCCATCTACTTCCACTATCAACATATCGTCTTCAATAGCTGTTAGCACGCCTTTAAACTTACGCCGGCCATCCTGGGGGATAGCCAGCTTTACTTCAATTTTTTGCCCGACTACCGCCGCAAAATGTGCAGCGGTAAACAGTGGCCGATCCAAACCAGGTGACGACACCTCTAACAGGTATTCGTTAGTGATAGGATCTTCGACATCTAAAATCGCACTGACTTCACGGCTAACCAAGGCACAGTTATCCACATTGACGCCATCAGCGTGATCAATATACAAACGTAATGTTGAATGACGACCAGCCTGTACCAGCTCTAAACCCAATAATTCAAAGCCGGTGGCTTCAACAGTGGGCTGTAATAGCTCTGTCAGTTTCTGTTCTTGCTTGTTCAACGCGACCTCCGGAAAAGCTGTTTTCGCCTGCTACCGCACCGGTAACGCTGGCAACAACAGCAAATAAAAAAAGGGCTGCTTAGCCCAATACTGCGTAAAACTGAGTCTGCAGATACGAAAACGCCCCGAACTAGCGGGGCGAATGGGCATCCAATCAACTAACATATCGCCAATGTTAGTTGAAACTAAATTTGGTTGCGGGAGCCCCAGAGTTTGAGAGCGAACCGACAACCTTCAGTACTAAAACAAAATTAAACTATTTTGTACTGCAAAGTTGGTTGCGGGAGCCGGATTTGAACCGACGACCTTCGGGTTATGAGCCCGACGAGCTACCAGGCTGCTCCATCCCGCGTCCGTAATTGGCGCTTATTATATAGCGCTGACTGGTTTATCGCAAGCATTGCCGAGGCAAACTGTTGATATATTTGGTGCCGAGAGCGGGACTTGAACCCGCACGTCCGAAGACACTACCCCCTCAAGATAGCGTGTCTACCAATTTCACCACCTCGGCTGAATTAAGCGGATTAGTTACCTACAGGGATATCGCTGGTTTCGTCTTTTTTCTGCTCAACCTGCTCAGTAACCGGCACTGACAAGTCCTGCCATTCGTCAACTTTTTTACTTTGGCCAGTGCTGTAGTTACCCAGTATGATGCTGACAACAAAAAATATCGTTGCCAATATCGTGGTGGTCTTAGTAAGAAAATTTCCTGTACCTGAAGAACCAAATACTGTTGCCGATGCACCGGCACCAAAAGCAGCACCCATGTCAGCACCTTTGCCGTGCTGGATCAGCACCAGGCCAATCAGCGCCAATGCTACTAATAAATAAACTACAATTAAAATCTCGTACATGGTTATTCCTTTGCACTGCTACAAATTTGCGCAAACTCTGCGGCTTTCAGGCTGGCACCGCCAACTAAAGCACCATCTATGTCAGCTTGCTTAAATAATGCAGCACAATTGTCTGCATTTACGCTGCCGCCATATAACAATTTAACCTTTTCTGCCGCCTTGGCATCATATTGTGCCAAATGTTGGCGGATAAAAGCATGTGTTTGCTGCGCCTGCTCTGGTGTGGCAGATTCGCCAGTACCAATAGCCCAAACAGGCTCGTATGCAATCACTGATTTCGCCAGCAATTCGGGCTGCGAAGCATACACCGCATCAAGTTGCCGTGCAATAACCTGCTGCGTTTTTTCTTGTTGTCGCTGCTGCAGTGTTTCGCCAACGCAAAGTACCGGTGTCAGGCCAGAGACCACAGCACGCATCAGTTTAGCCGCAATCAGCTGATCCGATTCAGCGTTAAGGCTGCGCCGCTCAGAATGGCCTACGATAACATAGCTGGCGCCGGCTTCAATGAGCAAGGCCGCGCTTAATTCACCGGTAAAGGCACCGCTTACTTCATGGCTTAACGTTTGGCCACCCAAAGCAAAATTTATCGGCGCCGTAAAGCGGCACAATAAAGTGGCCGGTGGGCAAATCAGCACTTGTATCTGCTCAGTTGCTACGCCAGCCAGCGCTGATGTCATCTCCTCAACCAAAGCGGCCGAACCGTTCATTTTCCAGTTGGCGGCGATCAGGGGAGTACGTTGCATGCTGAAGCTTCCTGTTTTAAGTCCGGCGCGATATTAACTAACCGCGCCGATGCAAACAAGTAAAAATGGCGCAACAGGACAATCAACTGGCTATTTTTACCGCAGCAGCGATACGTTCAGCATATTGTCGAACCTGTGTTTCATCTTCGCCTTCTACCATCACCCGGATTAATGGCTCTGTACCACTTTTACGGATCAATACTCTGCCGCTGCCGTTTAACTCGGCCTCAACTTGGGCAATAACCTGCTTAACATGCTGTTTCTCCAGCGGTGCTGTGCCTTTTTCAAACTTAACATTCAGTAGTACTTGCGGCAGTTTATGCATGCCTTGACTGAATTCTGCCAGACTGAGGCCAGCCTCAATCATCGCGGTCAGCACCTGCAGTGAGGCAATAATGCCATCACCGGTACAAGTATGATCTAAGTTCAGTACATGGCCTGAGTTTTCACCGCCAATGCGCCAATTTTTTTCCCGCAGCAGCTCCATCACATAACGATCGCCTACAGCACTGCGGGCGAATGGGATATCCAGCTCTTTTAACGCCAATTCTAAGCCAAGATTACTCATTAAGGTGCCGACGACGCCACCTTGTAACTTATGCTGCGCTTTCGCGGCGCGGGCAATAACATAGACAATTTCATCGCCATCTATCACCCGGCCACTGTGGTCTACCATCATGACCCGGTCACCATCGCCGTCATAGGCAATACCTAAGTCTGCTTTGGTTTCCAGCACCGTTTTTTGTAACAACTCGGTATGGGTTGCACCACAGTGATCATTAATATTAAAGCCATCTGGTGTAGCACCTATTACGGTCACAGCGGCCCCTAACTCTTTAAATACCGCCGGTGCTATGTGGTAGGTTGCGCCATGGGCACAATCTATAACGATGCTTAAGCCATTAAGCGACATGTGATTGGGCAGATGACTTTTACAAAACTCTATATAGCGTCCGGCAGCATCGTCTATGCGGGTGGCTTTACCCAGTTTGTCTGACGGCTGGCACAGCATAGGCTGTTCCAGCTCATACTCAATCGCCAGTTCTACTTCGTCTGGTAACTTAGTGCCGTCAGCGGAAAAAAACTTAATGCCGTTATCATAGTAAGGGTTATGCGATGCACTGATTACTATACCGGCCTCAGCGCGAAAAGTACGGGTTAAGTAGGCTACCGCAGGTGTCGGCATAGGCCCTAACAAGCGCACATCTATGCCAGCGGCAATTAAGCCGGCTTCCAACGCGGTTTCAAGTAAATAGCCAGATATCCGCGTATCCTTACCAATTAACACTTTACGGGTACCACGCTGCGATAACACCCGGCCCGCTGCCCAGCCCAACTTCATTGCGAATTCCGGCGTTATCGGAAAATCACCAACCCGACCACGTACACCATCGGTACCAAAATATTTTCTGCTCATCCTTCTACTCCATACTGCATGGCTGTCACTACCCTGACGGCTTGCACGGTTTCTTTAACATCATGCACCCGGATAATACGGGCACCTTTTATGGCTGCAATAGTAGCGCAGGCCAGACTGCCTGCCAAACGCTCGCTGACAGGAATATCGAGCAACTGCCCAACCATAGATTTACGTGACATGCCTGCCAGCAGCGGATAGCCGCTATCGGCAAACTGTTGCAACTGTTGTAACAGCATATAGTTGTGCGACAAACTTTTGCCAAAGCCAAAGCCCGGATCAAGAATTATATCCTGCTTACGCATACCGCCTTGCTCACACAGCTGTGCCCGCTGCAGCAAAAACTGTTTAACCTCAGCCACCACATCTTGATAGTCAGGTGCATGCTGCATACTTCTTGGTGCGCCTTGCATATGCATCAGACACACCGGTACCCTGGCAGCCAAGGCAACCTCTAGTGCTCCAGGCTCCTGCAGCGCCCTGACATCATTGATCATGTCAGCACCAGCCTGAACCGCGGCTGACATCACGCTGGCTTTACTGGTATCCACTGATATTGCACAGTCAAAGCGCTGACGAATTGCCGCAATGACCGGTACAACACGGCTCAACTCTTCCTGCTCAGTAACATCTGCCGCGCCGGGGCGGGTCGATTCTCCACCGATATCCAGTATCAAAGCGCCGTCATTCAGCATTTGTTCGGCCTGATACAAGGCCGCATCCAGCCGGTTATATTGTCCACCATCAGAAAATGAATCTGGTGTCACATTTAAAATACCCATCACCACCGGCCGGGTTAAAGCCAGTTCACGCTGACGGGGTAAAGACAACAACATAGTCGCTCCTGTAAAGACAGGCAGATTAGCGCCGCTAAAAATAAACCCCGGCAGAACCGGGGCTTGAATGAGTCATTTAACTGAGTGTTAGTGCAAATTGCCTTCGGATGGCTTAGCCGATGCGACACTGTCATCTTTGCTGGTCTTAGCGTCCGGCTTATCATCTGAACCTGGCTTGTCGCGTGGCTCCCAGTTGTCTGGCTGACGCACTTCGCGTCGAGCCATTAAATCTTCAATCTGTTTAGAATCAATGGTTTCATATAACATTAATGCGTCTTTCATCGCATGCAATATGTCCATATTTTCTTCCAGCATAGTTTTAGCTCTGCTGTAGTTGCGATCGATGATGGTTTTAATTTCAGTGTCGATCAGGCTGGCAGTTTCATCAGACATCTGCTTCGATTTGCCCATACTACGGCCCAGAAACACTTCACCCTCTTCGTCTGCGTACAGCAGCGGGCCAAGTTTATCGGAAAAGCCCCACTGCGTTACCATGTTGCGGGCTATTGCAGTCGCATACTTAATATCTTGTGACGCGCCGGTGGAGATACTCTCAGTACCAAAAATAAGTTCTTCGGCCAAACGTCCACCGTAAGCGACGGAAATTTTGCTTTCCAGCTTACGCCGGCTGACGCTTATCGCATCCGCTTCCGGCAAAAAGAACGTTACCCCAAGCGCCCGGCCACGAGGAATGATAGTCACCTTGTGCACAGGATCATGTTCTGGCACCAGACAGCCAACGATGGCATGGCCAGCCTCATGATAAGCTGTCATTTCTTTTTCGGCTTCCGACATCACCATAGAGCGGCGTTCTGCCCCCATCATGATTTTATCTTTGGCGCGTTCAAACTCTTCCATACTCACAACACGACGATTACCGCGCGCAGCAAATAATGCGGCTTCGTTAACCAGGTTAGCTAAATCGGCACCGGAAAAACCCGGCGTACCGCGTGCTATAACACTGGCTTTAACATCTTCGCTCAGCGGTACTTTACGCATATGCACTTTAAGAATCTGTTCACGGCCACGTACATCTGGTAAACCAACCACTACCTGACGGTCAAACCGGCCTGGGCGCAATAAGGCGGCATCCAATACGTCGGGACGGTTAGTAGCCGCAATAATAATTACGCCTTCGTTACCATCAAAACCGTCCATTTCTACCAGCATCTGATTCAGCGTTTGCTCGCGCTCATCATGACCACCGCCTAAACCGGCGCCGCGCTGGCGACCAACCGCATCAATCTCGTCGATAAAGATAATACAAGGAGCGGCCTTTTTGGCCTGGTCAAACATATCGCGCACCCTGGAGGCACCGACACCGACAAACATTTCAACGAAATCTGAACCCGAGATAGTAAAAAACGGTACCTTGGCTTCACCGGCAATGGCTTTAGCCAGCAAGGTTTTACCGGTACCCGGTGGACCTACCATCAAAATGCCTTTTGGAATTTTACCGCCCAATTTTTGAAAGCGTGATGGGTCGCGCAAATAATCTACCAGTTCAGTCACTTCTTCTTTGGCTTCATCACAACCGGCCACATCAGCAAAAGTGGTTTTAATCTGATCTTCACCCATTAAACGGGCTTTGCTCTTACCGAACGACATAGCACCTTTGCCACCGCCGCCCTGCATTTGACGCATAAAGAAAATCCATACGCCTATCAGTAGCAACATTGGGAACCAGGAAATAAAGATAGTGGTTAGCCAGCTACTTTCTTCCGGCTTGCTGCCATAGGAGCTGACTTCGTTTTTAATTAAGTCGTCCAGCAGCTTTTCGTCATAACCTGTTGGGATCACGGTCTCAAAACGTTCACCGCTGCGCTTTACACCGGTAATAACGCCAGTACGTTCCACTTTTACTTCGCGGATCTGGCCCTGATTTACCTCTTTGATAAACTGAGTGTAACTGGTTTGCCGATCCACGTTGTCACCAGGACCAAAGCTGTTGAACACCGACATTAATACGACGGCGATCACTAACCAGACAATCAGATTCTTTGCCATGTCACTCAAGGTTATAACCTCTTCATACCGATAATAAGATAAGTATCTGTCTACTTTACTAGACTTTAAAGCCCGTCGCCACGATATATGTCTCACTAGAGCGGGCACGGGACGAATCTGGCTTGCGGATCTTTACAGCCGTAAAGGCCGCACGCACATCTTTTACATACTGCTCAAAGCCTTCGCCCTGAAATACTTTGACCACAAAACTGCCATTTTGCTTCAACACTTTGTGACACATATCCAAGGCTAACTCAACCAGATACATTGAGCGGGCCTGATCGGTCGTGTCATTACCGCTCATATTAGGTGCCATGTCCGACAGTACTACATCTACGTTCTGACCGCCAATCCGGCTCAGTAGCGCCTCTAAAACGGCTTCTTCACGAAAATCACCCTGTAAAAAGCTAACGCCGTTTATCGCATCCATTGGTAATATATCGCAAGCAATAATGGTACCGCTGCCACCGACCTGGCCAACACAAAATTGCGACCAACTGCCTGGCGCAGAGCCTAAATCGACCACTGTCATGCCGTTTCTTATCAGTTTGTCTTTCTGATTAATCTCTTCCAGTTTAAAGGCTGCGCGCGAACGCAAACCGAGTTTTTGTGCTTTTTGCACAAAGTGATCATCAAAATGCTCTTTCAACCAGCGGGTTGAACTGGCCGAGCGCTTTTTCTTGGTCATGCCGTCACTCTTGATTAGTGTTATGCGTTAGATGGCGCTACAATAACGCAAATTCAAGCGTTATCTGCGGAAATAAGTATTTTATGAGTTTAACCAACAAACAGAAACAATTTTTAAAAGCCAAAGCCCATGAATTAAAGCCGGTGGTTTTACTAGGTGGCAATGGTCTGACCGAAGGTGTAGTAGCAGAAATAGATAATGCCCTTAACTTTCATGAATTAATTAAGGTAAAAGTGCCAACTGAAGATCGCGAACAAAAGGTGTTGATCATGGATGCCATTATCCGTGAAACCAAAGCCGATAAAGTTCAGGTGATCGGTAAAACTCTGGTGTTATTCCGTCAGGGTGAAGACAAAAAGATTACCCTGCCACGCGGCTAATCTGACAAGCTATAGCCTGCTGCCCGGATCATCTGCCGGGCAGTAACCAAGTCGGCAGCCGTCTTGCTGATAAACCCCTCAGGCTTGGCAATCGCTGTAGCCTTGCTAAATTGCCACTGCAATAACTGATCGTCTGGCAATATCGTTACCGCCATCAGCAAATTGTGTTCAAAACACCAGCGGGTATTGTCCTGTAATAATGCAAATACATCGGCCGGACACATTTTCCAGCACGTGGTGTCCATTATAATAGCCCAGGATTGCGCTACTATTGGCTGAACTAAAGCCCTGAGCTGGCGTACATAATCTTTTGCATCCGCTATAGTCCAGACGCCCAGCGCCGTCACCAGCAGAACCTGCTGGTTTAAGTTAAGGCTAAATGCGGCTTTGTGCTTCATATCCACCTCTAGATGCTGATTACAGCAGCTATTTTTACTGCCAGGCTATAACCATATCAGATCAGCCAAAAAAAATGCCAGTCGGATGACTGGCATTGCTTTTTCTTCAACCCCGATTACAGATACTGTACTTCGGTAATTTCAAACTCTACTACGCCTTTTGGTGTGGTGATATTAACCACATCATCGGCAGACTTACCGATTAAGCCGCGGGCAATAGGTGAATTTACCGAAATTAAATTATTTTTAATATCAGCTTCATCGTCACCCACTATGCGATAGGTCACGGCTTCATCTGTATCCAGATTCAGAATAGTGACCGTGCTACCAAAGATCACTTTGCCGGTATTGGGCAATTTAGTGATATCGATAATCTGCGCATTAGACAGCTTAGCTTCAATATCCTGAATGCGACCTTCACAAAAGCCCTGCTGTTCGCGGGCGGCATGATACTCGGCGTTTTCTTTTAAATCGCCATGCTCACGCGCCGTCGCGATAGCCTGGATAATGGCCGGCCGCTTGACTGATTTTAATTCATGCAGTTCAGCACGCAGTCGTTCTGCGCCCTGCACTGTCATCGGTATTGCACTCATCCGTTTACTCTCTTATGTAGTTCCTGCACCGAGGCTACGCTGTCAAAAGCACTGGCAGCGTTTGACATTACCGTAGCAAAAGCGGCATTTAATGTCGTGGTGTAGTTAGCTTTATACTGCAGCGCACCGCGGCGGATAATTTTCGAATCCTCAATAGCCTGACGACCATCAGTGGTGTTAACAATGTAACTGTACTCACCATTTTTAATGCGGTCGAGGATATGCGGCCGGCCTTCTGACACCTTGTTCACTCTGCGACAATCAATACCGGCAGCCTGTAATGCTTTAGCGGTACCGCCGGTAGCATCCAGTTCAAAACCTTTGTCAACCATGCGTTTTGCCAGTTCAATTACGCGCACTTTATCGCTGTCGCGCACTGAAAGCAAGGCACGGCCACCGGTAGGAATTAACGTGCTGGCGCCAAGCTGGCCTTTGGCAAAGGCTTGCTCGAAAGTATCACCTACCCCCATCACTTCACCGGTCGAACGCATTTCAGGGCCTAAAATTGGATCAACGCCCGGGAATTTGTTAAACGGGATCACCACTTCTTTTACCGAGAAAAACGGTGGAATAATCTCTTTGGTTACGCCTTGTTCTGCCAGTGATTTACCTGCCATGCAGCGCGCGCCAACTTTGGCCACAGCAATACCGGTTGCCTTAGACACAAAAGGCACGGTGCGGGCTGCACGTGGGTTGACTTCAATTAAGTAAACTTCGTTGTCTTTTACCGCAAACTGGGTATTCATCAGACCAACTACGCCCAGCTCCAGCGCCAGCTTACGCACCTGCTCGCGCATTACATCCTGAATATCTTTACCCAGGCTGTGTGGCGGCAGTGAACAGGCCGAGTCACCAGAGTGCACACCGGCTTGTTCGATATGCTCCATAATGCCGCCGATAACCACCTCTTTGCCATCACAGATAGCATCGATATCGACTTCAATCGCATCATCAAGGAAGTTATCCAGCAGTACCGGAGAATCATTCGAGACACTTACCGCTTCGGTCATATAACGGCGTAAGTCTTGCTCGTCATAGACAATTTCCATGGCCCGGCCGCCCAGCACGTAAGATGGCCGCACGACCATCGGGAAACCGATTTCCGGCGCCTTGGTAATGGCTTCTTCCAAACTGGTTACCGTGGCATTTTTCGGCTGCTTTAAGCCTAAACGCTCAACCGCTTGCTGAAAACGCTCGCGGTCTTCTGCGCGGTCAATGGCGTCTGGTGAAGTACCAATAATTGGCACGCCATTCGCTTCCAGTGCGCGGGCTAATTTCAGTGGCGTCTGGCCGCCGTACTGCACGATAACGCCCTTAGGCTGCTCTTTGCGTACAATTTCCAGCACATCTTCCAGCGTAATGGGCTCGAAGTATAAGCGGTCTGATGTGTCGTAATCGGTCGATACGGTTTCCGGGTTACAGTTTACCATGATGGTTTCATAACCGTCTTCGCGCAGCGCCAATGCCGCATGCACACAGCAATAGTCGAACTCGATACCCTGACCAATACGGTTCGGGCCGCCGCCGATAATCATAATTTTATCGCGGTTGGTCGGCATGGCTTCGCATTCTTCGTCGTAGCTGCTGTACATGTACGCCGTATTAGACGCAAACTCGGCGGCACAGGTGTCCACCCTTTTGTAAACCGGGTGAATATTAAAGCTGTAACGCTTTTTACGTACTTCGTTTTCGCTAACGCCTAACACGTCAGCAATACGTTTATCGGCAAAGCCTTTGCGTTTTAAGCGGGCAATCCGTGCCTTATCCAGCGCCGCAAAGCCGTCTTTGCTTAGAGCAAGCTCTTCTTTTACCAGATCTTCAATTTGCACCAGGAACCAGCGGTCGATATTGGTCAGGCTGAAAATCTCATCCATGCTCATGCCCAGGCGGAAGGCATCGGCGATGTACCATATACGGTGTGAACCCGGCTCTTTTAACTCACGAACAATTTTATCGTTCGCTTCAGGCAGCGTTATATCAATAACCGGATCTAAGCCGCACACACCAATTTCGAGGCTGCGCAGCGCTTTTTGCAGTGACTCCTGCTGGTTACGACCGATAGACATCACCTCACCAACCGATTTCATCTGGGTGGTCAGACGGTCATTGGCGCCGGCAAATTTTTCAAAGTTAAAGCGTGGCACCTTGGTAACGACATAATCGATGCTGGGCTCGAACGACGCCGGCGTTTTGCCACCGGTAATATCGTTCGCCAGCTCGTCCAGCGTATAACCTATGGCCAGCTTGGCTGCTACCTTGGCGATTGGGAAGCCGGTGGCTTTAGAGGCCAGCGCCGATGAGCGCGACACGCGTGGGTTCATCTCAATGATTACCATGCGGCCATCTACCGGATTAATACCAAACTGCACATTAGAGCCACCGGTTTCTACGCCGATTTCACGCAATACCGCCAAAGAGGCATTACGCATGATTTGGTATTCTTTATCAGTCAGGGTTTGCGCTGGCGCCACGGTAATAGAATCGCCGGTGTGCACGCCCATAGGGTCGAAGTTTTCAATGGCACACACGATAATGCAGTTATCGTTTTTATCGCGTACCACTTCCATCTCGTATTCTTTCCAGCCGATTAACGACTCGTCAATCAATAGCTCTTTGGTCGGCGATAAATCCAGGCCGCGGGTACAGATTTCTTCGAATTCTTCGCGGTTATAGGCTATACCACCGCCCGAGCCGCCCATAGTGAACGACGGTCGGATAATACATGGAAAACCAATGTCTTCCAGCACCTGGTAGGCTTCTTCCATCGAGTGGGCTAAACCGGCGCGTGGGCAGGCCAGGCCGATAGAGCGCATGGCTTTATCGAAGCGGCTACGGTCTTCAGCTTTATCAATGGCATCGGCAGTAGCGCCAATCATCTCAACATTGTATTTCGCCAGTACGCCGTGGCGTTCTAAGTCCAGCGCACAGTTCAGTGCAGTCTGGCCGCCCATGGTGGGTAACACAGCACAAGGCCGTTCTTTTTCGATAATTTTTTCTACTACCTGCCAATGAATTGGCTCAATGTAGGTAGCATCGGCCATTTCCGGATCGGTCATAATGGTGGCCGGGTTCGAATTCACCAGAATAACGCGGAAGCCTTCTTCCTTTAAGGCTTTACAGGCCTGGGCACCTGAATAGTCAAACTCACAGGCCTGGCCTATCACGATAGGGCCGGCGCCTAAGATCAGAATACTGTTTAAATCGGTACGTTTTGGCATTGCTGCTATATCTCCGTAATTCTCGTCGCTTAGGCTTTGGCTTGTTGCATCAGTTCGATAAAGTGGTCGAACAGCTCAGAGGCTTCGTGCGGGCCTGGGCTGGCTTCAGGATGGCCCTGAAAGCTAAACGCCGGCTTATCGGTACGATGGATGCCCTGTAAGGTGCCGTCAAACAGCGATTTATGCGTAGCACGTAAATTTGCCGGTAAGCTGGCTTCATCGACGGCAAAACCGTGGTTTTGCGCAGTGATTAACACTCGTTTGGTGTCCAGGTTTTGCACCGGATGGTTACCACCATGATGGCCAACCACCATCTTCACCGTTTGTGCACCACTGGCCAGTGCCAGTAACTGATGGCCTAAGCAAATACCAAAGATAGGAATGTCGGTATCTAAAAAGCGTTTAATGGCCGCAATAGCATAGGTACAAGGTGCCGGATCGCCAGGGCCATTCGATAAGAAAATACCGTCCGGGTTCATCGCCAGTACGTCACTAGCTGGCGTTTGTGCCGGTACTACTGTCAGCTTACAGCCGCGATCGGCCAGCATGCGCAAAATATTGCGCTTTACACCGAAGTCATAGGCAACAACATGAAACTGCTGTGGCGCTGCCGCACGATGGCCTTCACCCAGCTGCCAGCTGCCTTCAGTCCACTGATAAGCGGTCTTTACTGTGACTTCTTTGGCTAAATCCATGCCGGATAATCCCGGAAAGCCTTTTGCCAGCTCAAGTGCCTTGGCTTCGTCCAGATTATCGCCAGCCATTAAACAGCCATTTTGCGCGCCTTTCTCGCGTAAAATACGGGTTAACTTGCGGGTGTCGATATCGGCGATGCCAAGAATATTATGTTGTGTTAAATATTGACTAAGTGAGAGTTGGTTACGGAAATTACTGGCAAGGAGAGGAAGGTCACGAATGATAAGGCCGCGGGCCCAAACCTGACCAGACTCTTCGTCTTCGGCATTAGTGCCGGTATTGCCAATATGTGGATAAGTGAGAGTAACGATTTGTTCTGCGTATGAGGGATCAGTTAATATTTCCTGATACCCGGTCATGGAAGTGTTAAACACTACCTCACCTACAGAAACTCCTTCAGCGCCAATGGCTGTACCGCGAAATACGGTGCCGTCTTCCAGTACGAGCAGGGCGGACTTAGTCAAGATAACCTCCAAACAGCAAAAAACGGGTGAAAACTGACACTGTTTTACAACCCGTTTTGACCCAAAATGTGATACCCGGATTTGCGCTAGGCAAACCTGACTATTTTAGGCGATCAGCGCTGGATTAGCTATGCTTTTTTTGATTTTTATTACAAATGGCTGCTTTAGCCTGTTTTTAACCTTAATAGCGCAAAAATCTAGCTTAAATCTGCCAAACCTAACACTTGTTGCATAGAATAAAGTCCTGGCTGTTTATTTTGCAACCACAGAGCAGCACGCAGTGCGCCTTGAGCAAAGGTGTTACGGCTGGAAGCTTTGTGAGTAATTTCCAGCCTTTCACCTAAATCGGCAAATAAGGCGGTATGGTCACCAATAATGTCTCCGCCACGCACGGTAGCAAAGCCAATAGTTTGCTGCTGCCGTTCGCCGGTAATGCCTTCACGGCCATAGACAGCAACCTTAGAAAGATCACGCTCCAACGCTTTAGCGATGCTGGCTCCAATTGCCATAGCCGTGCCCGATGGCGCATCTTTTTTAAAGCGGTGATGCGCTTCAATAATTTCAATATCTGCCGTCTGGCCCATTACTTTGGCGGCGGTTTGCACCAAATGCAGCAGCAGGTTTACCCCTACGCTCATATTCGGTGCCCAAACAATCGGAATATGTGCACTGGCTTGCTGTACTTGCTGGTACTGGGCATCGGTTAAACCGGTAACACCTATCACCATGGCTTTTTTGGCTGCAACCGCCAGCTCAAGATGCGCCAGCATGGCTTCGGGCATAGTAAAGTCGACCCAAATACCGGCTTGATTGATACTGTCGGTGCCGGTGGCACTCAGTGGTAAGCCAAGCCTGCCAACACCGGCTAACTCACCTGCATCGACACCGATAAGATCTGAGCTGCTGCGCACAGTAGCAGCGGTAAGCTTTAGCTGTTGCTCTTTTGCAACGGTAATTAACGCCCGGCCCATCCGGCCGTTAGCACCAAAAATTCCGATAGTTGACATATTTTTGCTCAGGATAACGTTAACAATGGCGGCTATTAGAGCAAAAGCCGCCGACAGGGGGAAGCAAAATAGCCATCTTAATGGCTAATATTTATCACTACACCGCGCGTTGCAAAATCTGCCGCGACACATCCAGGTTAATATCACCATGCTCACCCAGTTTTACCATACCATTGGCTTGCAATGCCGCTACCAGCTTATCGACTGCATCCGCTTTAATACCGTAGTCAGCTAAGCGGGTTGGCACACCCATTTGTTCAAAAAAAGCGCGGGTATGATTAATAGCATCGTCAATCAAGCGCTCTTCATCCTGATGCTGTAATTGCCAGACGCGGCGGCCATATTGCAGCAGCTTGTCGCGCTTTGGTCCGCGTTGTTGTTGTAACAGGGAGGGTAATACTATTGCCAGAGTTTGCGCATGATCTAAACCATACAGTGCGGTGATCTCATGGCCAATCATATGGGTAGCCCAATCCTGCGGCACGCCCTGGCCAATCAGGCCGTTTAATGCCATGGTCGCTGCCCACATTACGTTAGCACGTACATCATAGTTATCCGGCTGATTTAGTACTTTTGGGCCTTCTTCAATCAGGGTATGCAACAAGCCCTCAGCAAAGCGGTCTTGCACCGGCGCATTAACGGGATACGTCATGTACTGTTCCATTACATGCACAAAGGCATCTACCACGCCATTTGCAGCCTGTTTGGGCGGCAGGCTAAAGGTGACTGTAGGGTCTAAAATGGCAAACTGCGGATAAACCAACGCACTGGAGAATGCCAACTTTTGCTGTGTTTCATAACGGGTAACCACTGAATTGCCATTACTCTCGGTGCCGGTTGCCGGTAAGGTTAGTACACAGCCCAGTGGAACAGCGGCGCTGATTTTGGCACCTTTAGCCAGAATATCCCATGCATCACCGGCAAACATGGCGGCAGCGGCAATAAACTTAGTACCATCTATAACACTGCCACCGCCAACCGGTAACAGGAAATCAATTTTCTCGCGCCGCACCAGATCTGCCGCACGCATCAGGGTTTCAAAGCTTGGATTAGGTTCAATACCGCTAAATTCCTGCCAGTCAAAACCGTCTAAGGCGTTAACCACCTGCTGATAGACACCGTTATGCTTGATAGAGCCACCACCGTAAGTCAGTAGTACTTTACTACCAGGCGGAATAAGTTTAGTTAACTGCGCCAATTGGTCTTTGCCAAATACAATACGGGTAGGGTTTTGATAGGAAAAATTAAGCATCTTGTCTCCAAAGTAGTGGCATTTGCCAACATTAGACAAGTGTTATGCGGCCAACCTGATACTGGTTCAAGCCTGGCCGCCATTATTGCGTTAAATCACACAATGTTTACGCCAAATCGCCACGCAGCAGACGGACTTGTCGCTCCAACTCTGCCGCCGTAGCAGTTGCAGGCAATGCCTCGCTGGCGTGCAGGTTAATTTTAGACCACAACCGGCCTTTAAACTTAAAAGCACCATTGCCATGGTGACTAAAGAATGATCCCCACAGGCCCTGCAGCGCCATTGGTACCACCGGCACCGGTGTTTCCGCCAGAATACGCTCTATACCGGGGCGAAAACTGTCGATATCGCCGGTTTTGGTCAAACGCCCCTCCGGAAAAATACACACCAGATTGCCCTGCTCCAGCTCGCGCTTAATAGCAGCAAAAGCGGCTTCATAGACCTGCTCGTTTTTCTGTTTTGAGCAAATCGGAATAGTCCTGGCAGCTTTGAACAGCCAATTGGCTACCGGCAAATCATAGATGGCTTTTTCCATCACAAAACGCACTGGCCGGCGCACCGCACCGGCAATCAGCAAAGCATCAACATAGCTGACATGATTGGCTACCAGCACTGCAGCACCTTCTGGTGGAATATGCTCCAGGCCACGGCTGCTCACGCGATACATAGTATGGCTAAGCAAGTAAATAACAAAACGCAGGGCAAATTCCGGTAACTGGCTGTAGACATACAATGCCACCACTGCATTCATAATCGCCAGAATTAGAAAATACTCTGGTATGGCTAAATCCAGTACGGTTAAAAACACTATGCCGGCAATGGCGCTCACCACCATAAACAGCGCATTAAAAATATTGTTGGCGGCTATAACCCGCGCCCGCTGCTGCGGCTCGGCCCGTTGTTGTAACAAGGCATACAGCGGCACAATAAACAAACCACCAAATACGCCAATCAATGTTAAATCTGTCAGCACCCACCAGCCAAAAGGGGTTGCTAAAAACTGCGGCAGATTTAGTAGCTGCGCCGGCAGCTCTGCCGGGCTACTAATATACAAACTGACGCCAAACAACGTTAAACCAACCGAGCCGATAGGCACTATACCCAGCTCAACCCTGTCACCGGATAAGCGTTCACACAACATAGAGCCAATACCTACGCCCACTGAAAACGCCACTAATAACGCTGTAACAACAGTGTTATCGCCGCCGAGCACGGTTTTGGTGAAGTTAGGAAACTGGGTTAAATAACTGGCACCTAAAAACCAGAACCAGCTAATGGCCATAATAGATAAGTACAGGGTGCGGTTAGCGTAACTGATACTGATCGTTGCTTTGGTTTGTTGCCAGGGTGCAAAACGAAACCTGTCAGCGTTACCCACTTGCCCTACTGCCGGAATATGCCGGCTTACCAGATAACCCAGCACAGAAAACAGCACGACGACGCCAGCAATCCACAGTGGCGCATCGGCCAGCCCGACCAATAAACCTCCGGTAATGGTACCGAGCAGAATAGCCACAAAGGTACCCATTTCAACCCAGGCATTGCCAGCCAGCAGCTCTTTGTCGGTTAACAGCTGCGGTAAAATAGCGTATTTTACCGGACCAAAAAACGCCGACTGGCTGCCCATTAAAAACAGCAACCCCAGCAACATCAGATACTGTTGGAAATAAAACGCCAGGCCGGCTAACAGCATCAGGCCAATTTCCAGCAGTTTTAACGCCCGGATCAGACGGGTTTTGCACACCGCATCGGCCAGGGTGCCGGCAGTGGCCGAAAACAATAAAAACGGCAAAATAAACAAGCCTGCCGCCAGGTTCATGGTTAAATCGGTATCCCACGGCAATGCATTAGCCGCGGTAAAAGCCAATATTAACATCAGCGCATTTTTAAACACGTTGTCGTTAAAGGCACCGCTGGCCTGCGTTAAAAAAAATGGCAAAAAACGACGCGATACAATCAGTTTAAGTGGCGACATCAGCACTCCGTGCAAATCAGACAACAAGAAAAACAGTTGCCAGCATAATAAACTCAGGTAGCTTATACCAGTACGAAAACTAACCTTAGACAAATTGACAGGACGTCCAGCCATCTATATAGTGCGCGTCCATTTGCCAACTCAAGCTGACATAGCAAACGCCGTTGGCCCGACAGGATGAGATATGACCGAACAGACTGAATTCGCGCCCGGCGCTAAACGCTCGCTGCTACCGTTGTTATTTTTTGTCGCACTGTTTCTTGGCACAGGCCTGTATTTACATCAACAGGATGTGGCCTATGCGTTTTACCAATTGCCTGGTCATGTCGCCATCATTCCTGCACTGGTACTGGCTATCTGGTTGCACAAAGCACCGCTACAGCAGTCTATTGACGTAATGATCAAAGGCGCCGGTAACAGCAATATTATTACCATGTGCATTATTTACCTGCTGGCCGGCGCTTTTGCCAGCGTGGCTACTGCCACCGGCGGCGTCGATGCCGCCGTTAATGCCGGTTTGAGCTTAGTACCTGCCCCCTGGTTGTTGCCGGGCTTGTTTGTTATTGCCGCTCTGGTATCTACCGCTATGGGTACTTCCATGGGCACTATAGGTGCCTTAGCGCCAATAGCCGTTGGTTTGGCCAACCAGGCCGGGCTGGATCAGGCATTAGTGGCTGGTGTGCTGCTAAGCGGTGCCATGTTTGGTGACAACTTATCTATTATCTCTGACACGACTATCGCCTCTACCCGCACTCAGGGCGCGCAAATGGCAGATAAATTCCGTGAAAATATTAAAATTGCCCTGCCCGCAGCGGCGATCACGCTGCTGTTATATATCGTGCTGGCGACAGAGGGAGCGCCGGTGCAAATTGACGCCGTCAACTGGACAGGTGTAGTACCTTATGCGGCGATCCTACTGCTGGCAGTACTGGGACTAAATGTCTTTGTGGTGTTGCTGCTGGGCATAGTACTGGCTGCATTGCAGGGCGCGGTGTTTGCCAACTACGCTATGGCCAACTTGGGTAAAGATATCGCCAGCGGTTTTGCCAATGTGCAGGAAATCTTCCTGCTGGCAATGCTGGTGAGTGCCTTAAGTGAATTTATTAAACAGCAAGGCGGTTTGCAGTGGATTGCCGGTAACATTCAGCATGTCGCAAACGGTCTGAAGCTGGCCGGCAATAAAGCCCAGCAACTGGCCATAGCGGCGTTAGCCTTTATCAGTAACCTGTGTATTGCCAATAATACGGTGGCGATAGTACTAACTGGTGACGTCAGCAAAACGCTGGCGCAGCAGCATCACATCACTGCCAGACGCAGCGCCAGCCTGCTGGATATTTTTGCCTGTATCAGCCAGGGGCTGGTGCCTTATGGTGCCCAGGCCTTGTTGCTGGGAGCCAGCTTCGGTATTTCGCCGTGGCAGGTGGTAACGCAAAGCTATTACTGTCTGATTTTGCTGCTGGTGGCTATTACCATTATTGTCATCCGGCCGAATCATCCAAGCCAAACAGACAGCATCCAGCGCTAGCGCCTGAGCAAAGATAAAGGCTTAGCCAGCATATGGTACAGCAAAATAGACCAGCGCATTTTCAGACGGTGGCCGCGGACAAACCAGAGGGCCTTGCACATTGCCGGCATAACGCCTTTGTCTTGCAAGGTGTTAATAAAGCAGTGGCACAGCAGCCGTTGCGGTGCCGCTACCCTAGCCTGCTGTAAGTAGGCGCGGGCTGAGTCGGATGGGAATAACTGCGTCAGAACATACACCACATTGGTTACCGCTTGTGCCGCGCCTATTTTTATTGCTTCCTCAGACAAAGACGTCAGCAAGCCCTGCTCAGCTAACACCGAAAATTGGTCATTCAGATCAATAATGTCTTTTAAACTGCGATGGGTTTCTTCCTGCCAGAACAAATGCACTGCAGCATGCACAAATAAATGCTGCAGGCAGGGCGTTTTAAAGCCTGAGCCCGGTATCGCCACCGCCTGTTCAAACAAAGGGGCAATATTTAGCTGTCTGGCCGAAGCTGGCGGAAAAATATGATGGTGCAAGTCAATTACGCTGTCGCGCTCAAAGTGATGCAGCGGTGGCTGCTGATGTGACCAGCGCAGATAATACTGCCGGTCATACTCCGCCATTTCGGGCTCATAAAAGCCGCAAAAAAACAGCTTGTTTTTCACCTCGCTAACTGAGGATGCCGGCACCAGTATATCAATGTCAGAAAACAGTCTGCCGTGGCTTACCGGCAGTGCCAACGCCCGGTAGGCAGCGCCTTTAAGCAACAAACACGGGCAAGTCAGTTGCTGCAGCATTGGCTCAAGTTGTTGTAACTCATAAAACAATGAATGCTGTTGCTTGGCGGCGTATTTCGCCCCTGATTGCAGCTGACGGCTAACCTGCAGCGGCACCCGGTCAAGCTCAGCCGTTTGCTGCAATTTAAAATACGCTTTTGCCAGCAGGCCATGTTTACGCAGCTGAGCCAGCAGCAGGGTCCAATCAGCCGCAGTGGCCTGCCTGGCATAATCAGCCGGGGCCTGAAACAAAGCCAGCAGTTGCGACCTCACTTAAGCTGCTCCATAAGTGACAGCATCTCATCGGTATCGGCGTATTGTAATTGCATCAGTTTAACGCTGCGCACTAAACGGCTAAGGGCGGTAAAGCCTTCGGCGCCCAACACTGAATAATTAAACGAATTTTGTATCAGCCGCAAGATCCCCTGCTCTGCTGCAATTGGTTCAAACACGGTATTTGGCTGGGTACTGCAGTACTGTGGGAAAATAATGTGGCTGGCGTAACATGGCACGTCATACCCCTGCCAGCTGGCCTCGGACGGTAACAGATAACCGACGGTGCCTTTAATAGTGTTGTCAATTTGCAACCGTAATGCGGCCTCAGGATAACGTTGACGAATAACACTCAGTGACTGATTTTTCAGACTAACAGGCCGGACACAAGGGACCACCATACCGGTATTCATATCCAGCAGACAACTTTCGTCAGATAACAGGCGCCAGCCCTGCAACATTAACATTGCACTTAACGTGCTTTTACCTGAACCGGGTTCAGCCGGTAATACCAGAGTTAAATCACCCTTTTGCACCACTGCGGCATGAAAAGCCAAATAATAATGTTGAAAAGACGCCACGCTCCAGTTAAACGCCCATTCAAAAATAGCCGGTAAATGCGCTTGCTCTGCCATGCGAAAATGCTCAGACGCGGAGCCAACCAGATACTCGCCGGCCAGATCAGCCCAGCGACGCTTTACAGTCAGATCAAAATCGTAAACCAGATTAGCGTTAATCGGGCCAAACACCGTTGCCGGATAGAGCTGTTGTATCGCCTGATATAAATAGCGTGATGAATTAACTACAGCGACCGAAAACGGCTGGCAATGAATAGCAAAGTTATAAGCACTCATACGCCGGCTTTAGCGTTTTGCAGCAGATCGGCTTTGCTAGCCAAAGTGGTATCATGGCTTACCGGGTCAAACATCAACACGTAGCTTAGTGTTGTATCTTCAGCAACAACTTCAAATTCACTTTGAATATAACCAGCTGCTGCGGTATTACACCACAGCAGCCAGTCAGCATAGCTTGAGGTTACATCAGGAGGCATTAAATCTAATAACTGCAAAGTTAACAAAGCCAGGTTAAAAGTGACATAACAGCTTAATAGCCATTTACATAGAAAGCTACCAAGTTAATTAAATCTATTCTGGCCTGCCCACCTGCATACTTGTAGGCTGATACAAAGTCATCGGGTAAAGGAAATTCGCCCGATCTGCGCACAACCTTGTCCATGTACAAGGCATACAAAAAACAATAACTAATGTTGCGCTCAAAATTATCCGGGCTGTCATTAATACAGCTGCTTAATTTCCTGGTTTTGCCGCCACCAAAAACATCTTTAAACCGGGTATCCTGATGTATTTGTTTGCCATTAAATTTATATACCGTATGCGACGGCTTTTTAAAGCAGCCGTGTGGGCTACCAAAATAATCTACATCGCAAATTTTGTGCGAGACGTGCTCTTTACATTTTTTTCCGCTTTGCGCCGTCATCGAGGCAATTTGTGACGCAGTAGCACTTAAGCCACAATTAAGCGTTGACGAGCCCCAGGTTGCCCGACTTTTAAACGACATCAATAACGGCACGCTGGCTAAACCCGCTTTAACTAAAAAGTCTCTGCGGCTACCGCTGGTCTGTTCTACTTGCTTATTGTCATCCATTTCCATAGCAGTTCCCAAAGCACACAATTTTGTGACTGATTACAGTTTACCTAAGCAAAATTATGCAAAAATCACTCCATCAAAGCAAGTCAATGATTTCAAGCATATTTTAATATTGCTACCGGCAGCAAACTGCGCATTTTGTAAAACAAGCTGACAACTAACGCTTGCATTGCGGCAACGCCGAACCAGCCTTACGTTCGTTATACAACTTCATTGCCGCTGGCAATTTTTCACGTAGTTCTTTAATCCGCGTTTCTGGTAGTGGGTGGGTAGACATAAATTCCGGTGTGCCGCTACCGCCCAATGCCGCCATATTTTGCCATAAATTGACCGCCTGCCGTGGTTCAAAACCGGCTTTTGCCATCAGCTCCAGACCAATAATATCGGATTCGGTTTCATGTGCGCGGCTAAATGGTAACGCCACACCAAGCTGCGCTCCAAGGCCAAACGCCGTCATTAACTCTTGCTGATATTTAACACCGTAAGCTTTCATGCCTGCATCACCTAATGCCAGTATTGTTTGTATACCCTGATTAGATGATAACCGCTCATTACTGTGGCCGGCGATAACATGTGCAATCTCGTGGCCGACAACTGCTGCCAGCTGCTCCTGATTTTGTGCCACTTTTAGCAAGCCGGTATAAACGCCTATTTTACCGCCAGGTAACGCAAAAGCATTAACCTGGTCAGCATCAAACAACACCACTTCCCAGCTTTGGGCTCGTAAATTATCCGGCGTAACCGCCAATAAGCTATTGGCAACGCATTTTACATAGCGGTTAAGCTCAACATCTTTTGCCAGTGGCGTTTCTGCTTTCATCGCTTCAAACGTCTGGGCGCCCATTTTGCCCAGTTCCGCATCGCTAAACAGCATGATCTGGCGCCGGCCGGTAGGTGACTGGGCACAGGCTGCCATTAATAAAATACAGGCACTGGTAACAAACAACTTCTTCAACATCGGTATATCCTTATTTTTGTTGCGCCGGCAGAAATCAAGCTTAGGTTTTATTGTATCTGCTGAAAAACAAAAAACCACCCGCAGGTGGTTTTTCATTCAGAATTAACTGGTTAAATCATCAAAAAACTTTTTCACACCATCGAAGAAGCCTTTCGATTTCGGCCGGTGTTTAGCTTCACCGTCGCCCACCATGCTGTCGTCCAACTGGCGTAACAATTCTTTTTGCTTGTCACTCAGGTTAACCGGCGTTTCAATTACAACTTTACAGACTAAATCACCGATACCGCCACCCCGAACAGACTTCACACCTTTGCCACGCAGACGGAACATTTTGTCCGTTTGTGTCTCTGCCGGTATTTTCAGCTTAACGCGGCCATCCAGTGTTGGTACATCAATTTCACCGCCCAAGGCAGCAGTAGTAAAGCTCAGTGGTACATCGCAGTACAGGTTGTTGCCATCGCGGACAAAGATTGGGTGCTCTTTTACATGTACCTGTACATATAAATCGCCCGCCGGCGCACCATGCATACCCGCTTCGCCTTCGCCGGTTAAACGAATACGATCACCAGTGTCCACACCAGCCGGAATTTTCACCGACAGCGTTTTGGTTTTCTCTATGCGGCCTTCGCCATGGCATTTGCTGCACGGATCCGGAATAATTTTACCGCGGCCATTACAGGTTGGGCAGGTTTGCTGTACCGCAAAAAAGCCCTGGCGCATGGTTACCTGGCCGGCACCATGGCAAGTAGGACAACTCTTGGCTGAAGTGCCTTTTTTCGCACCAGAGCCGTCGCAGCTATCACAACCGACCATAGTCGGTACTTTAATGTCGACTGATTTGCCGCGTACCGCTTCTTCCAGGCTCAATTCCAGGTTATAGCGCAAATCTGAACCGCGCTGCGCCCGTGACTGACCACGGCGGCCACCCCCCCCAAAGATATCGCCGAACACATCGCCGAATATATCACCGAAATCAGCACCGCCGGCACCACCACCGCCACCACGGTTCGGATCTACCCCGGCATGGCCAAAACGGTCATAGGCGGCGCGTTTTTGTTCATCCGACAACACCTCGTAGGCTTCCTGCACTTCTTTAAACTTCTCTTCCATGGCCTTATCACCCTGAGTACGATCCGGGTGAAATTTCATGGCGAGGCGTTTATAGGCCTTTTTGATGTCTTTATCGTCGGCGCCTTTGGCGACACCTAGTACTTCATAATAGTCACGCTTGGACATAGTTCCCGCTCAGTAAATGTCTTAATGCCAAAAGGCTGGCACCAGGCCAGCCCTTATACTTCAGCCAGATTACTTCTTGTCGTCTTGCACTTCTTCAAACTCAGCGTCAACGACATCGTCGTTGCTGTTGTCAGCTTGCTGGCCAGCATCAGCGCCGCCCTGTTGTGCCTTGGCCTGTGCTGCTTCCATCAGTTTTTGTGACGCCTGCATCAGTGCCTGAGACTTCTCATCAATCGCGGCTTTGTCGCTGCCTTTTAACACAGCTTCCAGCTCTTTAATTGCAGTTTCAATGGCTTCTTTGTCGTTGGCAGCCAGACTGTCGCCCACTTCTTCCAGTTGTTTGCGGGTAGCATGTACCATCGCATCAGCCTGGTTGCGGGTTTGTACCAGCTCTTCAAACTTTTTGTCTTCTTCAGCATGCGCTTCAGCATCACGTACCATGGCCTGAATTTCTTCATCGCTTAAGCCAGAGTTAGCCTTGATAGTGATTTTTTGCTCTTTGCCGGTATCTTTATCTTTAGCAGATACATGCAAGATACCGTCGGCGTCTAAATCGAAAACCACTTCAATTTGCGGCTCGCCACGACGACCGGCACGAATGCCTTCTAAGTTAAACTGACCCAGTGACTTGTTGTCTGACGCGCGCTTACGCTCGCCCTGCAGCACGTGAATAGTTACCGCAGACTGGTTATCTTCTGCTGTTGAGAACACCTGTGACTTCTTGGTCGGAATAGTGGTGTTTTTCTCGATCAGCGCCGTCATTACGCTGCCCATGGTTTCAATACCCAGTGACAATGGCGTAACGTCAAGCAGTAATACGTCTTTCACATCACCTGACAGTACCGCGCCCTGAATTGCTGCACCTACTGCTACCGCTTCGTCCGGGTTAACATCTTTACGTGGCTCTTTGCCAAAGAAAGCCGTTACCGCTTCCTGTACTTTTGGCATCCGCGTTTGACCACCAACCAGGATGATATCGTCAATTTCACCGACACTTAAATCAGCATCTTTCAGCGCTTGCTTCAGCGGCTCGATAGTGCGCTGAATTAAATCTTCCACTAAAGATTCCAGCTTGGCACGGGTTACCTTGATGTTCAGGTGTTTCGGGCCTGAAGCATCAGCAGTAATGTACGGCAGGTTTACTTCAGTTTGTGACGCTGACGACAGCTCAATCTTGGCTTTTTCCGCAGACTCTTTTAAGCGCTGCATGGCCAGAGGGTCGTTACGCAGGTCAATGCCCTGCTCTTTCTTAAATTCTTCAACTAAATAGTTGATTAAACGGTTATCGAAGTCTTCACCACCTAAGTGAGTATCACCGTTGGTCGCCAGTACTTCAAACGTTTGCTCGCCGTCTACGTCGTCAATTTCAATGATAGAGATATCGAAAGTACCGCCACCTAAGTCATATACCGCAACCTTGGTATCGCCTTTCTTTTTATCCATACCGTAGGCCAGCGCCGCAGCAGTTGGCTCGTTGATAATACGTTTTACGTCTAAACCAGCAATACGGCCGGCATCTTTGGTTGCCTGACGCTGCGCATCGTTAAAGTACGCAGGTACGGTAATTACTGCAGCCGTTACCGCTTCACCTAAGAAGTCTTCGGCGGTTTTCTTCATCTTTTTCAGCACTTCAGCTGAAATTTGCGGTGCAGCTAATTTTTTGCCTTTTACTTCAACCCAGGCATCACCATTATCAGCCTTAACGATAGCGTAAGGCATAATTTTAATGTCGCGCTGTACTTCTTCGTCTTCAAAACGACGCCCAATTAAACGCTTAATCGCGAATAAGGTGTTTTTAGGGTTAGTCACCGCCTGACGTTTCGCCGGCTGGCCCACTAACACTTCGCCGTCTTCAGCATAAGCAATAATAGAGGGCGTAGTACGGGTACCTTCAGCGTTTTCTAATACGCGAGGCTTGTCGCCGTCTAATACTGCTACACAAGAGTTGGTTGTACCCAAGTCAATACCAATAATTCTGCCCATAACTACACTCCAGTTAATATTCTGAACAATCACAAATTGCGTTGAGCGATTAATGGGGATTAGCCCTGATCCATTCAAGGTTATTCAATTAAAAATTTTGCCAACCGGGAACTTTTTCCTGTTTTACCGCGCTTTTCACGCTATTGAGCGCCAATAACGGTTAACTTATTGCGCTTTACCTGCCTATAATAGTCGCCATCTGTAGCTTAAATTTTCAGGGTTTGTTATGCCATTACTCGACAGTTTTACCGTTGACCATACCATTATGAAAGCCCCGGCTGTGCGTGTGGCAAAGAAAATGAATACGCCTAAAGGCGATGCCATTACGGTATTTGATTTGCGTTTTTGCGTGCCTAATGAAGAAATACTGTCAGAAAAAGGTATCCATACGCTGGAGCATTTATTTGCCGGCTTTATGCGTGACCATTTAAATGGTGCTGATGTCGAGATTATCGATATTTCGCCGATGGGCTGCCGTACCGGCTTTTACATGAGCTTAATTGGCACCCCAGACGAGCAGCGGGTGGCTACGGCCTGGCAAGCCGCGATGGACGATGTATTGCATGTTGCCAGCCAGAGCGATATTCCGGAGCTGAATATTTACCAGTGCGGCACGGCGCAAATGCACTCGCTGGAAGAAGCCAAGCAAATTGCAAAAAACATCCTTGAGCGTGGTGTCGGCGTTAACCGCAATGACGAGCTGGCCTTGCCGGCTGAGATTTTAAATAAGCTTTAAACCCCGTTCGCAGATATCAGCCCGCTTTATTGCGGGCTTTTTGTTAATACACCTGATTTCGCCCCGCCCGCTTAGCTTTGTACATCGCCTTATCGGCCGCCGCTATCATTTGCTCAGCATTACTAAAATCAGCTTCATCATAGGCGACAACACCGGCAGAGTAGCTACAGCTGAACTGCTCACCATTAGCGGTAAAATGCAATTGCCGGAACGCCTGCAGGATCTGCCCGGTTAATTCCCGCGCCTTAGCCCCACTGCATTCAGGCAACACCAGCATAAACTCCTCTCCGCCGTAACGTCCGGCCCGGTCTGATTTTCGAATACGTTTACGCAGCAACGTGGCTAAAGCTGTAATAACCATATCGCCGATGCCATGGCCATAATTATCATTAACCGCTTTAAAGTGGTCGATGTCCAGCATCACGATACTAAAGGTGTGCTGGTAACGCTGGCTACGTTCAAACTCCAGCTCGGCCAGTTCTTTGATCGCACTGTGTTTTATCAACGCCGTCAGATTGTCTTTTTCAATCAGGTTTTTAAGTTGCAGGCTGCGTTTTAGCCGTGCCTTTACGGCCAGTACCAACTGCGTATCGTCGATGGGTTTGCTGATAAAATCATCAGCGCCAAGCGCCATGGCGCCAATCTGCAGCGTTTTATTTATCTCGGATGACAAAAATACAATGGGTAAACGCCTTAACGACTGGTACTGTCGCACTAAACCCGCCAGCTCGATGCCGGAGTAATCAGGCATATACATTTCCATTAACAACAGATCTGGCTGAAAGCGCATAATTTCAGCAACGATATGCCGGACATTGCTTAAGATCTGCGTTGTGATGCCGGCATTATTTAGCACCAAAGCAAAATGTTGCGCCAATAACTTATCGTCATCAACGATAAACACCTTGCCGGCATACTTAGCACTTAATTCCAGTAATTCGCTGATGGTTGAAATCATAGCCGCAACATCAAGCGGTGAGACAAAAAAGGCTTCTGCACGATGCTGCGATGCTTTAATGCGTAAATCAAACTCGTCCTTTTCAGAAAACACTAATAACCGCGAAGCTTGTATTTTCAACTGTTGTAACAATAAGTTCTGCGCAAACAGTGAAGCACCATCTTTCAGATTCGCTGCCGCTAACAGCACAGCCGGGGCAGTATGTTGCAAACGCGCCAGGCAACTGGCGTAGTCCGAAAAACATTCAACATGGTGACCAAAAGCCTGCAGTTGGCTAACCAGCTCGGTAGTTAACTGCGGCGAGGGTAATAATAGCCAGACAGTATCTGCCTGATGCAGTTGAGTTGTGACTTCTGCAGCTGAACTGTCAATTTCCAGTAGAGCCAGATTTACCGCCACATCAAACTCCAGCACTGTCTGGCGCAAGCCCGGTAGTGCATGTAGACGTTCAACGTCTGTTTTACTGCGGATATCTTTGGCAAGCTGCTCTATTTGTCTGGCATAACTACCAAGGGCAGCATGGCCAAAAGTCGCGCAAGCCCCTGCCAGCTTGTGCGCTTCGGTAATCAGCATCGGTAAGAAACTGCTATCGGATGCTGCGGTTAATGCCAACATTTTTGCCGATCGCTCAGACAAACCTTGTTCAAAGCGCCGGCGCAAGGTAGCAAAAGCTGCCGATAAATCAGGCTTAGAATTAACATTACTCAACAGTCGACTCCCTGCCGGCATCACGAAATCGTGATAATTGCAGCGTTGTTATGATGTTTCAGCATCAACCAACTGCTAAGCATTTGCAAGCGAACTAATACCTGGCTGACGTATCATGCAGCTAAAAGACAGGTTACTTTGCCAGATGGTCCAGCAGATACACCAGATGCTGATACTCAATGCCGCTATGCTGCGATAAGCCGATCTCGCAGGTGCGGCTGGTCGACACCCCTTGTGAGCAAGTACTCACTTGCTGCTTTAACTCCGATAACGCAGAAGCATTCAGCTCTGGTAGTACAAAACCTTTATCGCCGGCAAAGCCGCAACAGCTAATGCCCTCTGGCACTACAATTTTACTGCTGCAGGCACTAAGCAAACGCTGTAGTTTATCGGCCTGCCCCAACTGGCTGGCACTGCAGGTAATATGCAGCGCTACCGGTTCATTAAGTGGCGTAATCCTGAGTTTGGGCAGCACCTTGTCATGCAAAAAATCGACACTGTCGACAATAGTCAACCGCGGGTCCAGCTTGCCGCGCAGCGTTAAACTGCAAGGGCTGGTATCAGAATACACGGCAATATCACCGTTATTGGTAACGTCAAGCAGCCATAGTTCCAGTTCGCGCTGCTTTTGTGCTGCTGCAGCAAACTGGCCTTTAGATTGAAACGGCATACCACAGCATTGGTTGCTTATACCGTCCGGCACGATCAGCTGATATCCGGCCTTTTGCAGTAAGCTGGCGCTTACCTGCTGCAAACTACGCGGATCTTTGCTGTTGGCTTGCGGCGCCATAACCCGGCCTGAGCATGACGCCAGATAAATCAGCGGCTTTAACGCCTGATCTGCAGCATACTGATTTACCACACTATGGCCATTTGCTGTCGGCATAGCCTTGTGCCAGCGCGGCACTACCCTGCCAACTACCCTGCCAACACGCAAACCCAACCGGCTGATTGCGGCAGCAACACTAAAGTGGCGTGCGATAAACGCCGCAGTTCTCTGCCATGGCCGGTTGTTCACAGCGCGCAGTTGCCGGGTCAAGTCACCGGTGTTAATGCCCACCGGGCAGGCCGTGCTGCACATGCCGCAGGCAGCACAGGTATCGGTGCCGGCATACTGGTAAGTTTGGCTAAGTTGCTTTAAGCGCTTGGCGTCTTCGTCTGACGTATGCGCTTTGCCTAACAAGGTTAAACGTGATATTTCGCGCTGCGCCACAATACGCTGGCGTGGCGTTAAGGTTAATTTGCGCGACGGGCAGACCGGCTCACAAAAACCGCATTCTATGCATTTATCAACCAGCGGATTTGTCGCCGGTAGAGGTTTTAAGTTTTGCAGATGTAACTGCGGATTATGGCTTAGCACCACCTCTGGGTTGAGGATGTTATTGGGATCCAGCAAACGTTTAATTTGCCACATTAACGCATACGCCTCGCTGCCCCACTCCAGCTCAACAAAGGGCGCCATATTTCGGCCGGTGCCATGCTCGGCTTTTAATGAGCCAGCAAACTCTACCGCCACCAGCTGCGCTACGTCCTGCATAAAGGCATCATAGCGGGCGACTTCTGCCGGCGCGTCAAAGCGCTGGGTAAAGACAAAATGCAGATTGCCTTCCAGCGCATGGCCAAAAATAATCGCCTCATCATAGTGATATTTATCAAACAGCTGCTGCAAGCGCGACACACCATCGGCCAATTGCTGCAGCGGAAAAGTGACATCTTCAATGATCACCGTAGTGCCGGTTTGCCGCACTGCGCCTACCGCCGGAAAAGTGCCTTTGCGTATCGCCCATAACTGGTTATACACCGTCGGATCAGTGCTGAATTCAACCTGTTGCTCCAGCGCAAATGTAGCCAGGCTGGCTACAATCTGCGTCAGTTGTTGCTGCAGCAGGCTGGCGGTTAATGCGCTGCTTTCTATCAGTAAGGCACAGGCCTGATCAGATAAACTCTTTACCCAAGCTGGCATGCCGGCTTTATGCTCAACCGAGCGCAGGCTGCGCCGATCCAATAGCTCCACCGCCGACACCGGTTGTTGTTTTAATACGGTAACGGCCCGGCAACAACTGTCGACGCTGGGAAACACCAACAAGCTACTGGCACGATGCGGATACTCCGGCACAGTGTTATAGGTTACCGCGCTGATAAAACCCAGGCAGCCTTCGGAGCCCACCATTAAATGGGTGAGAATATCTATCGGATCAGTAAATTCGGTTAACGCATTGAGCGAAAAACCGGTGGTGTTTTTTAAGCGGTATTTATGGCGGATTTTAGCGCTTAGCGCGCTATTGCCGCGGGTTTGTGCGCCCAGCTCTTCAAGCTCTGCCAACAACTGCGCGTGACTTTGCCGAAATGCCGCCACGCTTTGGCTATCTTCGGTATCCAGTACAGTGCCGTCGAACAACACCAGGCGCATCGCTGACAGCGTGTTAAAGCTGTTGTGCGCCGTGCCACAGCACATACCACTGGCATTATTCGCTACTATGCCGCCGATTTTGCAGCTGTTTATTGACGCCGGATCCGGGCCGATTTTGCGCGAAAAAGGGCTTAGCACTTTATTGGCAGCCGCACCTATTACACCCGGTTGCAGCCGGATTTGCTCCCCCAGGCCGCGCACTTCACGCTGCTGCCAGTTTTCGCCCAGTACCAAAAGTACCGAATCGGTAACTGCCTGGCCAGATAAACTGGTGCCGGCAGCCCGAAAGGTCACTGCCACCTGATATTCACTCGCCAGCTTTAACAGCGCTACCACTTCAGCTTCGCTTTCAACGCGCAATACCAACTTGGGCAGCAAGCGGTAAAAGCTGGCATCGGTGCCAAAAGCTAAAGTGTGCAGCGGATCGTCAAAATAGCGATCTGCCGCAATAAGCTGTTTAGCGGCGTGAATAAACTGCGCGTGCATGCAAACCTCTGGCTGGAAACACTGAAGTTAGATTAACCGATAATACGGTATTCAGCAGCAGCCTGCATAAATATTTTTCTAATCACGGCACATTAAAGTATAATTTATTCACGCCGTATTTTGTCGTACCCTACCAGAAACTCACTGCCTGGCTAAGGCAGCAACGCAAGCAGCGCTAACGCAGTGACGACGGCTTACATAATTTATATCAGGCCGTCGCAGTAGCTATTTTTGTTTTAAAGCATTAAACGGCATCAGAACAAAAAGTCCGTCGCCAGAAAGTGTGAGCTACGCATCTTGACCATCTGCTTAACAAAGTCGATATCATCTTGCTGATATTTCGCAGCCACTAAGGTCGGCGTGGAAAACTGCCGCAGCGCATCTACCACCGACAAGGTGCCTTCGGCCGAATCTTTGCGGCCGTTAAACGGAAAGCTGTCTGGCCCGCGCTGACACTGGCTGTTGATATTAATACGGCCAACCTGATTGGCGAAAATATCCACCAGCTCGCCAACCCGCTGCGCGTCCTGCCCAAAGATACTCAGCTGCTGGCCAAAGTTAGCATTAACTACATAGTCAATCACTTCGCTGATATCAGAGTAAGGTACTACCGGTACCAGCGGGCCGAATTGTTCTTCGTTATACAGCCGCATACTGCTGTTAACCGGATACAGCAGCGCCGGGGTAAACAAGGATGCAGTCGTTTGCCCACCGTCCGGATTTTGCAAAGCAGCGCCTTTATCCAACGCGTCTTTAAGCAGTTCAGCTAAAAACTGCGTTTTACCCGGCTCCGGCAGCGGCGTAATTGCCACGCCTTGCTCCCACGGCATACCGGCTTTTAACGCACTGATAGCACTGGCGAGTTTATCTACCAATTCGGCGGCCCGGCTGTAGTGCACAAACAGAATTTTCAAGGCAGTACAACGCTGACCGTTAAACGACAAACTGCCGGCGACACATTCCTTCACTGTGCGCTGCATATCAGCATCAGGCAGAATAATAGCCGGGTTTTTCGCATCCAGCCCCAGCACAGCGCGCAGCCGGTGCGGCTTAGGGTGCATCCGCTTTAGATCACTGGCACCTTTGTTGGTGCCGATAAAGGCGAACAAGTCGATTTTACCGCTCTCCATCAGCACACCAACAGTTTCGCGGCCACGGCCGTAAATAATGTTGATCACCCCAGGCGGAAAGCTTTGCAAAAATGCCTGCAACAGCGGCTGAATAAGCAGAACGCCGTATTTAGCCGGTTTAAAAATCACGGTGTTACCCATGATCAACGCCGGTATCAGCGTGGTAAAGGTTTCATTGAGCGGATAGTTAAAGGGCCCCATACACAGCGCCACCCCCACCGGCACACGGCGGATTTTGCCCAGGCTGCCCTGCTCGATGATAAAATGGCTGGCGTCTCTGTCCTGCTGTTTTAATGCTTCAATGGTGTCGCGGATATAGTCGCAGGTGCGGTCAAATTCTTTTGCCGCATCGGGGTAGGTTTTGCCTATTTCCCACATCAGCAGGCGGATCACTTCATCGCGCTGCAACTGCATTAAACCCAGAAACTTCTCTACATGTTGGATACGCTCCAGCACCGCCATGGTTGGCCAGGCGCCACGGCCTAAATCATAGGCGTTTACTGCACTGTCCAGCGCTTTTAGCGCGGTGTCGGCATCCAGTAACGGCGTATGCCCCAGCACGACTTGCTGTAGCTCATCATTGGGTGCGCTACGTAAATACACCGGGCTAACAACCGGGCTTAGATCCCCAGGCCACTGCACCAACTCGCCATTTACTAAATACTCGCGCTGGGTTATTTCGCCCTTGTGGGCAAACTGTGGCGGTATATCAGCGGCTTGCGGAAAAACTGTTGCTAAACTCATGCCTTGCTCCTTCTAACAAAATTGACTTGGTTGTTAGTCAGGGTCAGATGCGACGCTTGCCCGGCTTAAGCCGGATCTTGTTATTTATTTCTGCATTTTTGTGCCGTTAACTGTTTCCGGTTGCAACACCCGACGTGCTCGCCACAGCAACTCGCTCGCTTTCGCTCACTCAGACACTCTGTGGCTGTGCGCTTCGGGGTTCCAACCTGCTACGTTAGTGATGCCGGAATAAACTAAGCAGACCGTCTCCCGCAAGGATGCGGGAGAGGAGCCCCCAGGGATGGGTTTACGGCGTGTCTGCGTGTTTTATTGCGGCGTCACCAACCACCAATACCGGCCCAATCATCACTTCACAAACACAGAAGGCCGGTTCTGCGCCCAAAAGCCGTTAAAGTGTTCCTTGCTGACAATAGCGCCGGTGTGTTCTACGACAAAACCAGCCAGGCGGGCAGCGAACTTCACCGCATGCTGCGGTGCTATACCACCCAAGCGCGCTGCCAGATAACCGCCGTTAAACGAATCGCCGGCGGCGGTGGTATCTACCACCTTCTTCACCGGATGCGCCAGCGCGGTAAACGCTTGCTGCTGATAACGGCCGTTAATACCGTTTTTACCATCTTTGACAATAATTTCGCTTACACCCAGCTCGGTCAGCTGTGCCACTACATCGTTAGTGGTTTGCGCTTCAAACAGCACACGATGATCGTCCAGCCCCGGCAGCGCGACATCAGCCAAGCTATAGGCCTGAATAAAAGCGGCTTTGGCCGCTTCAGCATGCGGCCACAGCGCCGGGCGGTAATTCGGGTCGAACACTATCTGGCTGCCGTCAGCTTTTAGCTGCTTAACCAGCCCGAACAACTGTTCCCGGTCGCTATCAGACAAAATCGCCAGCGTAATACCTGAAAAATAAAACATATCGCAGCCTTTAATGGCGTCGTAACTAAGCTGAGCATTAAAACACTGCAGTACCTGTTTTGCCGCCGAGCTGTCGCGCCAGTACACAAAGCTACGCTCGCCAAAAGCATCGGTATTAATCATATACAGGCCAGGCCGGGCAGTTTTGGTGCGCAGCATCAGGCTGGTATCTATTTTTTCCCGCTCGACTGCCCGCACCAGTTTGTCACTGATCAGATCGGTACCGACGGCGGTAAAAAACTGCACATCAACCGGGTTTTCACAGGTGCGCTTTAAATACACTGCGGTGTTAAAAACGTCACCGGCAAAATTCTGGTGATAGACATTGTCGACCAGCTGATACAGCTCGACCATGCACTCTCCCATAATGACAATACGTTTGCTCATGCCCTCTCCTTAAGCTGCGGTTTTAATTTGCCTGGCTATGGCGGTTGCCGCAGCAGCTAATGCCGTAATTTGGCTCCACTGCTGGGTTTGCACCATACTAGCCGGTGTCAGCCAGGAACCGCCAGCGACAAATACGTTCGGCAAGGCTAAAAATTCAGCCAGATTATGCTGGCCAATACCGCCGGTGGGGCAAAATTTCATCTGTTGAAATACACCGCTCAGTGCTTTAAGCATCTCAATGCCGCCGGATAAATGCGCCGGGAAAAACTTCACTTCACGCAAACCATATTCCTGCGCCATGGCAATTTCCGACGGCGTCGCCACACCGGGTACAAATGGCAAGCCGCTGGCCAGCATCGCCTCTAACAGCTTTGCTGTGCTGGCCGGGCTAACCAGAAACTGGGCGCCGGCCGCTTTACAGGCGTTAGCATCGGTGGCTGATAACACGGTACCGGCACCAACCAATAAGTCGGGCAAGGCGGTACGAATAGCGGTAATGGCAGCAAGCGCCTGGCGGGTGCGCAGCACTACTTCAACCGAGCCAACACCGCCATCGGCCAGCGCTTTGGCAATGGCGACAGCTTCATGTGGCGTGTCGGCCTGAATTATCGGCAACAACGCCGGCCCCTTGATTACTGAAGACAGCGTTGACGACGGCTCAGACGACAACAGCGGAGGTAAAGACGACATTAAATAACTCCTGCATAGGCCGCCAGCGCAGCGGCGGGCCGGGTAACAAGTTGCTGATACGCAGTATGCACTGCACTAAAAAAGGCTTTGTTTAAACTAAGCTGGGGTGGGAATACGGCGTCAACGGCCAAAAACAGCGCCACGTCGGTATCGGCATTGCCGCTGCACTGCGCGGCTACGGCCAGTAATTGCTCAGCAAGCGGGTCGATCAGTTTTTCATTCTCGCTATACCGCTTAACAATAAAACGGCACCAGGCGGCGATGGCAAAGGCTAGTTTATCAATAGCTTGACCGGCGGCTAAGTTGTCGCTAATGGCGGGCAGTATGCGCATTGGCAGCTTTTGTGAACCATCCCAGGCAATTTGCGCCAGCAGATGGCGGATAGCCGGGTTACGAAAGCGCGCCAATATATCGTTGCTGTATTGCCTGACATCGAGCTCAGCCGGTGGCGTAAAGGATGGCATGATCTCATCGTTTATCATTTGCTGAATAAATTGCGTTAACACCTTATCCTGCATGGCATCGCATACGGTCTCATAACCAAGCAAACAACCGACATAAGCCAGGGTGGAATGCGGCGCATTAAGTAAACGTAATTTGGCTTTTTCAAACGCCGTAACGTCCTGGGCATAAATCACCCCGGCCTGCTGCCAGGCCGGCCTATCGGCCGGTAAAATATCTTCAATTACCCACTGCACAAAGGCTTCGCGCTTAATCGGCCAGTTATCCTGCACGCCCAACACCCCGGCAACCTGGGCTTTAATGGCATCGTCGGTGGCCGGCGTAATGCTGTCGACCATAGTGCAAGGGCTTAGCAGCTGCTGGCTTAGCCAGTTGGCAATAACCGGGTCTTTTTGCTCCGCAAAGGCAATAAGCGCATTACGCAGTTTATGGCCATTGTCAGTTAAGTTGTCGCAGCTAATCAGACAAAACGGCGCTATATTGGCCTGATAGCGCGCGGCCAGCGCCGTAAACAGCAAGCCAATAGCGGTAACGGGCTGGCTGCTACCGGTTAAATCCAGCAGGATCTGGCTGTGCTGTAAATCCAGCTTACCGCTGCTATTTAAGCAGTAGCCTTTTTCGGTAATAGTCAGGGTGACATATTTGGTGCTGGCGGCGGTTAAGCGCGCTAACACCTGGCTGTACTGTTCGCTGGCAATCAGCACTTCCTGCACCGAGCCGATCACCTGATAGCTTTGCACGGCATCCAGCACGGCCAGCGTATAGAGGCCATCTTGTGGCGTTAACGCCTGGCTGACATCGGGCGAGCGCATGGACACGGCGCTAATGGCCCAGTCACCGCCAAATTGCAGTGCCTGTTCGGTATACCAGGCCTGATGGCCGCGGAAAAACGCGCCAGGGCCTAAATGTACTATGCCGATTTGCGGCTTTTGCTCTGCCAGCCGGTAAGCCGGAATTGGCAACTTGCCGTTTAGGCTTGCCAGCGTCTGATTGTTTAGTTGTGTCATCTGTATCCTTGCCTTACCCGCCCTATCTGGACGCAGTCAGGTTTTGGCTTTGCGGTCAGACAGCACATAAAGACTCGTTCCTATGCGGCTTCACTCAGAAACAGCACACAAAGACGCCGTAGACCCTTCCCTGTTGACTGACAAACTGCCTCGTGCAGTTTGCCCTTCGGGTGGCTACGCCATTCAAATTCGTTCCCGACGAATTTGTCTCTGCCGCATCCATGCGGCAGACGCTTTGTTTAGCTGTTACTGAGCTTCGCAGTTAAGTCCGTGTGTTGCCCACAAAGCAATTTACTTTAATTGATACGCTTTCTTTACCAGGCCGTAAGTCAGCTCGTAGGCTAATTCGCCGGCCTCTTCTTCGCTTAAGCGGTGCTCGGCCACCAAGCCTGCCAAAAAGCGACAGTCGATGCGCCGCGCTACATCGTGCCGCGCCGGTATAGATAAAAACGCCCGGGTATCGTCGTTAAAGCCCACAGTGTTATAAAAACCAGCGGTTTCGGTTACCTGATGGCGAAAGCGCAGCATGCCTTCCGGGCTGTCGTGAAACCACCAGGCCGGGCCGAGTTTTAACGCCGGATAATGGCCGGCTAATGGTGCCAGTTCGCGGGCATAGGTGGTTTCGTCCAGCGTAAACAAAATAATGTTCAGGCTGGCCTCGTTGCCGTATTTCTGCAGCAGCGGTTTTAGTGCCTGCACGTATTCGGTCGGGCTTGGAATATCCGCGCCTTTATCGGCACCAAAGCGCTCGAATATCACCTTGTTGTGGTTACGGTGCGCGCCGGGGTGAATTTGCATGGTCATGCCATCTTCCAGGCTCATGCCGGCCATTTCGGTCAGCATCTGGCCGCGGAACAGCTCGGTCTCAGTTGGTGTGGCTTTACCGCTTAAGCAGCGCTGAAACAGCGCAGCGGCATCTTTCATTGGCAAATCGGCCGTTATTGCCGTCGGGTGGCCGTGATCAGTCGCAGTAGCGCCATGTTCGCGAAACACTTTACGGCGTTTGCGTAGCGCGGCCAGGTAGCCTTGCCAGCTTTTCGTGTCTTCGCCGGTAATTTCGCTCAGTTTTGCTACGTTAGCAGCAAAATCAGCGCGGTCAGCATCTACCACATCGTCGGGGCGGAAAGTGGTGATAACGCGGCGTTCAAAGCCGCTGCCCTTTAGTTTGGCATGGTGTTTTAAATCGTTTAACGCGCCTTCAGTGGTGGCAATCAGCTCGATATTAAAACGCTCAAGCAGCGCGCGCGGCTTAAACTCTGGCTTAGCCAATTGGGCGTTAATGCTGTCGTAATAATGATCGGCGGTGTCTTCACACAGGGTTTCGGTTAAACCGAATACATCGTGAAATACCGTATCCAGCCAGATGCGCGACGGTGTACCGCGAAACAGGTAATAGTGTTTGGCAAAAATATGAAAGATTTTGCGGTAATCACTTTCTACCACGGCGCCGTCTTTACGGCGGATGCCAAGCTGTTCCAGCGCAATACCCTGGCTGTACAACATGCGAAATACGTAATGATCCGGCAGCAGCAATAAGGCAGTGGCATTATCCCAGTTGGCGTCTTCGGCAAACCAGCGTGGATCGGTATGGCCGTGCGGACTGACAATCGGCAAGTCTTTAATTTGCAGATATAAACGCCGGGCGATATCGCGCACCACAGGATCTGACGGAAATAACCGGTCCGGGTGCAGTTCTAAGCGACGACTCTGTGCCATATTCAAGTCCTGTTCTAAAAAGTGTTTAATATTCAATATGTTTTATTAAAGCGTGACGCCGTTTTTCCAGATGGCAATTTCACGGTTATCCGACACTTCGTTGCGCGTGGCTTTGCCGGAGGCGACATCAATCAGATAACGGAAAAAGTCATGGCTAAACTGCTCAGCGTCCTGGCCTTGTTGCAGCAGACCGCCGGCGTCAAAATCAATCCACTGTGGCTTACGGGCGGCCAGCGATGAATTCGATGATATTTTTACCGTCGGTGCCGGAAAGCCCAGCGGCGTGCCACGGCCAGTGGTAAACAGCAGCAAGGTCGCACCGGCAGCGGTTAAGGCAGTGGATGACACTGCATCATTACCCGGCCCTTCCAGCAGCGTTAAGCCACTCTGGCTGGCCAGATCGCCGTAGCGGATCACCTGGTTTACTATCGCCGAGCCGCCTTTTTGAATGGCGCCCAGCGATTTTTCTTCCAGTGTGGTTAAGCCGCCGTCTTTATTGCCCGGACTGGGGTTTTCATATACCGGTTGTTTGTTGTCGATAAAATACTGCTTAAAGTCATTCACCAGGCTGACGATATCGCTAAACACCTGCTCGTTTTTCGCCCGTGCCATAAATACCTGCTCTGCACCGAACATTTCCGGCGTTTCGGTCAGCACCACTTTGCCGTTGCCGGCAGCGACTAAATCGGCAATACGACCGACCAGCGGGTTAGCGGTTAAGCCACTTAAACCATCCGAGCCACCGCATTTCATGCCCATAACTAAATCTGACACCGGGCACAGCGTGCGTTTATCGCTGCGCATCTGTGCGACTAACTCATCTACCGCTGCCAGGCCCTGCTCTATCTCATCTTCTACCTGCTGGGCATTAAAAGAGCGGATGCGGCGTAGATCAACGCCCGGGCTGGCGGCTAATAACTTGCTTAGCTGATTGTTCTCACAGCCTAAGCCCATGACCAAAACGCCACCGGCATTGGGGTGCTGAATAAGGCCAGCCAGTAAGCGGCGGGTATGATCTAAATCATCACCCAGCTGCGAGCAGCCAAACGGGTGGGTAAAGGCATAAATACCTTCGATATCATCGCCATAGCGCTTGCGGGCCTGCTCGGCCACCCGCATCGCGGCGCGGTTAACACAGCCTACGGTGTTGATGATCCACAGCTCATTACGGGTACCGACTTTGCCGTTAGCACGGCGATAGCCCATAAATTCTGCAGGTAAACCGGAGGGAAATTGCAGTGGCTGCGCCTGACAGCCATCATAGCGATAATCAATCTGGCCGCTGAGTTTGGTGGCCAGATTATGCGAGTGAATATGCTCGCCGGCTTTGATATCAGCCGTTGCCGCACCAATGGCAAAGCCATATTTAATAACACTTTCGCCTTTGGCGATGTTGGTCAGCGCGACTTTATGCCCCGCCGGTATGGCCTGCTGTGCAGTGAGCTGGGCGAACGGCGCGGGCAAGGCGGCACCCTGCGCTAGCGGCTGCAGTGCCACCACTACGTTGTCACGCGGGTGCACCTGCAACACCTGCAGCTGCTCGCCGATATCTGCCGGTGTAGCCAGTTTGGTACTGCAACCGGGTTTTTGCTCTGTGCTCATATTCAGCCTTCCTGCCCCTTGTCTAGCGGTGGCAAACTGGGTTTAAAAAAATACAGTCCACTAATATGGTTTGCTCGAACCGACTTGCCCACACCAACACGCCGTAAATACATCCCTGTAGGCTCGATTCAGGCATCCATGCCTTCAACGGTTGGTTTAGGGCAAGTCGATTCTCCCTATAAAGTACCGCGATACCTCACGTAGCATCTATAACTGCAATATCTCACCATTTAAGGTTAGATCGACCGCATCAATCTGCGCCACATTCTCCAGCACCCCCAGGCTGCCGGTTTGGTTAAACTGCAGATGATGCAAACTTACACCACTGATTGGCGCCCGTTCGAAACCACGCAGCAAAAACGCCCGCTGTGCTTTTTGCACGCGTAAGTTACTGATATGCAGATTTTTTACCTGCGGCAAGTAGTTACCGGCATCACCTTCTTCGTAGAAGAAATTAATCACAATAGCGTCTTTAACTTCGCCGATATCGATATCGCGGATAGAGATATTTTCAATTAAACCGCCGCGTACTGAATTGGTTTTAATACGAATACCACGCTCTAAGTCGGGGCTGCTCATACGGCAGCGGCGGGCAAAAATATTGCGCGCACCGCCGGAGATTTCACTGCCCAGCACCACTCCGCCGTGGCCAGCACGCATAATGCAATCCTGGATCACCACATTTTGCACCGGGGTAGCCAAACGGCGGCCATCGTTATTACGGCCGGATTTCAGCGCAATACAATCATCACCGGTATCAAACAGGCAGTTTTCAATTAATACCCGGTTGCTGGACTCCGGATTACAGCCATCAGAATTTGGTCCGTGGCTAACGCAGTTTACGCCGCGCACTATCACATCTTCAGACAGCACAGGGTTAACCAGCCAAAACGGCGAGTTACGAATGGTTACACCTTCTATCAATACCCGCTTGCAGCGATACGGCTGAATAAACGGCGGCCGTAAATAATTTTCAGCAAACACACGCTCGCGAACCGGTACCCCGGCTTCGGCCATCTCAAACAGCGGATTACGGGTATTACTCTGATCGGTTTTGGCGTCTAACGGCCACGGCGTATGTTTCCATTTACCTTTCCACGGCCACCAGTGCGCATTGCTGCCATTGCCTTCCAAAATGCCTTCGCCAGTCACGGCGATATTTTCCTGCTCAAAGGCGTAAATCAGCGGCGAATAGCCCATTAGCTCAACACCTTCCCAGCGGGTGTGCACCGCCGGTAAATAACGCTCTGGTTCAGGGTAAAACGATAACAGCGCATCTTTTTGCAAGTGCAGGTTAACGTTAGATTTTAACTGCACCGGCCCGGTGTTAAAGCGCCCCGCCGGCACGACGACACGGCCACCGCCGGCAGCGGCACAGGCGGCAATAGCGGCGTTAATGGCTGCGCTGCTATCAAAATCTGCCAGCGCTTTGGCGCCAAACTCCGTAATAACAAAATCACGCTGTGCAAACCTGGTAAGGGCGATACCGGCAATAATGTCGTCAGCCTGCTGCCACAGCACAGCATCAGCGGCATCGCTGGCCGGGGTAGTGAGTGCCGCGACCGACGAGCAACCATTTAATGACCATAAAGATAAGCCCATTGTGGCCAGGCTTAAGGTTTTTAAATGTTGTCGCTTTTGTCTGTCTGTCATCGGCTACCTCTGGTGAAGCTAAGCTGGCATGTTCAGCCGGCTTCCGTTAGCAATTGTTACTATAATAACCAATTTGCCACCGGTGGCAAGCAATTCGACATTTTTTTTGCCAACGGTGGCACAAAAGTTTTACCAGTGGAATTTATTTATCTGTATCAGGCCTGCAACCTAATCGCTACTGTCTGGTGCTCTGGCGGTAGACTCACGTACTACCAGGGTTGGCGCAACTTTCGCACCAACATTACCAGCGGCCTTTTCATTGTTTTCAATCGACATTATCAGCTTACTGGTAGCCAACAGCGCCATTTGCCGTACCGGCCTTTTGATCGTAGTCAGCGCTGGGATCACCCTGGAGGCCAGCATATTGTCGTCGAAGCCGGCTACCGATAATTGCTCCGGCACTTTGATCCCCAGACTATGGGCGACTTTAAGTACCCCGGCGGCCATCTGGTCATTGTTGGCAAAAATAGCCGTTGGTTTATTTTCAATTTGCAGCAGTTGGCGGGCGCACTCAATACCGGTTTCGTAGGTGTTGTTACCTTCGATAATCCACTCTGGTCGCAATTTAATGCCATAAGCGGATAAGCCAAGCTGAAAGCCTTCCATCCGCTCGGTAGAGGATTTATAGCGCTGCGGCCCACTGATAAAAGCAATATGCTGATGGCCTAGCTGGGCAAAATAGCGCGCCATCTCAGCTGCTGCTGCGCGATCGTCCGACACTACTATATGTTTAGCTTCATCCAGCGCTACTGAACTTAACCGCACATAAGCACTGCCAGAGTCTTTTAGCGCCTGTGCCAGAGTTTCCGATTCCGACACCGGCGGTAATACAATAACGCCATCTAACTTGGAGCGCTGCATAAAGCGCAGGCAGTCATTTACCAGAGTTTCACTGCGGTAACGGCACGGATGCACGACCAGTTCGTATCCTAGGTTTGAGCAGACTTCCAGCACGCCGCGCTGTACGTCATCCAGATAGAGTGCATCGGGATTGTCGTAAATTAAGCCGAGCAAATAAGAGCGGCTGGACGCCAAGCCACGCGCCTGGGTATTGGGCGAATATTTTAACTCGCTGATCACTTTTTCTACCCGGGTGCGTGTGGTATCGCCAACACTGAGCGAGCCATTGATCACCCGCGATACCGTGCGTTTGGACACACCGGCTATGCGGGCGACATCGTTTATCGTGGCTTGTTTTTGCATAAGTCTCATCTTATTGACCACGCGCGCTGTTAGCGACCAGTTGCGGCCGGTAGGTGCTAAGCGCAATATCTATTGCCGTTTGTTTTACACTGGCAATCAGATCGGTTTGCACTTTTTTGGCAAACAATTGCAGCGGGCCGGTAATGCCAACGGCGGCGACCACGCAACCCTGCGCATTCCGTACCGGCACCGCCAGACAACGCACGTCATCATGGTATTCCATTTCGTCGCTAGCATAACCGCGAGCCAGTATCCGCTGCAACTCTGTTGTTAACTCATTTGGTTGCAACAGACTGCGTGCTGTACGTCGTTTAAACAAACCGGCATCGCTGAGCTGTTGTAACTGATCAAAATGCAAAAATGCCAAAAAGACCTTGCCGGCAGCCGAGCAATTAAAGTCGGCCAGGGTGCCGGGCCGCGCGGCCAACCGCAGCGGATTCGGGCTGTCACATACCTCTACCAGTAAGGCGCCTGCGCTGTGTGGCAAGGCCAGATGCGCAGTTAACCCAGTGCTCAGCGCCAGCTGCTGCAGCATCGGCAAAGCCTGTTGCTGTAAACGCTGCGAGCTAAGCAAATTTAAGCCCATTTTAAACAGCTGGGCCCCCACCAGATAACGTTTGCCGTGTTTTTCCAGCACCTGCTGCTGGCATAGCGTTTGTAGTATGCGAAAGGCCGTGGTGCGCGGTACCGCCAGGCGCTGCTCCAGCTCAGTTAAACTCAGGCCCTGATCGGACTCTGTCACCAGTGACAAAATGCGACATGCATTAGCCAGATTCGGTATCACGTAGCTTACCATAGCATTGCTCCTGAGCTGATAAACCGTTAAAAACCAAACTGCGCCGGTAGCCATTCACTGATCGCCGGCACATAAGTTACCAGCATCAGCACGACAAACATCGCCAGATACAGCGGCATTAATGGCCGGATAATGGCTTCCAGTTTAGTTTTGGCTATCGCGCAACTGACAAACAGCACACTGCCCACCGGCGGTGATACCAGACCGATGGATAAATTCAGCACCATCATAATGCCGAAATGCAGCGGGCTCATGCCCAGCTCTACCGCTACCGGCAAGAAAATCGGCGTAAAAATCAGCACCGCTGGCGTCATATCCATAAAGGCACCAACCAACAGCAAGATCAGGTTAATCATCAGCAGAATTAGCAGCGGGTTATCACTCAGTGCCAGCATAGCGGCGCTGATGCTTTGTGGAATTTGCTCGTAAGATAAAATCCACGACATCGCGGACGATGTTGCGATTAATGCCATAACGATGGCGGTAGTTTCTGCCGACTTCATTAAAATGGCCGGCAATTCGCTGGTTTTAACCTCACGGTAACAGCCGACCGCCAAAATCAGCGAATACACCACCGCAATGGCGCCTGCTTCAGTAGCAGTGAAGACGCCGCTGACAATACCGCCAATGACCAGAAAAATCATAAACAGGCTGGGTAAGGCGGCTGCCACTTTTTGTACTACCAGCTTTAAAGGTAGACGCGCACCTACCGGATAGCCTTTAAGTTTGGCATAACCGGCACACACCAGCATCAGCGCGGCACCCAATAAAATACCCGGTAAATAGCCGGCAATAAACAGTGCTGCTATCGACACCCCGCCGCTGGCAATTGCATAGACAATTAAAATATTGCTTGGCGGGATCAGCATGCCGGTAGTGGCCGCCGCTGCGGTAACAGCGGCACTGTAATTGACATCGTAGCCCTGCTTTTTCATCTCTGGCAGCATAAAGCTGCCAATTGCCGAGGTGGCCGCCACGGCCGAGCCGGAGATAGCACCGAAAAACATGCAGGACACCACATTAACCAGCGCCAAACCGCCTGGCAGCATGCCCACCAACGCCATCGCACATTCAATTAAGCGTTTAGCAATACCGCCACGGCCCATAATAAGCCCGGACAACACAAAAAACGGAATCGCCAGCAGCGCAAAGCTGTTAATACCGCCGGCCATGCGCTGCGCCATAGTGGTCACTGCCGGCATAAAGTCGACACTTAGCAGCATGGTGGCCAACGTGGCTAAACCGATACAAAATGAAATAGGTACGTTTAGCAGCAATAAAACAAAAAACACCAGCAGTAAAACCAGAATAGCCATTTCCATCAGTGCATCCCCTTAACCGGCTGCAGCGGCTTTTTTATCAGCATAAAATACAGCTGGCATACGCCATAAAAGGCAATCAGCAGCCCGGATAACGGCAGCGCTATATAGATATACGCCATCTTAATATTCAGCGCCGCCGACATCTGGTTTAGCTCCCAGGTCAGCGCCACCAGGTTACCGCCGCCTACCACCATCACGGCGAAAGCAAAAATTACCACTGCTGCTGTCAGCACCATGGCCAGTTGCCGCTGCACCGGCGGGCTGAATTTTTGTGTCACTATGTCCAGCCCCAGATGCACGCCGGTGCGGTAGGCAAAGGCTGCGCCCACCATACCAATCCAGATTAATAAGCTGCGCGATAGCTCCTCCGTAATTGAACTGGGTGCATTTAGTACAAAACGTGACACCACCTGCCAGCACACCACCAGCACTATGGCGGCCATTAATGCCGCCAGAAACCACTTCAGGACGCAGTCGACCCAATGCAAAAGCTTAGTCATGGTGTTGCTCCATCTGGCTGCCAATATCGGCAATTTGCTGCAATAAAGGCCCGATATCGGTTTGCTTAAGGCTCTGATGAAATGGCGCTACGGCATCACGAAACGGCTGTTTATCCGGATAAATTACCTTAACACCCGCTGCTTTTACTGCGGCTAACGCATCATCCGACACCTGCTGCCAGGCCGCGCGCTGAAACGCAATCGAATCATTGGCGGCCTGCTGCAACCATTGTTGCTGCTGTGGTGTCAGGCTGTGCCATACCGGCAGGCTCATAATCAGCACATCCGGCACCGCAGTGTGCTCATCCAGGGTGTAATATTGGCTTAGCTCATAATGGCGCGACAGGTAAAAACTCGGCGGGTTGTTTTCAGCACCATCTACTACGCCTTGCTGCAGGGCAGTGTACAGCTCGCCCCAGTCGACCGGCGTGGCAGCCCCGCCCAGTTCCTCTACCATCCGCACCGCGGTCTGGCTGGCCAGCACGCGGAATTTTTTGCCTCGCAAATCGGCCGGACTATGAATTTCAGTATTGGTAGAGTAAAAACTGCGGCTGCCGGCATCGTAATAACCCAAACCATGCAGCCTGGCGGTGTCTAGCCCTTGCAGTAATTGCCGCCCGGTGGAGCTGTTTAACACCTGCCATAAATGCGCATTGTCGTTAAAAATATAGGGCACACTAAATACGCGCATTTGCGGTACAAAGCTTTCTACCGAACTGGCCGATACCTTGGTCATAGCCAGGCTGCCAATTTGCAGCAACTCGACTAACTCGCGTTCATTGCCAAGCTGGCCGCCGCTGTAAATCTCGATTTGCATGCTGCCGTTGGAATAATGCTGCAGCCGCTCTGCCATCAGCACCATGGCTTTGTGTACCACATGTTGCTGATCCAGCGCATGTGCCAGCCGTAACGTGGTAACGTCCTGCTGTGGCTTACAGCCAGTCAACAGCAGCAAACCAAACAGCAGACCGCATGTCTGCCGGGTTATATTTTTCATCACTCGTCCTACCCTGTTGCTAAAGTGGCATATCTAACTGCATGCCTTACTCAGAACCTGCTGCCACTGGCAGCCTGACAGCAGATGCTATTTCATCGCACTGGCCGGAAATTTATCCATATCGTGATAGTCCAGATTTTCGCCGGCCATACCCCAGATAAAAGCGTAATTGCTGGTGCCACAGCCACTGTGAATAGACCAGGCAGGTGATACTACCGCCTGCTCATTGGCAACCCAGATATGCCGGGTTTGCTGCGGCTGGCCCATAAAATGACAGACGCGCTGATCGTCAGCCAGGTTAAAATAGAAGTACGCTTCCATCCGCCGATCATGCTGATGCGCCGGCATGGTATTCCATACACTGCCCGGCTTTAGCACCGTTAAGCCCATTTGTAACTGACATGTCTCAACCACGTCGTTAATCATTAACTGGTGAATAGCGCGCTCATTCGAGGTTGCCTGCGCGCCCATTTGCAGCACAGTACAGTTGTCCATTGTCAGATGTTTAGTCGGATAACTGTGGTGTGCCGGTGCCGAATTTAAATAAAACTTCGCCGGTGCGCTGCTATCCAGGCTGTGAAAGCTCACCTCGCGCGCGCCCATCCCCACATACAGCGCTTCGGTATTTTTCAGCTCATAAGCCGTACCATCAACCGTTACTGTGCCAGTGCCACCAACGTTAATAATCCCCAGCTCACGCCGTTGTAAAAAAAACTGCGCCTTCAGTGGTTCTGGCGCTGCCAGCTTAACCGGCCCCTTTACCGGCACCGCACTGCCAACAATCACCCGCTCATAGTGGGTGTAACACAGCACCAGCTTGTCGGCCTGCATCAGGTTGTCGACCAGAAAATGCTGGCGTAACTCATCGGTGTCGTAGTGCTTAACGTCGTCCGGATGCGTCGGATAACGGCTGTCAAATAAAACTGTCATAAATAACCTCTGTGAATAAATCGGTTTAACGCGCCAGCCAGCCACCATCAACCGCCAGTACGTGGCCGTTGACATAGTCACTGGCTTTGGACGCCAAAAATACCGCTGCGCCGGCTAAATCTTCCGGCTCGCCCCAGCGTCCGGCCGGAATACGCGCGGTAATAGCCGCATTGCGGGCCATATCAGCCTGCAGTGCGGCGGTGTTGTCTGTACTAAAATAACCCGGTGCTATCGCATTAACCTGAATATTGTGCTGCGCCCATTCGTTGGCCAGCGCTTTGGTCACGCCAGCGATAGCATGCTTGCTGGCGGTATAAGCCGGCACAGTAATACCGCCACTGTAAGACAGCATGGAGGCAATATTGATAATTTTGCCGTGTTGGCGGTCAATCATCTCAGCCCCCAGGCGCTGGCTTAGCAAAAAAGCCGCATCTAAATTAACTGCGATCACCTTATGCCATTCGCTCATCGGAAACTGATGCGCTGGCGCACGAAATATGGTGCCGCCGCAATTAACTAATATATGCACCGGCCCTTGTGCCAGCGCTTCTGCTGCCAATTGCTCTACAGCCGCCTCGTTAGTTAAATCGGCGGCCAAGGCCCGGGCCTGGCCACCAGCTTGTTGAATCGCAGCCACAGTGCTGGCGCTGCCATTTGCCGTGGAACTGGCACACAGTACAGTCGCACCGGCATCCGCTAACGCCAGGGCAATGGCCCGGCCTAAACCACGACTGGCACCGGTAACTAAAGCGGTCTGTCCGGCCAGTGAAAATAAGCTTGTCATAGGGCTCTCCTGTTAGCTCTTTTAGCGTGCTGCCGCGCTAGAATTGTTCAAATATGGAACAATCCGAAAAATAAAACCAAGCAACAAACCTTTAAAATTAGTAACTTAGAAAAAAGCGGCACTATTCAGTTACAAATTGCACCGATTTAAACTCTATCAATAATTGACAGATTTTAGTTGATGGTGTTAGCTTTTTGCCATCGGTGGCACAAAATTGCAAGTTTTTTTTGCCACCGGTAGACAAAGCATATAAGCTGAATACAAAACAAGCAAATCGACAGGGAGCAGACACACTTTGCTCCGACAAAATACTTAAAGCCGGGCATGACTCCGGCTACGACAACAAGTCAATTCAGGACGAGGTGAACACAGATGGCTTATCGCAACACGCAATTTCGCCCGACTAAACTGGTACGGGCGCTTACACTGGCCGGTTTAGCAACTATTCTTGGCACAGCACCGGCACTGCAAGCACAGCAGGCAGAGCCACAAACAACGGCGCAAGTGCAGGAAGAAGAGATCGAAGTGATCACCGTTACCGGTGGCTTTCGCGGCAGTTTAGCCAGCGCCCTGAACCAAAAACGCTTTGAAACCGGCTCTACCGATACCATTAAAGCCGAAGATATTGCCGATTTCCCCGATCTTAACTTAGCCGAATCTTTACAGCGCATTCCGGGTGTGGCAATCAGCCGTGCTGCCGGTGAAGGCCGACAAATTTCGGTACGCGGCCTGGGTCCGGATTTTACCCGGGTTCGCATTAACGGTATGGAAGCCCAGTCTACCAGCGGCGGCACTGATGCCATTGGCGGTGCCAACCGCGGCCGGGGTTTCGACTTTAACACCTTTTCATCGGATTTATTCAGTGAGCTAACAGTGCGCAAAACGGCGTCGGCCAACGTGGAAGAAGGCTCACTCGGTGCCACGGTAGACCTGCGCACCGCGCGCCCGTTTGACTATGACGGCTTCACTTTTGCAGCCAATATGCAGGCCGGTTACAACGATTTATCTGAAGAAGTGGATCCGAAAGCTTCGTTTTTAGTCAGCAATATCTTTGCCGACGGCAAATTTGGTGCACTGTTTTCCCTGGCGATGTCTGAGCGCAATGTAAAAGATGAAGGCGCCAGCACAGTGCGCTGGGACAACGTAAACGACTTTGGCAGCTACCGTGGCGATGCTGATGCCCCCGAGTTGGCTGCCATTAATGATGGTTTCCGGCCGCGTTTACCGCGCTACGACTCTTACACTCACAATGTAAAACGCACCGGTGCCGCTGCCGCTTTTGAATTCCGCCCCAGTATGGAAACCCGTTTTAATCTGGATATTCTGTACTCAAAAGATGACTCTAGCCGCAATGAAATTTTTACCCAGGGTATCCTCAATGGTAACAGCCAGGCCGGCCGGATGAACGTGTTGGACTACGAGGTGGATGGCAGCAATACCGTTACTTACGCCTCGTTTGAGAACGCTACGGTACGTAACGAAAACCGTTACGACGAACTGGGTACTGAGTTTTTACAATTTAGTTTAAGTGGCCAGCATCAGCTGAGTGACAACCTGAAAATTGATGGCATGATTGGCCGCGCCAAGTCTGAGTTTGATAACCCAATTCAAACCACAGTCGTGATGGAAAAAACCGGTGTCGATTTTAGCTACGACTACCGCGGTGCCAAACGCCAGGCTCCGGAGCTGGTATTTGGTGCCGGCGTGTTCGATCCTAACGGCTGGAGCACCAACAGTGTACGCCTACGTCCGCTCGGCGCAGAAAACACCTTTGATAACGCCGCGCTGAATCTGGAATATGTACTTAACGAAAACCTGACCTTACGCAGCGGCCTGCACTACAAAGCCTTTGAATTTGAAACTTACGAGGCTCGGCGCTCCAGCGAAAATAATGCCGGCATAGTAATGACACCGGATCTAATCATGAGCTACAACTCCGGTTTAGGCTCACAAGGCGCCTGGCTGGTGCCGGATCTGGCTGCCATCGATGCTGCCTATGATATTTACAGTAACAGCGGTGTTTTTGCGGTCAGCGCCGACAACCGTCGGGTAGATAACTACACCGCCGAAGAAAAAACCCTGGGTGCCTATCTGCAACTGGCATTTGAAACCGAATTTGGCGATACCACTGTTCGCGGTGACATTGGTGGCCGCTATGTTAAAACCGAACAATCGTCCACTGCCTGGGCGACGCTGGGTGGCAGCAATGAACAAATTACTGCCAAGCATGACTACAAGGAATTCCTGCCGTCTTTAAATCTGGTATTTGAACCGCTGGACGATGTGATTATCCGCTTTGGTTATGCCGAAGTAATGGCCCGTGCCGGCCTGGGCAGTATCCGGCCAAATGTGTCGGTATCGGTATCCGGTGGCGCCCGCAGCGTCAGCGGTGGCAACCCGACATTAGAGCCGACCAAAGCAAAAACCTATGATCTGGGTTTAGAGCTGTACTTTGACAATGAGTCATTGCTGGGTGTAGCGGTGTTCCGTAAAGATATTGACAGTTATGTCCAGGGGTTGCGTGAAACCAAACTGTTTACCGAAACCGGCCTGCCGGTGCAGGCGGCGATTGATGCCTGTAATGCCGGCCCGGGTTATGGCCCGGATTGTAACGAAAACATCGAGTGGCAAACCAATACGCCACTTAATGCACCAGGTGGCAACCTGTATGGCTTTGAAGTGCAATACCAGATGCCGTTTACCTTCCTGCCTGAGGGCTGGGATCGCTTTGGCTTTATCGGTAACTACACCTACGTTAAAGCGCAGATGGACTACATCAATGCCGACGGTCGCATCCTGGCCACCCGTGACTTACAGGGCTTATCTGAATCAACCCGCAGTGCTACGCTGTATTACGAAGACGATAAGTTCAGTGCGCGCATATCGCTGGCTGACCGCTCAGACTACCTGACCAACGCTATCGGCCGCAATAACAACGATATGGAAGGCACTAACGCCACCCGTAATATTGATGCTTCAGTGTCATATCAGTTAACTGAAAAATGGAAACTCAGTTTTGAAGCGCTGAACCTGACTGACGAAGTGGATGATCAATGGGTAGATTCCAGCGGCAACCGCTTAACCTACTACCATGCCACCGGCCGCCAGTACTATTTGGGCGCCCAGTATAAGTTCTAAACCAGACACCGCCATGTTTAGCCATGGCGGCTTTATTTTTGCTAAACCCTGAGCCACGGAAGGCCGGTTTTTTAGCAGGGACGTACCAATTGTAATAACAGGTATTTTATGGCCCGCATTCTTTTTGGCAAAACCTTGTTAAGCCTCAGCATCGCCGCTGTTGTCAGCGCCTGCTCACCACAACCTGCTGTTAAAACACCCGCTGCAGCCGACAACACAAACCAGATTGCCAACCTCAGTGTCAGCAATCCATCCAACTTCGCGCGACACCAGCAAACATTGCTGTTGCCCTTTAGCGATCTTGGTGTCAGCGCAGAGCAGGCACAGGCTTTAGTGGCGCTTGCCGGCGACACGGCTGTCGCATCACAACTGATAGACCATAGCGGCGATGGCACTAAAGATACCCTGTTATTACAGTTTGAATTAACCGCCGCTGAGCACAAGCCACTGCGTATTGTTAACGATAGGGCGCGCTTTAACGATCAGCAGTTGCCTAAGCGCACCCAGGCTGAAATTTCACATAAGGTCGGCGGCCAATGGCAAGACGCTAAGTATATCGGCGGCCAGTTTCAAAACGTCACTGAGCTGACCCCACCGCCGCAATATACCGATCATTCGGAATGGATCCGCTACGAAGGCCCGGGCATAGAGTCCGATAAAGTCGGCTACCGTATTTACCTCGATTGGCGCAACGGCTTTGACGTCTTTGGCAATAAAACCGGCGCGCCGGTGCTGCAGCAGGTCGGGCTGGATGGTTATAAGTCATACCATGCAATGGCCGACTGGGGCATGGATTTGCTAAAAGTTGGCAAATCACTCGGGGCTGGCGGCTTTGGCTATTGGGACGGTGACAAAGTCCAGCTGGTATCCAGCGTCAGTGGCCATAGTGCTAAAGTCATTGAAAACGGCGCCTTGTATTCAGCGCTGCAAATTCAATACAAAGACTGGCAAATTGCCGGCAAAACCACCCAATTAACGGCTAACTTGTCGATGACCGCCGGTAGCCGGCTGGTACATACCCGGCTGTCACTGAGCGAGCCGCTGGACAATATTGCCATTGGCCTGGTTAAGCTGCCTAATACCACATTGCTCCAGGGCAAACAGGATATTCCGGGCCATAGTTGGACTTACCTGGCAACCTGGGGCGAGCAAACCCTGACCGGTGGCAACGACAAGCTGGGTATGGCGATTTTATTTAAACACAGTGCAAAAAAAACCATTACCAGTGATGATAACAGCCACGTCGCCGTGCTGACGCCATCAGGTAGTGCACTGGAGTATTACTTTTTGTCAGCCTGGGACGGCGAACCGGGTGGCATTCAAACTGAAGCCGAGTTTGTCGCTTATCTGCAGCAGACGGTGGAACAACTTACACTGACACCCAGGTTAAGGTTAAAAACTACCTTGTCTGAACAGCAAAAAGCCCAACCGCTGACAGCCGAAGTGGCTCTGGATTGGAGTGAGCGTTTAGCCGCCAGCGAAATGAGCCGGCAAACGCCGTTTTATGCCTACGGTGGCTGGGATTATGAGCGCCAGCGGCCCAGCAAGTGGGAATATACCACCGGCCTGCAGCTGCAAGCCTATGATGATTTGCTCAAGCTGCGGCCCAATCCAAAGTGGCAGCAGGTGCTGAGCGAGGTTATCGATTCGTTTATTACCGCAGATGGCGATATCCGCACCTACAAGCTGAGCAACTACAATATCGACAGTTTAAACAGCGGCAATATGCTGCTGCGCGAATACCAGCGCAACCCCAAACCGCAATACAAACAGGCGTTGGATCTGCTGCGTAAACAGTTAACCGAACACCCACGCACTGCAGAGGGTGCATTCTGGCATAAAAAAATCTACCCGCATCAACTGTGGTTAGATGGCGTCTATATGGGCATGCCCTTTTTGGCCAATTACACCAAAACGTTTGAGCAAGGCCATGCTTTTGACGAGGTGGTAAAGGAATTCAGCATCAGCCGGGCGAAACTGCGTGACCCTAACACTGGCTTGTATTACCACGCCTGGGATGAAGCCCGTGCGCAAGCCTGGGCCGATAAGGACACAGGTCTGGCAAGTCAGTTCTGGGGCCGCGGCTTAGGCTGGCTGGCGATGGCGCTGGTGGATGTGCTGGAGATTATTCCTGAGCAGCAAACCGAATTGCGTCAGCCACTGCTGGATATGAGCGCTGAACTGGCCGACGCCCTGGTGAAGGTGCAAGATCATGACACCGGCACCTGGTATCAGATTTTGGATAAGCCCCAGGCAGCGGGTAACTATTTAGAGTCGTCAGCCAGCAGTATGTTTACTTACTTCTTTGCCAAGGGGGTAAACAACGGCTATCTGCCGCCGCGTTACAAAGCGACTGCTATCAAAGCGTATCAGGGGCTGGTAGATGAATTTATTCTGTTGCATCCGGATAACAGCGTAAGCCTGGTTAATACTTGCCAGGTAGCCGGCTTAGGCTTTGGCCGCGATGGCAGCTATGAATACTACATGAGCGAGCCGGTGTTTCGTAACGACGCCAAAGCTAACGGGCCTTTTATTATGGCAGGGGTGCAAATAGCGAAATTGCTTGCTACCAACTAAGTTTTCTTCCTGCGTTTAGCCGGTTTTGATGCTTCGGCACGAACCGGCTTGCCCACGCTAACACGCCGTGAACCCATCCCTGGGGGCTCGACTCAGGCATCCATGCCTTCAACGGTTAGCTTAGAGCAAGTCGATTCTCGCTATGCCGCTCGGCAATCTCGTGGTCCCGGCTTTTTTTGGAATCAAAAATATGCAAAAAACCTTGCTGTTCTGCATTCTGCTGCTGTTTATCAGCACAGCCAGCTGCGCCAATATCATTCGCTTACAGGTTGCGCAAAACGGTGACGCGCCGTTTCGCAGTATTCAGCAGGCGATTAACAGCCTGCCCGACAACGATGCGCAGGCCATTATTCAGATTGGCCCCGGTGTCTATACCGAGAAGATTTACCTGACCCGCAATAACGTCGCACTGATTGGCGCCGGAATGGATAACACCGAAATCCGCGTAGCAGAGCTTAGAAGCAACTGGTTAAAGCAGCATCCCAGCGATTGGGGCGCGGCTGTGGTAAATATCCGCGCCAGCGACATCGCACTGCTGAATATCAGCATAGTTAACAGCTATGGCGAGCAGACCGGTGACAACGAACATCAATTCGCTGTACGCGGCTTCGAGCAGGCCACGCGCATTATCACCGCTAATTGCCGCATTATTGCCGGCGGGGCCGACACCCTAAGCCTGTGGAATAAAACTGACGGTATGTATTACCACGACAACTGTTACTTTGAAGGCCATACCGATATGGTGTGCCCGCGTGGTTGGGCGTTTTTCAGTAATTCTACCTTTATTAATAAAAAGGCCTACGCCACGCTGTGGCATGACGGCGAGCTAAATGAGCAGCAAAAAATGGTGGTGCGCGACTCACACTTTGACGGCGTGCCGGGCTTTATGCTGGGGCGGCGCCACTATGACGCGCAGTTTTATCTGATTAATAACCGGTACAGCAGCAATATGGCCGACAAGCCGATTTTCCGCCACACCTACCCGGCCGAGCCAGAACGCAACCGGGCTAATGTCTGGGGCGACAGGTATTACTTTAGCCATGCTGATAGCCGGCAGATACTATATCCGTGGCTGCAAAGCCACTTACCTGCAAAACTAGAGCCAGAGCAGATCACCGCAAAATGGACCTTTGCCGGCCGCTGGGACCCGGAACAACAGCTACAACGGCTATTACAACAACTAGAGGCGTATCAATGAAAGCACTATTTTTACTGGGCTTAAGTTTGCTGCTACCCACTCAGGCTGCAGAGCCGCCACCGTTAACCCTGCACCTGGTTGGCGATTCGACCATGTCAGATAAAACCAACCTGGCCTACCCCGAGCGCGGTTGGGGCCAGCTATTACCGCAATTTTTACTACCGCAATTGACGGTTATCAATCACGCCGCCAATGGCCGCAGTACCCGGCGCTTTCTTAATGAAGGCCGCTGGCAGTTATTACTAAGTGAACTGGCCGAAGGTGACTATGTGTTGATCCAGTTTGGGCATAATGACTCCAAACAATCCGATCCGGCGCGCTTTGCCGCAGCCGACAGCGATTATCAGACGTTTTTAAACCAATTTATTACCGATGTGCGTAAGCGGGGAGCCACGCCTATGCTGGTCAGCTCAATTTGCCGGCGTAATTTTGCTGCAGATGGCCGCCTTAAGCGTGATTTAGCCGCTTATGCCCAGGCCGCAGCTCAGGTAGCGGCTACAGCTGGTGTTAGTTTTTTTGATTTACAGCAGCTAAGTTGTGATTTCTGGCAACAATTGGGCACAGATGGCAGCCAGCCTTACTTTATTCAGGTGCCAGCCGGGCTATATCAAAAGTTTCCCGATGGCAAAACCGACAATACCCACCTTACTTTGCAGGGTGCTACTAAGGTTGCTCAGTTCTTTGTCGCGGAGTTAGCGCGCCAGCAACATCCACTGGCGCGCTATGTGTATCGGCAGCTGCTGTAGTTTAAGCAGGCCGGGATGAGCTTAACCCTGGCCTGGCTTCGCTGCGGATTGCTGTAGATACTGCAGTAAGTCAGCAGGCGGCATAGGTTTGGCATACATAAAGCCCTGAACCTCATCACAGCCCATTGCCAGTATGGCTTTTTCCTGCGCTGCAGTCTCAACGCCTTCGGCAATAGTAGACAGATTAAGCCGCTTACCCAGACTGATAATGGTCTCAGCAATAACCTCACCGGCAGCCTGATCGATATCACGGATAAACGCCCGATCGACTTTAATTCTATCCAACGGCAACTGCTGTAAGTAGCTTAACGATGAAAAGCCAATACCAAAGTCATCGATCGCCACCTTAATGCCAAAACTCTTCAGCTTTTGCAGCGCTTCAATCACTATTTTCGGCTCATCCATCACCACCGACTCGGTAATTTCCAATTCCAGCAATTCAGGCTTGATCTGATACCGGCCCACACAGTCGATAACAGACTGCACAAAACCCTGATTACGAAACTGTGGCATTGACACATTCACAGCAATGCGCAAACCACTAAAACCTTGTTTTTCAAGCTGTTTAATTTGCAGACAGGCCTGCTCCAGTACCCAACTACCAATTTCAACAATCAGGCCGGAATACTCCGCCAACGGGATAAAGATTGCCGGCGACACATACTGGCCATCCCCCTGCGGCCAGCGCAGCAATGCCTCCATGCCAACAACCTGTTTGGTCTGCAAGGATATTTGTGGCTGATACCACAATTGTAACTGGCCCTGGGCAAAATCCTGTCGCAACATACGCAACATTGCCAGACGCTCGGCCATTTCATCTTCCATATCAGCCTGATAGTACTGATAATTCTGGCCATAATGTTTTTTCGCTTTATTAAGCGCAATATAAACATGTTTTAGAATGGTAAGCCCCTGCTCAGCCGTATCGGTTAAGCGGCACAAACCAAAGGTGGCATTAACCTGCAACGCATGTTCTGAAGCTTGGAAGGGCTCAGCAAATACGTCCTGCAGACGTTCCGGCGTCAGCTCATGCTCAGGCCCGACCAAGCCAAACACATCGGCACCAATTCGCCCCAGTTGCGCACAGGCACCAAATTGTTCGATCAGACGATAGGTAACGGCTATCAGCAGTTCATTACCAACATCCTGGCCTAAACCGTCATTTACATCAGAAAAATGATCGATATCAATCAGTACAGCGACACTGTGCAGCGCTTCGTAACGTCTGGTGTCCTGCAGTATCTGGATAAACTCATTGCGGTTAGGGGTTTTGGTCAGCGGGTCGATGTAGGCTGCGTGTTTTAACTGCTGAAACAAGGTAACGTTTTCATAACCAATAGAGATGTTGCTGAGAAAGACCTCTATCAGCTGCCGGTCTAAATCTTCAATTGGCCGGTTGGTTTCGATATACACCGCTGCGCAATGTTTATCGTTACCCAGGTACAACACTGTATCCTGATCGGTAAACAGGTGCTGGCGGCTATGCAGACATTTGGTGATCTGACTGACAATACGCTGATTGTCCAGACGATCCAGCTGACACTTAATATAGGGGGCATAGTGCCCGGCGGCACCTAACACATAGATGTTGTCGCTGGTACTGCCGTCGTCTTCAATTTGCGCACACAGCACACCTTCGGCATGCAGGCCAATCAACGACGAGATTTGCGTGACGACACCTTCGGAAAACTCATGCAATGAGTGTTGCTCAAGCAAATTGGCGCCGGCATTGATAATCTTTTGCAAACCGCGCCGGCTTTGATTGATAGTACGAATTTGCTGGTATGAGCGCAGCGAGGCAATGATTGACGTAACCAACTTGCTGCGGGTCAGCTCGGTTTTGGTTTTATAATCATTGATGTCGTATTCTTTAATAACGCTTTCTTCCGGCGCATAGCCCGGCTGGCCGGTACGCAGTACTATGCGAACTTCATCCATCTGCAACTGATCACGAATTTGCTGCACCACCAACAAACCAGCGTCATCCGATTCCATAACAACATCAAGTAACACCAGGGCAGTATTAGGATGCTGGCTGAGAAAGGCAATGGCTTCAGCGCCGGAATAGGCATGATGAAACACCAGCTGCTTGCCCAATACGGTTAAGTCGCTTAACGCCAGCTTGGTTACGGTATGAATTTCTTCATCGTCATCGACGATTAACAGATGCCATTCACCCAGCTTGTGTCCTTCACCGGATTCGGCCGGCTCGTCTTCTGCTAAAAACAGAAAATCTTCATCTGTTTCCTTTGACACCATTGCTCTGCCTTTTCTTAATCATTCCGTTTAAATATACATGCTTAATGCATATTAGCGTAAGGTATAACATATTTTATTTTGCGCAAAGTATAATCATCTGCTTGCTGCTAACTGCACTCAGATGCCAAGATAGCAACTAACCCGACTCCAGGCTGTTGTTTAAATTATGACAAAAATCAGCTCCTTATCCGGACAACAACGCTTACGCCAGCTGGCCAGAAGCCAATTGGGTACTGCGGTGCGCATTGAAGAAGTCAGCCAGACAAAAGCCGACACCGGCGATGCCAGCCCCTTTGCCGATAAACACCAACAACTGGCGGCAAGATCCGGCGCCGGCATCAACCAAACCGGCCTGTCGTTAGCAGAGCGGGCAGACCGGCGTTTATTGATGCAAAAGGAGCGGCAACAGCTTAATTTGGAAAGAATTATACTTCTGGCTCAGGATTACTGCCCGGAGCAGGTTTCCACACAGGAAGTCGACCCTGACTGGTTTCAGCAGTACTGTCAGTTGGTACTGGATGTATCCAATGGCAACATGCAGCAATTGTGGGCCAAAATACTGGCTGGCGAAATTGCCAGCCCGGGAAAATTCTCGCTAAAAACACTGCATGCCCTTAAACGCATGAGCTACAAAGAAGCCATAGCGTTGCAACAGGCAGCCAATCTTAGCTGTCGTAGTAAGCAGGATCCCAGCGGCAGAATTTACTTTGGCTATATTCGCCGGCCATCACTTTGGCAATGGCTGACCGGCCGCGGCAGAGCCGTACTAAACCTGAGCCAGTTTGGTTTATCCTACCCACAAATTCTCAGCCTGACAGATATTGGTTTACTGCATAGTGCCGAAATTGAAACCGGTGAGCTAGCGTCGGGCCTTAGCCTGAACTGGCAATATCAACAGCAGTTACTCAGCGGCAAAGTCACTAAGAATGTTGTGCTGCAATATTACAAATACACGGCCAGCGGTGCAGAGTTATTACCCCTACTTAGTGTGCAGCCCAATCAGGCATACCTGCAGGCGATAAAACTACTCCTGGCTGACGTTATCGAGTTTAACCTTTGAACACCAATACATAATTTGTTCCAGCTTGGTGGCATCAAGTGGTTTTAAAATCACGTCGTTCATACCTGCGTGTTTAAAGGTAGCAATTTCCTGCTCCAGTGCATGAGCGGTAAAAGCCAGGATCGGCAATTGCTGATAGCCCGGCAACTGACGCAATTGCATAGCAACATCAATACCACTGATATCCGGCAGTTGGATATCCAGCAGCACTATATCAAAGCGCTGTTGCCGGCATAGCTGCAGTGCGTCATTACCCGAGGCTGCAGTAACCAGCCGCACTGGTTGCGACTGCAGTAACACTCTGACAAAGGCCAGATTAGTTGGATTGTCGTCCACAACCAGCAACTGCGGTAGCTCTGATTGCCGGTCTAAAGCAGCCAAATGCTGCAGACAAAAGGCCGCAGGCTGGATTGTCTGCTTTAATGTTTCCTGCCAAATGCCTTGCTCGGCTACTCTGGCATAAAACAGACAAGGTCCATTGACGACGCTATCTGCTAACAACTGCTGCCACTGCAGCAACTCGGCCGGTTCCGGCAAAAAGATCAGTGTCAGATCATAATTATGCTGCTTACTTTTGCGCCGCAATTCTGCGATATCGGCACAGCTAACCACGTTCTGAGCCACAGTATTTAAACTATGAACCCGCTCTGGCAACAAGGCACTATTGTCAAACAGTAACAGATGCTGAAACTGGCGGCTGGCCACTTCTGTCAGGTTAACCGGCAACTCCAGCGTCAACGTGCTGCCAAGACCTTCCAGCGACTGCACCGACATACTGGCCGCACACTGCTGACGTACGGCGATAATGCAGCCTATATCAGCTTCGTGCCACTGCAACGGCTTAACGTCAGCGGCATTAAGCAACTGCACTACTCTGGCCGGAATACCATTGCCATTACAGGTAACACTGATTTGTAGCATCGCCTGGGCATCACCGCCTAAGCCTAACCGCAGCACCAACTCTGATGCAGCCGACACTCTGGCAGTTAATTGCAACAGTGCCACCAGCAGCATATGCAACTGTGTTTCAGCCAGCTCAATCTGATGCGCCGCCAAACCGTCAGATTCAATGATCTGTAAGTCTATGCGCTGCGCCACCAGTCGGTGCTGCACAGTGGCGACAGCGGCGGCAACTAATTTAGTTAACTGCAACGGTTTGGCCTCGTCGCAGGCAATATTGTGCTCCAGGCACAGTAAATTGGTCAGGCCGGTTAAGGCACTTTGCAACTGCTCGGCTTCCATATCAGCGCTATGTTGGCTTAGTTGGCGTAGGTTTGTCAGACGTAGCTTCAGCAATTGCTGTAAACGCTGGCGGTCTTGCTGCAAGTCGGTCAGCTGCTGCTGTAGTTGCTGGCGACGACTTTCTTCCTGCGTACAGCGTAACGCCATTTGTTTCAATTCTGCTTTGGCCTGCAGGCCTGAGCTATCGTACTGCACCGCAAATTCATTCAACGCCTGCTTTAGCGGCGACAACTCAGGTACCAGCTCCTCATCAATGCGAATACCAAGCTGCCCCTGGCGTAGCTGCGATAACTTATGGGTTAGTAAACTAACATCCGTATGCTGGCGCGAAGCGGCCTGCTGTAACGTGTTGTGTAGCGCCTTTAACACCATCAGGCCGATAAACCCCACTATCAGCAGCGGTATCAGCCAGTCCGTATAAGACAGTTGATAAGCCACCAGCAACAGTAAATAGGCCCGTTCCTGCTCCGAAGCCGGTGGTTGCTTGTTACTGAGGCTGTCAGTCAGAGGTTGCTGCACCAGCCATTGCTGGCCGTACCGTTGGATAGCAAAGGCCGTTACGGCCTGCTCTGGCTTAAAGCTGAACAAAGTGTCAGCCGAATCTGTCGCTGCCAGAAGGCGGTGCTGCTGATCGTAAATTGCCATAGCGGTGATAGGCAGCGCACTGACGTAGCGCAGATGATTTAACTGCGCCTGCACCAAAGCCTGATCACGATTTTTCAATAACGGCACTACGCCTAACTGCACCGTACCGGCAAATTGTTGCAGCTGCGCTTGTTGCTGAGTTGTCCTGTCATAGTAATGCCAGCAGCCGGTGAACAATGCCATGACAATGACAGCGATTAACCAGAACCTGGTTAACTGTCTGAAAGAATTTAGCAAAATGAAACCTGAACAAAGCCGGAATGTTTCAACTATAAAACGAATTGTTCAGGGTCTCAAGGAGGTTAGTGTGCAATAACAACTGGCACATTATAAAAACCTGCGCCAGCCGTTACTACAAAATGGTTTAGAAATGGATTTCAATACCGGCGAAAACACCGTTAAACGTTAGATCTGCATACAGATCGTCAACATCATCCAGACGCATATTCACTGCGCGATAGCCCAGCTTTAACGTTGTATCAAGCACCAGATTGTCCATAAAAGCATAGCTTATGCCGGCTTGGCCATCATACACCCGGCTGCCATCGTAAGACACTATGCTGCCGCCGGCAAAAAATTCCAACCCGGTTAAAGGTAAGCCGACAGCCGCAGAAGTGTAAAGCATAGGGATAATTTGAGAGATATTCTGCCGCACTGACATACCATCAGCTGCAGTTTCTGTAACTAATACATGTCCTTTTATGTGTTTGGCATTAATGCCCAAATCCAGACTCAGCAAACTGTTGTCAAACAGTTCATAGTACAGCACATAGTCGGTATTGCTCAGTTCAAGCTGATTACTTACCTCAGTGTTGCTGGCAAAGGTTGCACCAGCCAAAGTAAAGCCGGCACTGATATCGCTTATTCCGGCTGACGTCAGTTGATTACGCTGTAACCGCACATTCGGCAATAGCGGCAGTGGATGTTCTAAAGTCAGATAGTAGGATGTTTGTGTTTTATCGTTAAAATTAAAACTCTGCCGCATATCTGTTGCGGCAAAACTGCCTTCTGCCGACGATTGCCACGCATCAGCGCCTAAATAAATGCCAAGCAAAGTATCTGCCTGAGCCGTGCCTGCCAGCAGCACAGTGCTCAGCGATAAAAGCAATGCTGTTTTTTTCATGCCCGTGTTTACCCTTGTGTTAATAATTCAGATAGGTCAATTAATGCAGCATTGGCACGCGAAATGTAGTTCGCCATTACCAAGCTATGATTCGCCATTAAGCCAAAGCCACTGCCGTTAAGGATCATCGGACTCCAAATCGCCTGTTGCGTGGCTTCCAGTTCACGAATGATCTGCTGCAAACTTACCATGGCATTTTTGCGCTGCAACACATCGGCAAAGTCCTGCTCAACGGCTTTTAAGAAATGCAGCAAAGCCCAACTGGCACCACGCGCCTCATAGAATTCGTCGTCCAGTTTCCACCAGCTGGTTTTTACCAAACGTTGGCCGGGTACATCTGTTGATTGTCTGGCACCTGCATCGCCGGCTAAATCGGTATTTAGCCGGTCCTGGCCAACACTGGCACTTAAGCGCTGCGAATAACTGCCAAGACGCTTTTCTACCGCTTTTAACCAGTCACGCAGGTTATCGGCGCGGGCGTAAAACTGACTGTCGGGCCGGGATGGTTCCAGCAGCTCTTGCCGGTAAAGGTATAACTGCGCTATAGCCTTACGATATTCTGCTTCGGCACTGGGAATAGCCCAGCTGCGGTGATCAATATTAAACATCGGCTGTGCGACTTTAAGGTACGGATTTTCTGTCGACTGTGACTGCGACCGGCTTAAATCTTTCCGCAGCGCCAGCGCCAAATCACGTGACATCTCCAGCGCCCCCAGCTCCCAGGCCGGCATGTTGTCTAACAAACTAAAGGGCGGCAAAATGTCATTTGACAGGTAGCCACCGCTTTTGTCTAACAAGGTCTCACTGACACGGATTAGAGCAGTAGTGGTAGCATAGCCGACAACGGCTTTGTCGGCCGGTTGCAGTTGGCTCTGCGGGTTCGCCTCTGGTAGCAGATCAGGTTCACGGCTAACCCACCAGCCAGTGATGTACAGCAACACCAGCAACACTAATACCGCTGCACTCAGCAGTTTCGTATTAAACATAAGTTTTCCTTATCGTTTTGGCATTGCAACCACAGGCACGTCAACCGACAGCTTTTCGCCATCGGCAAACATCAGGGTCAAGGGTACAGACTGGCCAGGCTCCAGCGCTGATGCGGGTTCAAATAACATCAGGTGTAAACCACCCGGAGCCAGGGTTACCGATCCCTTGGCTGGAATAGTGATAGCACTGACCTGTTCCATCCGCATCATACCATCGCGATGGCTATGCTGGTGTAATTCGGCCCGGCCAAAAGATGCGCTGCTGGCGCCAACCAGCTGCAGCTCCGCCGCGGTATGATTATGTAATGTCAGGTAACCAGCCGTGACAGTTCGCCCTGGCATTGGCTGACGGATCTGTGCCTCTGCAATACTGATATTTTCTGCCGCCGCAAGCTGGGAGGCAGTCAACAAAACCGCTGCGATGAAAGCGCGCATCTGGTATCTCCTTGTAAGTTATTGCCTTATCTTACACCAGTTTTACCCGCTTCACAGCCTGAAACCCTAAACCGCTATCGCGCACCTGTGCCTTAACGGTCTGGTAAAACAACAGCCGCCACCAGATAAGCCACTATTGTTGCTATAGGAAACATCAGTAACAGCGCAACCGCCAATATACGTATCAGCCAGCGTGGCTGCTGATAGTAACCGGCAACACCGGCACAGACTCCGCTAACTTTGCGAAACGCCCTGGCACAGTACCAGCGATCGGTATCATAGCTCGCCATCTTCACACTCCTGCATAACGTTAATTTTACTGCTGCGTTTTACCAGTAGCAGCAGGCAACTGAACACGGCAAAGGTTAAAATTTCTGTACTGGCCCAGTGCATAATACCTCCTGTTACAGTTGATCACGTATGCCGGCGATTGCAGCAAGCCATTGCCACAACAGCATCACCGGGATCAGGCTAAGCACCGGGCTTAAATACATAACAAACAACCAGCCTGTTGAAAACATCATGTTATTCAGCCACCTGAACTACTTGGGTTTGCGACGCTAATAGCTGTGATGCATCCTGTTCAGCTTGCAGGCGGGCCTTAATGTCAATAACAGTATGCAGCATGCTTAAATGGGCCTGTTGTGCCACCTTGGCTTTTTCTGCTGCGACGTGCTGCGCTGTTGCTGCTTGCAACTCTGCGCTCAGCTCGCCGGCATGGCCAGCAGAACAAAATACCGCACTGGCCAGTAAAGTGGTGGCAGACAGTAAAGTTAGCGTTTTCATTATCAGCTCCTTGAAATAAATTAGTGTTAACTACCACCAAGGTATTTCAAGCTCTGTGCCAACCATAAAAACAAATGTAAGACATTGAAACTAAATAACAAATAAAAAAGGCACTTACAGTTAACTGCAAGCGCCTTTTTTATAAAACTAAAATGTAGTGAGTTTAACTAACTAATTAGTCAAATTATCAAGCGGCTTAATTAATGCCAGTGCCTGTAACATTAACTCTGGTGTTGCATCAGCCAAATGGCCTTTTTCACTAAGTAAACGCCGCCATTGCCGTGCACCGGGCACGCCCTGGAACAAGCCCAGCATATGCCGGGCAATATGCCAAAACCTGGCGCCTTGCTGCATTTGCCGTTCGATGTAAGGTAACATCTGCTGCACAACTTGTTGTGGCGTCAGTGGCAGTGCAGTACTGCCATAAATCAACGCATCAACTTCGCTAAGTAGCAAAGGGTTACTGTAAGCTTCACGCCCTACCATCACGCCATCAAGGTATTGCAACTGTTCGCGCGCCTGTTGCAGCGTTTTTATGCCACCATTAATGCTGATATCAAGCTGCGGAAAATCCTGCTTTAACTGATAGACTCGCTGATAATTCAGCGGTGGCACTTCACGATTTTCTTTCGGGCTTAAGCCTTTTAGCCAGGCTTTACGGGCATGAATGATCAGCTGTTGACAGCCGGCATCGGCTACAGCGGCGACAAAGTCCTGCAAAAACTGATAGTCATCAGAATCGTCAATACCGATACGGGTTTTTACTGTCACCGGAATATCTACCGCATCCTGCATGGCTTTAATGCAGTCGGCCACCAGCTGTGGTTGGGCCATCAGGCAAGCGCCGAACATGCCGTTTTGCACCCGGTCTGACGGGCAGCCGACATTAATATTCACCGCATCATAGCCACGCTGCTGTGCCAGTTTGGCGCAGTGTGCCATATCAACCGGGTTAGAGCCGCCCAATTGCAATACCAGTGGGTGCTCTTCTTCATTGAAAGCTAAATAGTCACCACTGCCATGAATAATGGCGCCGGTGGTGACCATTTCGGTATACAACACCGCATGCTGGCTAAGCAAACGGTGAAAATAGCGGCAATGCTTATCTGTCCAATCGAGCATTGGCGCTATAGAAAACCGGTGCCCTAACAGTACCGCGTTATTTTTCAACTACTTCATATCCGGCAGGTTGCGGCCATAGAAAATCTCGCGCATTTCACGGAACACTTTCTTGCTTATGACCTTTTGCTCTTCTGCAGTCATTGAGTCGGTTCCCATACCAAACAGGTAGTTGTTTAAATCTGCCTCTTTTAACATCATCTTGGTATGAAACAGGTTTTCCTGATACACGTTAACGTCAATCATCTGGAAAGCACGTTTCGTATCTTCGTCCATAAAGTTCTGAATAGAGGTAATCGGATGATCGATATAATGTTTGGTGCCGCTGATGTCACGGGTAAAACCCCGAACGCGGTAATCGACCGTAACAATGTCAGATTCGAAACTGTGAATTAAGAAGTTCAGCGCTTTCAGTGGCGATATAATACCGCAGGTAGACACCTCAATATCGGCACGGAAAGTACAGATACCATCGTGTGGGTGCACTTCCGGATAGGTATGCACACAAATATGGCTTTTATCCAAATGAGCTACAACCGCATCAGGCCGTGGTCCCGGGTTTTCTGAGTTGTCCGGATCTACCAGCACTGGCTCTTCGCTAACAAGGATAGTTACGCTGGCCCCCTGTGGATCATAATCTTGCCGCGCAACGTTAAGGATATTGGCACCGATAATGTCGGTCACTTCAGTCAGTATATCGGTTAGGCGATCAGCATTGTACTGCTCGTCGATATATTCGATATACTCTTGCCGGTGCTGCTCAGTTTTGGCATAACAAATGTCATAAAGACTGAAACTCAGACTTTTCGTCAGATTATTAAAGCCATGTAGTTTCAATTTTTCAAATGGTTTAACCAATTACATTGTCTCCGCTAATAACCGCTCACCGGTTGTCACTAACTAAATAACAGTTGCTATGCTGTTGTACTAAGCTGTGCCGCCTTCACACTAAAAGAGTGAGACACCTTAACACTGCCGGACAACATGATAGACACTGAACAATATTTATCTGCTGACAGCTTAACTGCCCGTTCTACCTGCTTGTCACTTAAATCGATACCGGTAACAACAAAATGCAGGTGTATGCTGGTAAATACTTTAGGTACGCTGTCTGCGCGCTCGCCGCTTAATTGCACTTCACAATCAAGTACTTGCTGACGGGCTTTCTTTAAAATACTCACCACATCCACCGAAGAGCAGGCGCCAGCTGCCATCAGCACCATTTCCATCGGGCTGGGTGCACTGCTGTTGTCTTTGTTACCATCAAACACGACGCTGTGGCCACTGCCGGAGGTACCAATAAAGGTATTGTCGTTGTGCCAGCTGACTTTTGCCTGCATTACCCTGCCCCTTTTAAAATAAGGCGGGTATTCTACGTAAAAGTGCTCGCGGTATCTAGCAAAATTGCAGCAAATCGGGGGCTAATCCATTAGATCAGCGATAGCTGTATCAAACAGGTTCTTGATAAGCAGAGAGATTTCATTGATTAGTTCGGCCTGTTGCGCTGTGGCATTTTTTTCCAGCACGCTGGCAAGTACTTCCTGAAAATCGTACATAATGCCGTCAACTTCGCGAATAATCATACTGCGATGGTTCATTTCCAACTCGGTGTGCTGGGTGCAAAGGGTAATAATTTGCTCGGCAATTGACTCTTCCAGCAACTCACCAATGGTTTTGCCGCTTTCATTACCGCTGCGCTGTTCGAATAACGCCAGATGTTCGGTCAGAAACTGGATTAAATGCTCATATCCTGGTTTATCGGTAACCATAGGTTTAATTACGCCTGATTGCTGATGCAGCACAAATAAGTATTAGTTATTTAAGCAAAAACTGCTGCATAAAACAAATCGGGGCCTAAGCCCCGACAAGATTTATTTTTTTAACCTCAGAATTGCAAACCTGGTGACAGTTGCTCTGGCATCACGACCTGCTCCAGTTCAACCGATGCCACCGGATAAGCGCAGTAATCTGCGGCATAGTAAGCGCTGGCTCTGTGATTACCGCTGGCGCCAATACCCCCGAAAGGAGCGGCCGAGCTGGCGCCGGTAATAGGCCGGTTCCAGTTAACAATGCCAGCACGGATACGGCGGAAGAAATGTTGGTATAGCTCAGCGCTATCACTTAACAAACCTGCCGACAGGCCAAAGTCTGTGCTGTTAGCCGCATCAATCGCCTGATCAAAGTCGCTAAAGCGGAACACCTTTAACAGCGGGCCAAAGTGTTCGTCATCCGGGAAGTCTGTTACTGCAGAACATTCGATAATACCCGGGGTAACCAAAGCGGTGTTTTCATCCAAATGGCGCATTGGCAGTAACACTTTGCCACCCAGTTCAACCAACTGGCGCTCTACTGCCAGCATAGCTTTGGCTGCGGCAACGGAAATCATCGAGCCCATAAACGGCTGCTCAGCCGCGTCATACACGCCTACTTTGATTTGTGCCGCCACATCCAGTAAACGCTGCAAAATCGCATCACCTAAAGCACCCACCGGCAAGAACAGCTTACGGGCGCAGGTACAGCGCTGACCGGCTGAAATAAAGGCCGATTGCACGATATCGTGGACAGTGGCATCAATATTACTGACGTCCTGCACAATTAACGGGTTGTTACCGCCCATCTCCAACGCCAGGATTTTGTCTGGACGACCAGCAAACTGCTGGTGCAAATAGTGGCCGGTGCGCGAGCTGCCGGTAAAGAAAATACCGTCTATGCCGTCATGCGCAGCTATGGCTTTGCCGGTATCCACTTCGCCCTGCAACAGGCTGAGTACGCCCGCAGGTATGCCGGCCTGTTGCCACAGTTTAACTGTATCTTCAGCGACTTTAGGCGTGAGTTCCGATGGCTTAAATATTACCGCATTACCGGCCAGTAGGGCTGGCACTATATGGCCATTCGGTAAGTGACCAGGAAAGTTATAAGGGCCAAACACCGCTACCACGCCGTGCGGCTTATGGCGGATAAACGCCCGGCCTTGTGGCATCGGGTTTTCTTTGCTGCCGGTGCGCTCCTGATAAGCCCGCACAGAAATATCAATTTTACCGATCATTGCTGCCACTTCAGTGCGGGCTTCCCACAATGCTTTACCGGTTTCTTCGGCAATTGACTGCGCCATGGCTTCTTTGTGTTCAGTCAGCTGCTCAGCGAAGCGTTTCACTACGGCAACCCGCTCCTCAAAGCTCAGTCCAGCCCAATGGTACTGGGCAGTACGGGCAGCAGAAACGGCAGCTGCCACCTGCTCTGCCGTGGCGGCCTGGCCTTGCCACAGTTGTTGGTTTTTTGCCGGGTCCAGTGAAGTGAACGCCTTGCCTTCACCTTGTACCCAGGCACCATTAATAAATTGTTCTGCGTGTTTCATTCGTCTCCCCTGTTATATCCGGCTAACCCTGACCCAATCTCCGGCATCGACCAACAATATGGCCGCTGCAGCTGCTGTCAGTGTTACCTCTTCTTCGTGTTCGTTAATATCAAGCGTCAGCCAGGTGGCACGAAACTCTGCCAGCCGGGTATTGCAAACCAGATACGGCTGACCGCTACGTTGTGCACCAATATTCACCCGCAAACGCCGGCTATTGCGCACGCTACGAATATGCTCAACCCGGGCTTCGACCGTTGGGCCGGCATCAAAGATGTCGACATAGCCGCGGTTTGAAAACCCCTCAGATTGCAATAAAGCCAGCGCCGGTTTGGTTTTGTCATGCACTTTTCCAATAACCGCCTGTGCCTGTTTACTCAGCAGACTGACATAGATCGGGTACTTTGGCATCAATTCAGCAATAAACACTTTCTGACCTATGCCGGTAAGGTAATCTGCAGTAGGAAAATCCAGCGAGAAAAAATGCTCCTGCAACCATTGCCAAAATGGCGAGCTGCCATCGTCATTAGAAATGCCTCGCATTTCGGCAATGACCCGCTCGGCAAAACGTTGCCCAAACTCAGCCATAAATAAAAAGCGCATTTTAGACAACAAACGGCCGTTGTTTTTCTCACGCCGGCTTTCGCGTAAAAACAAAGTACAAAGCTCGCTTACGCCGGTGTAATCGTTACATAACGTCAGAATATCCACTGTTTTATAGACGCCCAGTGAACGTGAGCTGTGTACTACCTTACCTAAATGGTAGTGATAAAAGGCATCATCCAGGCCAACTGCGGCTTCCAGTGCACTGGTACCACAAACCTCACCGGTTTCACTGTCTTCCAGTACAAACAGGTAACCTTCATCACCGGGCATGGTAACGGCTTTAGCAAATGACTGCTCAGAACGGCTGATTTTTCGCATCAGCAGCTCATCATTTACCGGCAAAGACGTAAAGCCATGGCCAGACTCTACCGCTATGGCATACAGTGCCGGGTAATCATCCGCTCGGATGGGGCGAATCACCATCATCGTCGCTTACTCCACTTTTGCTTTATAGTTTTTTGGGGCCTTAACGGCCCCTTGCTTCATTTTTGCAGTCTTAATGCTGCTTAATTCAATGCTCAGGCGTTTACGACCTGTTGTACCGCTTGTTCAAAGCGTTGCATGCCCTGACGAATATCGTCGCCAGTAATAACCAGCGAAGGCGCAAAACGCACCACATCAGCGCCAGCAACCAAGGCCATTAAGCCATGCTCTGCTGCTGCCAGGAAGAAGTCGCGTGAGCGGCCTTTAAACTTATCGTTCAGTACAGCGCCCAGCAGCATGCCCTGACCGCGTACTTCACTAAACACCTGGTACTTCGCATTAATGCGTTGCAGCTCGTCACGGAACAGTTGTTCATTTTCCAGTACCTGCTGCATCACATCTGCAGTGTTAACAGTGTCCAGTACCGCTTCTGCCACCGCGCAGGCCAGTGGATTACCGCCATAGGTACTGCCATGGGTACCGACTTTTAAATGACTGGCAATCTCGTTAGTGGTTAACATGGCCCCTACCGGGAAGCCACCGCCAAGCGATTTAGCCGTTGTCAGAATATCCGGTGTCACACCGTAGTGCATATAGGCGTACAGTTTGCCGGTACGGCCTACGCCGGTTTGCACTTCATCCAGCACCAACAGCGCATTGTGTTTGTTGCAAAGCTCACGCACACCACGGATAAAGTCGGCCGTGGCCGGAATAATACCGCCCTCGCCCTGAATCGGCTCTAATACCACTGCACAGGTTTTATCTGAGATTAACGCTTTGACACTATCCAGATTATTAAATTCCGCATGCAGAACTGCACCCGGTTTAGGCCCGAAGCCATCTGAATAGGCTGCCTGACCGCCAACCGTTACAGTGAAGAAGGTACGGCCATGAAAACTTTTGCTAAAAGAAATAATTTGATCTTTGTCGGCGCCAAACTTGTCCAGCGCATACCGCCGCGCCAATTTAAAAGCCGCTTCATTTGCCTCGGCTCCGGAATTGGCAAAATAGACTTTATCGGCAAAAGTTGCATCAACCAGCTTTTTTGCCAGACGCAACGCCGGTTCGTTGGTCATTACATTGCTTAGATGCCAAAGTTTGTCTGCCTGCTGTTTTAAAGCGTTAACCAGTGCAGGATGACAGTGGCCCAGGCTGCTTACGGCAATACCACCGGCAAAATCGATGTATTCCCGACCTTGCTGATCCCATACACGAGAGCCCTTGCCTTGCACCGGAATAATCCCGGCTGGGGCATAATTAGGTACCATTACTTCGTCAAACAACGCACGATTTACCTGCAACTGGCCGGTCATACTTCGCTCCTTCTTGTTATTGGTTTAACCTGTTTTGCATCAACAATCAGGTTTATCAGAGATAATCACAGCGGCATTATTGCAGATATAAACGGTGTTGTCTTGCGGTTAAAAAGCCTTAAAAGCCTGATTTGACAAGGCCTGCAGATAGATTCTCAGCTGAACTGAATAACTACGCAACAGTGGCAAAGCACCAATGGCGCGCCAGCAAGCAGCAGCGTAAGCCAGCACTGGGGCGGCAATTAATACAATGTCGCTGCTGGCGCAAAGCTGCTTGCATGGATATGGCGTAAATTTTTTGCTAAATATCGACGCCAAGCCGCTTCAGATTGGTTTGAGACAGTATTTGTACTGCTTCTTCACTCAGCTGCACACTACTAAACCAGCTTTTTGTCTCGTTAGCGCTGATAAATTGTGTGCTTTTCAGTTCTTGCCACTGCACATAAACCTGAGCCTGCTGCACCAGGCGCGCCAGTGGACTGCTACCGGCAAAGCCCAAACCTTCAGCCAGCTGATCTAAGGTCTGACACAGAGGCAAGGTTTGCAGCTGCCAGCGCGACGTCACATCTGCACTGAGTACGCCAGCAAACTCCTGCAAACTCTCACACAAAAAGCTGGCATCCGGCTGCAGGTTGTCCAGCGCGTCGGTTAACTGTACATCCCGGCTCTCACGGGCAAGTAATAACTGCGCCTGCTTGACCTGCTGGTAAGTACGTAAATAATTACGTGTTACTACCGCATGCCCAAGCGTGTGAAACAAACCTACACAAAACGCATTATACGGATGTTCAGCGCTGTCTTGCGCCAACCGTCTGGCCGCAATAGCTACCGCTAAAGAATAATCCCAAAGTTTATTTTTCAATGCCAGAAAAGGCTCTGTTGAATGCGGCATCATTCGACGCATCGCATATACCGGTACAATCAGTTGCAGGCTTTCTACACCTAAATAACGGAGCGCGGTTTTGATATCTTTCACCATGGCGCCGGATGAAGTACGATTTCGGTATTGCGGTTGATTAACCAGCCGCAGCAAATCTTCTGTTAACCAGCTGACACTGCTGATCAGCGGATCCAGTTTATTCACTGTTACTACCTTGCCAGCTAAGGTATCCAGCAAAGCATAATAAGCATCACCCGGGTCAAATAATGTCGAGCTAACCAGATCAATATTGTGCAGTTTACGCACCAGCTCGTCGGCTACCTGATCGTGCAGATGGGCCTGAGCAAATTCGGCAAACTGCGCTTTTGCCTCCGCACCGGCGGCACGTAAGCGCTGGGCTTTAGCTTCAACATCCAACAAGGTACGCTCAGCCGCCAATTGCCCGGTACGAATTTGATAACCAAGCCGCTTATGCGCCGGATCCACACCAACCAGCTGATCCACAAAGCGCTGTACTAAAGAATCAGATGGCTGATTTAACTCATTACTCACTGTAAGGGTATTCCGTTGTTAACTAATGACTGGCATTAACATACTGCGGCCAGAGCCTGAAGCAGTCAAGTGCACTATTTTAGCCCGAGTTGCAGAAAATTCTGCAGCAGTTGCCTGCCTTGCTGGCTTAAAATTGCCTCTGGATGAAATTGCACACTGTGCAGCCCTGCGCTGGCATGCATCAGACCCATAATTTCGTCTGGTTGGCCGTCAGCATCCATTGTCCAGGCCGTCTGTTTCAGTTCGGTTGGCAAAGAATCGCGTTGTACCACCAGCGAATGATAACGGGTCACATCTAACGGATTAACCAAGCCACTAAATACCGACTGGCCGTTGTGCTGCACCAGCGAGTTTTTGCCGTGCATAACTTTGCGGGCCCGAACTACCTTGGCGCCATAGACCTGAGCAATAGCCTGGTGACCTAAACACACGCCGAGGATCGGCAACGTGCCGGCAAATTGTTCAATTGCCTTTAACGAGATACCTGCGTCAGACGGCGATTTTGGCCCCGGCGAGATCACCAGATAGTCTGGTGCCAGAGCAGAAATTTGCGCCAGACTAATATCATCGTTGCGCCGCACGACAACCTGCTGACCCAATGCAGCAAAATACTGCATCAGGTTGTAGGTAAAAGAATCGTAATTGTCGATCAGTAATAACATGTTTTGCCTGGCAGGAGTGTTAACGCGGTTATGGCAGCACGAAGCCCACCGCATCATTCACCTTTGCCAGGGTTACTGCGGCCCGGCTCCGGGCATTTTCAGCCCCGGCGCACATTACCGCCGTCAAGGTAGCCTGGTCGGCACGCAGCTCAGTAAAGGTTTTCTGTACCGGCTCTAATAAAGCAATAACCGCATCAGCAACATCGCCTTTTAAGTGTCCGTACATTTTGCCTTCATATTCGGCTTCCAGCGCAGCAATGGTTTTACCGGTAACGCCACTGAGAATACTTAACAGGTTAGCGACGCCTGGCTTGGTATCCAGGTCAAAACGCACTCGTGGCGGATCTTCTGAGTCGGTCATCGCTTTTTTAAACTTCTTGCTGATCATTTTTGGGTCTTCGAGTAAACCGACGAAGTTCCACGGATTTTCATCCGACTTAGACATCTTCTTCGTTGGGTCCTGCAAACTCATCACCCGCGCCGCTACCGGTGGAATAAAAGGTTCTGGCACGCTAAAAATGTCACCGTGTAACGCGTTAAATCGCATCGCGACATCACGGGCTAATTCCAGATGTTGTTTTTGGTCATGTCCGACCGGGATCTGATTAGCCTGATACAGCAAAATATCCGCCGCCATCAGCACCGGGTAGGTAAATAAACCGGCATTCACATTGTGAGTATGGCGCTCAGATTTATCTTTAAATTGCGTCATACGGCTAAGCTCACCAAACTGGGTATAGCAGTTCAGTACCCAGGCCAACTGGCTGTGCTCCGGCACATGTGATTGCATAAATACCGCCGAGCGCTTTGGATCTATGCCACAAGCCAGATACAAGGCCAGGCTGTCTAACGAGGCATTACGCAGTGCTGTCGGATCTTGCCGCACGGTAATAGCATGCAGGTCAACAATACAATATAAGCAATCATAGTCATCCTGCATTTTGTCCCATTGGCGTAGTGCCCCGAGATAATTACCTATGGTAAGTTGTCCGGACGGCTGTGCACCACTTAGCACAATTGGCTTATTGCTCATAGTTGTATCCACTTTAAAGACAGTATTGTTAATGACAGGCCGTGCAGACCGGTTTGAAGAGCAGCATTATAACCATATCAGCGCATTGCAACAGTAAAAAAGCCACTTAACGCGGCACTTTTGCTAATTGCTGCCGCATCTTGTTAATCACTGCGGCGTAATCGGCAGTATTAAAAATGGCTGAGCCGGCAACAAACATATCAGCCCCGGCCGTAGCGATGTCGGCAATGTTATCCGGTGTTACGCCACCATCAATTTCCAACCGGATCGGCAAGCCACTGGCGTCGATTAGCTTACGTGCTGCGGCCAGCTTCTCCAGCGTAGCCGGGATAAATGCCTGGCCGCCAAAGCCGGGGTTTACTGACATCAGCAAAATAACGTCCACTTTATCCAGCACGTAATCGAGATAACTCAGAGGCGTTGCCGGGTTAAACACCAAACCGGCCTGACAGCCATGGCTTTTTATTAACTGCAAAGTGCGGTCTATGTGCCGGGACGCTTCCGGATGAAAAGTAATAATACTGGCACCGGCGTCAGCAAATTGCGGCACCAGGGCATCAACCGGTTCAACCATCAAATGCACATCTATTGGCGCGGTAATACCGTAGTTTCGTAATGCCTTACACACCATGGGGCCCATCGTCAGATTAGGCACATAGTGGTTGTCCATGACGTCAAAATGTACGACATCGGCGCCGGCTTTTAACACAGCCGCGACATCTTCACCGAGACGGGCGAAATCGGCGGACAGGATCGAGGGTGCGATTAAATAAGGTTGCATCAACTGGTCCTTTTTTATCAAAGCGTGACTTTACTGAATATTATCAGCAATTGCACTGTGGCACGGCGCAATACACGCACAAAAAACAGGCAGTTACGCACCAATAACGTACAGACGGTTGCAATATCAAAAGTATCAGCCAGTTATATTACTGATATTAATCGTGAAATTGTTATGGCACATATCTTGGAAAGCTAACGTCAGGGAACACAAAAAAGGGCAGAAAACATGCAAAATTTAGGTAGAACCACATTAGCAACAACGGTAGTGTTACTCGGTTTAGCGCTAGCCAGCGGCAAAGCAGCGGCAGCCGAACTAAGCGGAGACATTACCTTTACATCTGATTATGCTTTTCGCGGTATCTCACAAACTGAAGAGGCACCTGCCTTACAGGGAGGTCTGACGCTTAGCGCCGAGTCCGGCTTCTATGTGTCGGTATGGGGTTCTAACGTAGATTTTCTGGCAGAAGGCACACTGGAGCTGGATGTTATGCTGGGCTGGAGTGGCGCTATTAATGACGATTGGTCAACCGACGTCGGTATTATGCGTTACGGCTATCCGAATGCTGAGATTGATGGCTCTAACTTCTGGGAAATCTACGGCTCTTTATCATATAAAGATCTGACCTTTGGTCTGGCTTACAGCGACGACTACTATGCCAATAGCGGAAACTTTATTTACCTGTACGCCAGCTATTCTTATGCATTAACGGATTCAATTAGCCTTGATATGCAACTTGGCCAGAATGAATATGACGATAGCAGCGCCAGCTATATGGACTGGAGTGTTGGCCTGAGCACAGAAGTTATGGGTGCAGGTGTCAGCCTGGCCTATGTCGATACTGACATTGACGGCTCTTATCTGGCAGACAGCCGGGTAATTTTATCCGTTTCTAAAAGTTTCTGATGTCAACCGGCTGCAGTATAAGTACTGCAGCCTTTTTATATTTACTCCAATAGCTGCGCAATAAATAAGCAGCTTGTATCCTGTCGCCGGATGTTTTATTATCCACCTAGTCTGGATCAGACAAATGGAATTAACATGAAACTTACCAGCGGTTATAAAATATTCTTTCTTTGTGCAGCCGTGCTTAGCAGCACTGTGCTGGTGTCAGCTTATATCACTCAATCAGATATTGCCTGCCAGCACTCAGAAAGTCAGCTAGTTGCGCAGTGTGTTCAGGGTGAACAGCAAAGCTGGTTTAGTTGGATCCGCGGCGAAAGCCGGTCTACCCAGTTTCATTTTGTCGATTTGCTTGAGTTGTTGAATCGACTCAGTCCGGCAAAATAACCCGTAGCATGACACAACGCCCTTCTTTGTTGCAGATCGTTAAAGCCGTTATCGGTGCTATGGTGGGCGTACAATCAGAAAAGCAACGCCAGCAAGACTTCTCCGCAAGCAGCCCTGTGCCCTTTATTATTGCCGGTATTATTTTTACCCTGTTTTTTGTCTTAACACTGTTACTGATTGTGTTTTGGGTATTGGCTTAGGCTGATACACCGCAAACAACTCAGCAACCTTGCCCCGGCTTGCGCCTTTTTGACTGATAGAACGGCCAACCTGCAAACTGTATAACTTAGCTTGTTGGTAGATCTTGCGTGTCCAGGTCGTGTCGTGATTGCTGATCACCACTGTAATACCGCGTTGTTGTGCCTGCTCGGCAAGGTTTGCCAACTGCGCTTGATCATCTAAATCAAATCCCTGCCTGGCATAGCTGGTAAAACTGGCTGTTTTACTCAGCGGCACATATGGCGGATCGCAGTAGATAACGCTATCTGAAGCTGCCGTCTGCATCAGATGCTGGTAGCTGTAACAACTAAAGGTGGCACGCTGCGCCTTTTCGGCGAAAAAGTGTAATTCAGCTTCCGGAAAATAGGGTTTCTTATAGCTACCAAAGGGGACATTAAATTTACCGGACAGATTATATCGGCATAAGCCATTGTAGCCGTGCCGGTTAAGGTAGAGAAACAATAATGCCCTTTCATACGGATCAACGCTTAAATTAAACTGTTGGCGTAAGCTGATATAACAATCACGTTGATTGGTTCTGGGCGTAAAAAAGTCTCTGGCGTCGGTTATAAAACCCTGATGCGCCGTTTGCAGCAGTTGATACAGATTGATTAAATCGGCATTGATGTCATTCAGCTGATATCGTGGATAATCGGTGTTCAAAAACACTGAGCCGGCACCAACAAAAGGCTCTATCAATAAGTCTGCTGCTGGCAAATGCTGGCCAATTGCCTCAACCAGGTTGTACTTACCGCCGGCCCATTTTAAAAAGGCACGACATCTTTTGCTGTTGGTCATTGGCAGGTTAGTCCGGGGCTGATGCCGAATTTACTGACTGGCGCACCTTAATTTCGGTTTGCACCGCCTGCATGGGTTTAATAAAAGGCCCGGTGGCCGTTATCGCTGCCGGCAAGGTAGCCAGCTGTGCTTTAGCCGTGGCTTTATCGCTGAATGAGGCCAGCAACAGCACAATTTGCGCTTGCCCCTGCCAGCTACGTGAATAGGCTAAAACCGGCAACTCCGGATAAGCCTGCTGAAATCTCTGATAAGCAGCAGCACTGGACAGAACAGCCAATTGCAGCGCATAAGACTGTTTATCCATCGCCAGCAGCTCAGACTCACTATATAAATTCTCAGTAGCAGCTTCGCCAGGCGCTGGCTTAACTGCATCTGCTACAACATCAACCTCAGCTTCAGATAGCTCCTGCCCGGCGGTTACATCTGTATCAGCTTCAGTGCCAGTTGCGCTGCTGAGTTCCGAAGTGTCCGCCTCGAGCGGCTCGAGTTCGCTTTGCGGTTCAGCCTCGGTTTCAGCAACGGTAGTTTCGCTTAGATTGGCATCCGTTATTACGTTTGCGGGCTCCGCTGCAGTTGCCTGCAACTCTGGCTCAGCCGACAGGTCTGCCTTTGGCTGCGGCGTTTCAGCAGTCTTTACTGACACAGCTTGCGTTTTGCTTTTAGCGGCCTGCACCGGTTTTGTTTCATCACCGGCGTTTAACCACCACAACAGGCTTACTAATAACAATGCGGCAACCGCATAAAGCCAGGGTGCATAGCCTTTGCGGGCTAAAGCTTGTGCTTCAGGTTCAGTTGCTACGCTGTTTTCAGCGGCTTGTAATAACAGATGCATATTGCCATCCGCCTGTGCCAGTCGTTGGGCGATTTCCAGCGTATTTAACTTTTGCTGCTGCAATAATTGGCTGGCATCTTCGGCGGTTACTTTACTCAGCAATAAGGTAATATCATCATTTTCACCTTCTTCGCTGGCAAAACATAAAAGCAAACAATCTACTGCTTGCAGTTGTTGCAATTGATTGTCTGACAGGCGTTCAACATCGTCAATTATTACCAGCAAAGGCAACACCGACACGGCTGATTCGAGCTGCTCGGCCAAAGACACTTCTGTTTGCACGGCGCGATTAAACCACTGTTTCATCAACTGTGTGCCAACATCGGCTGGCTGGATTTTATTGTCTAACAAGGCAACATTAAACTTGTCCGAAAACAGTTCGGCCATTGCCAATGCCATAACAGATTTGCCGCTACCAGGCGAGCCGACAATACGAATGCTTTTGTGTTGATTAAATGCCAGCTGAAACAACAACCTGTCCAGGCACTCGCGTTGCGACGGTAGTAACTGCGTCAGTTGAGTTAATTTTGTTTGCAGTTCAGCGGTGTCCATCGGCAAATACCTCATAAAGTTCTGCTTCTGTTACGTCATCAGCAATTGCTGTCTGGCAAAAAGCCACTGGCAGGATGAACCGCATCTTGCCGTGCTTAACTTTTTTGTCTGTTTTCATAAACGGCATAAAGTCAGCAATAGTCATAGTGTCTGGTGCTGCAGTTGGCAAGTCAAAGGCGCTTAGTAACGTTTTTATCTGCTGCAAATCCTGCGGCTGCAAATTCCCGCGCGCCACAGCAAGCTGAGCGGCCATAACCATACCTGCGGCAACGGCTTCGCCGTGCAGCCAAACCCCGTAACCTAACCAGGCCTCGATAGCGTGGCCAAAAGTATGCCCAAGATTAAGCAAGGCGCGCTCGCCCTGCTCTGTTTCGTCACGACTGACGATATCTGCTTTCATCTGGCAGCAATACTGAATCATCGTCGCCAGGGTGTCAGGCCGCTGGGCACGAATGGCGTCGGTATGCTGCATTAACCAGTGAAAGAACGCCTGGTCGGCAATAAGTGCATACTTAATAACTTCGGCCATGCCGGCAGCAAACTCGCGCGGCGGTAACGACTTTAATACACTGGTATTAATCAAAACCTGGGTTGGCTGCTTAAAAGCGCCAATCATATTTTTGCCTAACGGGTGGTTGACTGCAGTTTTGCCGCCAACAGAGGAATCGACCTGCGATAATAACGTTGTCGGCAGTTGAACAAAACTGACGCCGCGCTGATAACAGGCAGCAACGAAGCCGGTGAGATCTCCAATAACGCCACCGCCCAATGCCACCAACACCAGATCACGGGACATTTTTTGCTGCAGCAAAAAGCTCAATACCTGCTCGAATGACTGCAGGGTTTTATAAGCTTCGCCGTCCGGCAGTAAAAAGTGCTTAACCTCAGCCTGCGCAAAAAGTTGACTAACTTGCTGTAAATACAAAGGCGCTACGGTAGGATTGGACACTATAACAACTTGTCGCGCCGCAGCCAGCGATGGCTGCAGTGGACTAAATTTGTCATCGATACAGATAAGGTAGCTGCGGTCGCCAAGTTGGACGTCAACTTTATGCATAGCAGCTCCTTGTCAGAATTTAAATCAGAAACCTAATTGTTCAATAATTTGGCTGGCTACCGCTCTGGCACTTTGTTCATCGGTGCGTACGGTAAAGTCTGCGATTTCAGCATACAAAGGGTTACGCTCAGCGGCCAAACGCTCCAGAACCTCTTTCGGTGCCTCTTCAGTTTGTAGCAGCGGCCGGCGCTTATCTCGTTGAGTACGGGCTACTTGTTTTTCAATTGGCGTTTCCAGATACACCACTATACCGCGGGCCGATAAGCGATTGCGTGTCTCTTTGCTTATTACAGAACCACCACCAGTGGCAAGCACTATACCTTGCAGCTCGGTTAAGTCCTGAATAACATTCTCTTCACGAACACGAAAACCTTCTTCGCCCTCCAGATCGAATACCCAGGCGATATCCGCACCAGTGCGTCGCTCGATTTCCTGATCTGAATCGTAGAACTCCAGATGAAGCATGTCTGCTAAATGACGGCCAATTGTGCTTTTGCCAGCACCCATTGGGCCGACGAGGAAGATATTACGTTTTTCTGCCATAAGTCGTATTATTAATCAGCTAACTCGATGAAAATTACATTCAGGACCACAAGGCTCCCACGAAAATTTGAAGCGCTGAATTATGTCAGGAATCGTCAGCTGCTGGCAAGTGAATTCTGAGTTGGCTCTGCTGTTACGCTACAGCAGAGCCAATATCAGTTATAAGCCGTCAGTGATTATTTTTGGCGTAACGAAAATAAGCAGTTCATTTTTTTCGTTAACTTCGCGGGTCGACCTAAACAAAGCGCCAACATAAGGAATGTCGCCAAAGAACGGTATTTTGTTTACCGTTGACAATATTTGCTGCTGATAGATACCACCCAACACTATTGTCTCACCATTATCTACCAGAACCTGGGTCTGAATTTGTTGCGTATCTATCGCCGTTGCCGGGCCAGTTGGCGTTTGCACTGTTTCACCCCGGGTATTTTGCGTGATCACTAAATCCATAATGATCTTATTATCCGGTGTAATTTGCGGCGTAACCGTCAGGCTAAGCACCGCTTTTTTGAATTCTACTGTTGTCGCACCACTGGAAGCTGCCTGAACATATGGGATCTCGACACCCTGTTCAATACGGGCTTCTTTTTGGTTGGCCGTAGTAATACGTGGGCTGGCAATAATTTCACCTTTATTCTCTTGCTCTAAAGCAGATAGCTCTAAATCCAGTAAGGTCCCATCCGCCAGGCGGGCAATGTGAAAGGCAATGCTACCAGCAGCATTACTGGCTGGGAAATTCACGTTCCAACGATCATCCAGCGACGGAATAGAACCATTAGCTATGCTGTTGGCGCCACCGGCAGAACCAGAGGTACCCTGATTAGAGCTGCCGCTACTTTGCTGATCAGTGAAACCCCAACGAATACCCAGCTCATCGGCGACGCTGTCACGCACCGTAACCATACGCGACTCAATCAGTACCTGGCGCACTGGCACATCAAGTCGTTCAATCAGTTTACGCACGTTCTCAATGTTGACCGCGGTATCTTTAATCAGAATAGTGTTGGTACGTTCATCGACGTTAACTGAACCACGGATGGACAGCATACGGGCATCAAAGTTACCCAGTAAGCGTGCTATATCTGCCGCTTTCGCATAGTTAATCGTCAGGAAATCAGAATACAATGGCTCTAAATCGGCAACCGTTTGCTTAGCTTCTAATTCGCGCGCTTCGCGTGCAGCCAATTCATCAGTTGGTGCAACCATTAAAATGTTGCCTTCCATCCGCTTATCAAGACCTTTAACTCGCAGCACTATGTCCAGCGCCTGATCCCAAGGGGTGCCATCAAGCCGCAGTGTAATGTTACCTCTGACTGAATCGCTGGTTACCAGGTTAAAACCATTATAGTCTGCGATAATCTGCAGTACCGTTCTAACCGGGATATCCTGGAAGTTTAGCGATATAGCCCGACCTTTGTACTCTTTGCCGCCACCAAGAATGCTGCGATTTGTGGTGTCACGCTCAATGTTCAGAGTGAAGATATTATCAATTTGCTGATAGGTATAGGTAAACTCCGCTGTGGTATCAATGACCAACCGTGCTGAAGAACCTTCTTTAAAGGTTTCGATGCCTTTGACAATAGTGCCAAAATCTACCACATCCAATTGATACAGCAATTCGTCAAGAATATCGGTGTTATGAAACTCCACTTCCAACTTACCGAGACGTTCAGAAACATCAACAGCAGCGGTGTTATCCCGCAGGAATACCAACACCCGGCCTTCACCTTTATCGCCGCGGCGAAAATCAAGTGCATTGACCCGGTTAATATAAGTGGGTTTTACGTCAGCTGCCTGGCCAACGTCATCAGATGTCGGGTTATCAGATATGTGGATATAAAACACATTGCCACGAACCTTGGTACGGTAGATTTTCAGATAATCCAGGTAGATAACGGTTTTAAAGCCATCGTCAACAAACTCTGATGTTACCCGCTTAACGCCGGCTTTATTAATCAGCACTTCGTTGAGTTTTTCTTCGTAATCAGATTCGTTAAAGAATAATTCTATCCGGGCCGGTTCATTGAATACCTGTATGCTGGGATCAGCATAGAGTTCTTCATCAAACACAAACTCGATTTCGGTTTCACCGGTTAGCAAAGGGTTATACCGCACATCATACAGTAGCGGTACTGCAGCTGCCGGCAGTGAAAATAGTGTAAAGGTTGCTAAACACAGTAAAGTGCGCTGGATTTTGCCAGACATTGTTTTGATAATTTTATCCATGATTTACTCGCATACCTGTCAATTTCTTGCAGTAGACGACGTTCCCGTCATCTGCAACATGGTCGTCCGTTCTTTCCAGCAACCGGCGCCATCCGGAATCAGCTCCAGCAATTCAATGTGTGTTGGTTCCACACTAATTACCCTGCCATGGAACAAGCCGACATAATTATTTAACGTAACTTTGTGTAAGGTTCGGTCTGACGCTTCAATAAGCGCCCAGATCTTACTAATTTCACCCAAAGTGCCACGCATTTTTAAGTTATCCAGTGCATATTTTTCCAGTGGTTCTTTTCTGCGCCTGGGATCTGGATGTAAACAATCCTGAGTCTGTAAAAACCTGTCCTGTATGGCTTCTGGCCGTGGTGCTGAAAAGGGGCTCCTGGCATCCTGTGCACTATACGGGATATGCGTAAACTCTTGAATCTCAGGCAAAGGTTCAACCCTGGCACGTGTATTAGATTTTACTTCAGCAATGTGATTCTGCACATCACTAATATCATCAAAGCATCCGCTTAACAGTAAAGCGGCGACAACTAGGGACAACCGTCTCATCATGGCTGCACCTCTTTATATCTGTATGTTTTGGCAACAACGTTAAAACGCAGACGCTCGTCTTTCTCAGTTTGAATAGCAAAGTCATGCAAACTGACTATCCGCGGCAATTTTGCCACTTCGCTGACAAAGTTACCAAATTGATGGTAATCACCTATCACTTCAATTTTTATCGGCAGCTCGGTATAAAACTCTTTCTCTATTTCCGGCTCCCAATTGATGCGAATAAACGTCAGACCACTGGTGGTACCCACATAGGTAATGTCATCTAACAAGCCTGGTGTTTCGTGAGTTGTCGGCAACTGCTTTAATAAAAATGAAAATGTCTGCTCCATTTCAACCATTTGTTGTTTATACAGATCAAGGTTTACAGCAGATGCATACCGGGTTCTGTATAACTGGCGCAACTCAATTTCTTTCTTTTGTGCGACCTCAAGTTCGTCAATTTTGCTGTCTACCAACATAAAATAACTTAAGGCTGAAACGGCAACGGCCAATATCACAGCAAAGATCACTTTGGCGGCAACGGGCCATGAGCCCATATTCTCCAAGTCCAGATCATTGACATCGATCTCAGATAAATTGAAGTTCAGATTCATTGCGCTCTCCCACCGGCAGGTGTCGCAGGGCTATCATTACCCTGAACCGCTTCGTACCCTTTAACAGTAAGATGCATTTTAAAATTACTCAGTAAACTGACTGAATCTTTACCTGCTTCAATAAACTCCAGATAGGGGCCAGACAACAACTCTGACTCTTCGGCTTCCCTCAGCATGTTCGACAGGCGGTTGTTAGACTCGCTTTTGCCAATCAGTAGCAGCGAGGTGCCTTTCTTTTCCAATTGATTCAGATAAACACCAGCAGGCACTATGCGCGCAATCTCGTCCATAATCTGGGTTCCCAGATTACGGCTACCCTGCAACTGAGATATCAGCGACATCCGTTGTTGCAGGCTTTTCTTCAGCTCGTTTAGTGTCCGGATTTCAGCAATACGTTGATCCAATACCTTAATTTCGTTTTCAAGGTAACTGTTGCGTTGCATTTGTCCGTCTATTCTGGCGCTGTACAACATGTTGACCATAAAGATCAGAAAAAAACTGATCACAGCGGTTGCTGTCAGTATGGTCAGATATTGCTTTTGCCGTTCTTTTCGTGCCGCGTCACGCCACGGCAACAGGTTTATATATGCCATGGCGTGAAGCTCCTCAATGCAAGCCCGCTGGCAACCATCAGCTGTGGTGCATAACGGCTAAGTTGTTCACGATCAACTGACGTGGCCACTTCCATCGACTTGAACGGATCGGCTACAACGGTATGGATACCAAGTTCATCAATCAATAACTTGTCAATGCCTTCGATTAACGCTGTACCACCGGAAATAACCAGATAATCTACAGCGTCTTTGCCGCTGCTGGTCAGATACATCTGAATACCACGGCGAACTTGTTGCAACAACATCGTCTGAAATGGCGCTAACACCTCAAAGGTATAGTTAGGCGGCAAATCGCCACTGACTTTAGCCAGTTCAGCTTCTTCATAGTTTTTGTTGTAATACGACAAAATACTACGGGTGTATTGGTCACCACCAAACGCCTGGTCACGGGTATAAAGAGTCTTACCGTTTTCGACAATACTGAGCAGCGTCATAGTGGCGCCGATATCAACCATGGCAACCACTTTTTTATCGGCATCATCTGGCAGTTGCTTCAGACACAACTGCGCAGCCCGGCTTAAAGCGTGGCTTTCAATATCCACCACTTTTGCCGTAAAGCTACCGTTTTCAAGCGCCGCAACCCGGGCTTCGATACTCTCGGTACGGGCGGCACTAAGTAAGACGTTTACTTTAGAAGGATCCGCTTCATTCACGTCTTGTTTTTCAAAATCAAGACTGACTTCATTCAACGGGTAAGGGATCAGGGTGTCGGCTTCAACTTCTATTTGACTTTCAAGTTCAGCATCAGTTAAGGACACATCCATAAAAATGACTTTGCTGATCACGGTGGATCCGGATACCGCCGAAGCAGCAAACTTAACAGCACGCGGGATCTTTTTCCGAATTTTTGCCAGCACATTGCCGACAGCTTCAATGTCTTGGATCTCGCGATCAGACATTGCACCTTTAACCATGGGCTCAACGGCGAAAGCTTCAACTTTGCAAATGCCATGATGCTGACTAAGCAGCACAGCCTTTACAGAGTGTGCTCCGACGTCAATTCCCACCATTATCGGTGTTTGTTTACTAAACAGGCGATTTATCATAGCTTCCTGCGACCGGTTTTATAGTTATGATTATTGTCTCATTGTTAGCTTAGTCGCTAATTTTTGGCAAGAAAAAGCGTTCACTCTAAAGCTAATAAATATATACTAGCAGCGTTGTAAAGGAATTGGGAGTATAAATTGGGGTTATTCAGTGTCTTGGGTTAAAAAACTTTTAATTCTCAGTCTGATCTCGATCCTGCTCGGTCTATTAACGATCTGCGGGATCTATTTTTACATTAAAGACGATCTTCCTGATGTCAGTACCTTGCTGGACGTTCGTTTGCAAACGCCTATGCAGGTGTACACTGCTGATGCCGAGCTGATTTCCCAATTTGGTGAAAAGCGCCGGATCCCATTAAAATTGACAGAAATGCCGCCTTTATTAGTACAGGCGTTTTTAGCCGTTGAAGATACTCGATTTTATGAACACCCCGGCATAGATATTATCGGTATTTTTCGTGCAGCAACTGTCGTCGCCACCTCGGGTGATTTCAGCCAGGGGGCCAGTACGATAACCCAGCAATTAGCGCGTAACTTCTTCCTTAGCAGGGAGAAGAAAATAATGCGAAAAATCAAAGAAATATTTTTAGCTTTCCATATAGAGCAATTGCTAAGCAAAGACCAAATCCTCGAACTGTACCTGAACAAGATTGAACTGGGCCAACGCTCCTTTGGTGTTGGCGCAGCAGCACAGGTATATTTTGGCAAAACCGTACATGAACTCACTGTTGACGAAATTGCCATTATCGCTGGCCTGCCAAAAGCACCGTCAGCACTTAATCCTGTGCGTTCTGCCAGCAATGCCCGGGCACGGCGCAATATCGTGCTGGGCAGAATGCTGGATACCGGCGTCATTGATAAAGAAAGTTATGCTCAGGCTATAGCCGCACCGGTTACCAGCAAATTACACGGTGCACAAATTACCGCTTCGGCGCCTTATATCGCCGAAATGGTGCGCCAGGAAATGGTTGGCCGTTTTGGCGAGGAAGTCGCCTATTCCGAAGGCCTGCAGGTATACACCACAGTACATAGCTCGCAGCAGGCAGCTGCCAAAGCAGCCTTACAGCAAAATCTGTACAATTATGACGAACGTCACGGCTACCGCGGCCCGCTAAGCAGACTGTGGCAAGCCACGTTAGCGGAAACTGACGACTCCGGCGTCCAATTTGTAGAGCAAGAACCTTTGCAGCGCGACGCTATCGTCAATTACCTTAGCAACCATAGCGGGTTGGAAGATTTGCACCATGCTGTCGTGACTTCGGTCAGTGAGCAAACTGCAACGGCAATATTGGCAGATGGTTCAGATATTACATTAGAGTGGGATGGGCTGAAGTGGGCCCGCAGCTTTATCAGCGATGACCGCCAGGGCGCCGCGCCTAAATCCGCTGCCAGCATAGTCGCGCCAGGCATGCATATTACGGTGAGGCTGCACAATGACAGCTGGCGTTTATCGCAGGTACCACTGGCCAGCAGTGCCATAGTTGCACTAGACCCTCACAATGGCGCTGTGCGCGCTTTAGTGGGCGGCTATAGTTTCAACCAGAGTCAGTTTAACCGGGTTACGCAGGCAAAACGCCAGGTCGGCTCTAACATCAAGCCCTTTATTTATTCTGCTGCGCTCGAGCACGGCTATACCCTGGCGTCGATTATGAATGACGCACCTATTCATCAATGGGACAACAACGCAGGTATTGCCTGGCGGCCAAAAAACTCACCGGCTGTTTATGACGGGCCTATACGAATACGCGAAGCCTTGGCCAAGTCCAAGAACGTAGTGTCAGTAAGGCTGCTACGCGGTGTAGGCATTGATAACGCTATCAGACATTTACAGCGTTTTGGCTTTAGTGCTTCTGACTTGCCGCGTAATGAAACCCTGTCTTTAGGCTCAGCTTCGTTAACGCCACTTGAACTGGTTAGCGGCTATGCCGTTTTTGCCAATGGCGGTTATCTGGTGAACCCCTTTGTGGTAGATAGAGTGCTGTCTGCAGATGGCGAGGTGATTTATCAGCATAATGCTGCGATAGCCTGTAACACCTGCCATAAAACTGAACCAGAACAAGCCGCTGAAGTTCTGCCAGAAGATGCCGAAGCCCAACTGGGCCAGTTATTTAACGAATTGCAAGCTGCAGATACACCTGAGCAGCCAACTAAGGATGAACTGGATCTGGCTGATCAAGTACTGGCACCACAAGTGATCTCTGAGCATAACGCCTTTTTAATTGCCGATGCGCTGACCAGCGGTGTCTGGGGCGGTGGTAGCTGGAAACACGGAACCGGTTGGAACGGCACGGCCTGGCGTCTACAAAGTTTAAAACGGCGTGATCTGTCGGCAAAAACCGGCACCACTAACGACTTTAAGGATACCTGGCTATCGGGTTTTACACCTAATCTGGCGGTTACAGTATGGGTAGGCTTTGATGATGCAAATCGTAGCCTGGGAGTGGCCAATTGGCATGCTAATATGGGCCAGCAACAGAGCGCCGGTGCAGAGTCAGGCGCCCGGACAGCCCTACCGGCCTGGCTGGACTTTATGCGCACCGCCCTCAATGGCGTGGCCGAAACGCCATTAACGGTGCCGGTTGGCTTATCATCAGTACGCATTGATCTACAAAGCGGCTTACTTAGCCGTCGTAATGATTACCAAACCAGCTTTGAGTATTTTAAACCCGGTACTGAACCTACCCAATATGCTACAGCAGACATTCAGCAAATTAGTTTTGATACATTGCAGCAGAAACAACCAGATAGCGAAACCAAAGAGGACATAGAATTGTTCTGATCTGCAGAACTGTTCGGCTGCAAGCTGGTAATAAACAAAACCCCCGCTAGTAACAACGCAATGCTGATCAGTTAAGAAATATTTTAGTGATCAGTTGACCGATCTTCCCAGGGTGACAAAATCCGGTGGTCTTAGAGCCACCGGATTTTTTTATGTCTGTTCAACATGCGCTAACTGATTTTCTGGAGAATGCCCAAAGCGATGTGTCACAGCTAGCGACTTTCTCAGAGCATATTCCAGATGAATGGGTGCAAAGCGCAGCCGCATTATCTTCGCAGGCGACAATCCGTCGTCGGCGCTTACCCAATGACATGGTGCTATGGCTGGTAGTAGGCATGGCCTTCTTTCGTAACGAGCCGATTGCTGAAGTAGCAAGACGACTAAATATTTGTGCTGACGGTTTAGCAGATGAAGCGTTGCTGGCTAAAAGCGCCTTGACCCAAGCCCGCCAACGTTTGGGTAAAGAGGCGCTTAAATGGCTGTTCAGGCAATGCGCTCAGAGATGGGGCGCTGAACGTTACCCTGATGACAACTGGCAGGGGCTTCAGGTGTTTGCGATAGACGGCGCTTTGTTCAGAACACAAGAAAATACCGAACTGCGCGAACACTTTGGATCAGGTAATACCGTAGGGCCAAGGCAAACCCCTTACCCTGTTTTACGGCTGGTTACACTAATGAATGTGCGTTCGCACATCATTATGGACGCAGATATTAGTCCTTACCGCAAAGGCGAAATCCCGTTGGCACAACCTTTTATTGATTCCCTGCCGAATAACTCCGTTACTTTGTTGGATAAAGGCTTTTATGGGGCCAACTTGTTAATGAACATTACCCTCGGTGGGAGCAACCGGCATTGGCTACTTCCGGCCAAGAAAGGCGTCGTTTACCGGGTAGTTGATGCGCGAGATAGTAACGATAAATACATCGAAATGACGGTCTCGCCGCAGGCGAGAAAGAAAAACCCGGATTTACCTGCAACTTGGCAAGTGCGAGCAGTGACTTATGAAGTCGCAAACAAAGAGAAAACGGTGTTTACATCTTTGCCCAAAGAGCAATACAGCGCAGAGGATGTTGCGGCGCTATACCATGAACGTTGGGAAATCGAACTGGGCTACAGGGATATAAAGAGTTCAATGCAACATAATGCGATGACACTGCGCAGCAAAACAGTAGAGCTGGTGTATCAGGAGTTATGGGGATTACTATTAGGTTATAACTTGGTGAGGCGGGAAGCGAGTCAGGCAGCTATTGCACATGGCCGTGCACCAAATGAAATCAGTTTTAAATATGCCTGCCAGTACATTGCCAGCCAATTGCGCGTAATGAGTAAAGCCCTGTCACCAGGCAACACACCGAAGAGGTTGCAGGCGTTACGTGGAGATTTATCAGTGCTCTTTATAGAAAAACGCCCTAGGCCATCACGACCCAGGGCGGTTAAGATATCAAAGACCCGCTATCCAGTTAATCACAAAGCGTCACCGCTTAAGTGAACAGCATTGCGCTAGTAACAACGGGGGTTTTTGTTGGTCAGTTCCATTGACGCTCATCGACTCCTGCTATCCGCATAACATACAGATAGCTTCGGCTTTGGTTAAAAATGCCGATAACGCCATTAAACACACCACAACGGCGATTGCGGTAAAGCCAAAACCACGACTGGACGCTTTACTCATAACTAACCTCAATAACGCATTTTATTATTTTAATTAGCAGCTTGGTTTACGTTTCCCCAAACCGTCACTGAGTGTAGTTAAGTTGTAACAAAGTTACAATAACTGTTTATTTAAACAGCACTTTTAGCCTGGTACGCCAAAGCAGAATAAACAAATTCCGGCGTTAATAAACGTGGGTCATTCAGCCCGGGTAAAGCTTCGGTACTGTGCTGAATATCCGTTATAACAAAGCCGGCTTGCTGATAATTTTTCAGTGCCGCCGGATGGTCGGCAGAGCAAGTATGCAGCCAGATTTTAGCGGCCTGCCAATTTGCCGCTTGCTGTACCGCCGCATCAGCCAACCTCTGACCTAACCCCTGTCCGGTAAACTGGGTTAATAAACCGAAAAACTTAATTTCTACGCTCAAATCCGCATGTTTCACTAGTTCAACATAACCGGCCGGCGTGCCTTTTACCCACAGCAACCAGGTGCGTACATTTGGCGATGTCAGGTAATCCAGCCACTGCTGATAATCCCAGCTTAGCCGGCTAAACCAGCGCCAGCGCCCACCAACGGCCCGAAACATAAACTGATTAAGCTCCGGACAGGCAACCTCAGCCTCAACCAGCTGAACGCCGGCAGGCCAGCAAATTTGCTGTTTTACCTGCCCGGTAAACTGCAAAAACCAGGTTGTCACTGCGGTTTGGCTCAGTTCTGCACTCATATTAATAGCCCTTAATTACATCAACCAGATTAAGCAACCTGGCGCCACGCTGGCTGCGCCGGTAATTGTCGGCAATTTGCTCAACCACAGTACTGACATTGGTTACTGCAGACACATGCGGCGTAATTAAAATTGCCGGATGTCGCCAGAATGGATGTTCAGCTGGCAGTGGTTCCTGCCGGAATACATCCAGACAAGCGGCTTGCAGCTGGCCACTATCGAGCGCAGCGAGCAAAGCAGCGTCATCTACTATGGCGCCACGGGCCACGTTAACGAAAATAGCGCCGTGCTTCAGTTGCTGAAAAAAAGCACTGTCGAGCAGCGATTCAGTTGCCATTGTCAAAGGTAACAAACAAATCACGACATCGGCCGGCGCTACCGCAGCCGCTAAGCCGTCCACACCGTGATAACAGCTGACAGCGTCAAGCTGCTTTGCGGTCCTGGCCCAGCCACTGACCTGATAACCCTGCGCCGCAAAATGGCTGGCGGCAGCTGCACCCAATTCCCCTAACCCCAGCAGACAAATATGCGTTAAGCGACGGGGGCTTTTAGGCCGCCATAGCAGCTGCTGCTGTTGCTGCGCAAAAAGGTCAAGACGCAAACGGTAATGGCTTATCACGCCATCTAAATAGCGCACCATGGTTTGCGTAAGTGTCGGGTCAACAATCCGCGCTATTGGCAGCGCCGGTAAGGTTGGATCTGCAATAATTGCATCTACACCAGCGCCAAAGCACTGAATAGCCTTTAAATTTGGCAAAGACGTCAGGCTGCCCGGTGGCTGTTTCCACACTACGGCAAATTCAACGTCATCAGGCTGAACAATATCCGGCCAGATCTCAATTGGCGTATCCGGCAACGCTTGCTGCAAACGTTGTTGTAAGTCTTCAAGTTTTCGATCGGGAATAATCAGGACAAGGCTCATAAGTCACCAAAGCTTCAATAAATCGTCACACCACTGACATAGCCAGCCAGCAAGCTGATGGCGGCTAAAGATAACATGGTACTTACTGATGCTAAACTGCCGCACTATCTTTTTATCTGACGTACATTTGGGTTGTAAAGATTGCCAGGCTGATTACCTGTTAGACTTTTTACAACAAAGCCAGGCCGATACCATTTACATGCTGGGTGACATAGTCGATTTATGGGCCATGCGCAAACAAGTGCACTGGAAAAGCGGCCAGAACAAAATCATCCGCTGCTTGCTGGATAAAGCCGAACAAGGCACCGCTATTGTCTATATTCCAGGTAACCATGATGAAGCACTGCGGCTATACGCCGGTAAAAGCTTCGGTAATATCCGCATAGCACTGCGCGCCAGCCATACCACCGCACAGGGCAAAAAATTACTACTGTTACACGGTGACGAGTTCGACAAAGAAGTGAACTTTGGCCGTTTACATGCCTGGCTGGGCGATAATTTGTATGACTTGCTGCTGTTTTTAAACCGCTGGTATAACCGTTTACGTCGTCTTGGCGGTGGTGGTTACTTTAGCCTGGCCGCCTACATAAAAAGTAAGGTACCCGGTGCACAAAAGGCCATTGCCCGTTATCGTGACGCAGCAATAGCCAAAGCCAAACGGGCTGGTTTTGACGGTGTCGTATGCGGCCATATACATCATCCGGAAATTCGCCTGCAGCAAGGCATTATTTATTGCAATGATGGCGACTGGATAGATAGCTGCACCGCCTTAATTGAACAACATGATGGCAGCCTGGCGCTATACCATTGCACTGAACAGGCTGAAAAAATTGCCGCCTTGCCGCTGGCAGAGAGCGGAAAAAAAGCCGCCTGAAATTTCAGCAAACTGCCATAAAACCGACACCTGAATGTCATACAAGCGCTTTAGCCTGAGCCCAGCCTAATGCTGTGTTACCGGAGCGAAATATGATCAGTATTGACCAGGTGTTGTCCCAAAACCTTCCAGGCTTAACCAATAAGCCCTGGCTGTATAAGCCGGTAAAAGGCGCGCTGCGCCGGCTGTTACATGAGCAGGACTTCATTGACTTTGCCGCCCGCTACCCTCACCTGCAGGGGCTGGAATTTGTTGAACAGGTACTGGATTATTTTAACTTCCGCTATTCAGTGCGCGACAACGAAATTGAGCGCATTCCGGCAACCGGCCGGGTAGTGATTATCGCCAACCACCCTATTGGCTCATTGGATGGTCTGGCGCTGTTAAAACTGGTCAGTGATATCCGGCCGGATGTAAAAGTCGTCGCTAACCAGCTATTAATGGCACTTAAGCCGTTACACAACCTGCTGTTACCGGTAAATAACATGAGCGGCGGCACCGAGCGGCGCGCACTGGATAACATCCAACAGCTTTTAGCCGCAGAAGGCGCGCTGATCATGTTTCCGTCCGGCGAAGTGTCACGGCTAAGGCCCGAGGGCATTCGCGATGGTAAATGGCACAGCGGTTTTTTACGTTTTGCCAGTAATGCCAAAGCGCCGATACTGCCTATTTTCATTGATGGCCGCAATTCCGCCCTGTTTTATGGCGCCTCTATGCTTTACAAACCACTGGCGACGATGCTGCTGGTGCAGGAGATGTTTAATCAACAACGCAAAAAATTGGAAATGCGTATTGGCGAACAAATTCCTTACGACGCTTTTGCCAACCTGGCACTGGAAACCCAGGCCAAAGTTAAGTTGTTTAAAAAACATCTGTACCGGCTGGCGAAAGACAAACCGGCACTGTTTCTTACCCAAAGCGCTATTGCCCACCCGGAAGATCGGGTGACACTGAAAAAAGCGGTAGAAAACTGTGAATTACTCGGCCAAACCGGTGACGGTAAACAAATTTACCTGTACCGGCACCAGCAAAGCTCGCCGATACTGCGCGAAATTGGCCGCTTACGTGAATTTGCCTTTCGCGCTGTAGGAGAAGGCAGCGGTTTGCGCCGCGATATCGACCGCTTTGACAGCCACTATGAGCAACTGCTTTTATGGGACAAAGACGATCTGGAAATCGTCGGCGCTTATCGCTTCGCTAATACGCAAAAGGTGCTGGCAGAACATGGCGAAAACGGCTTGTATACCGCATCGCTGTTCCAGTTTGATCACAGCATGAATACCTATTTAGACGCCGGGCTGGAACTGGGCCGCAGTTTCGTGCAACCGCGTTACTGGGGCAAGCGCAGCCTGGAATACCTTTGGTACGGCATAGGTGCCTATTTGCGCCGCAACCCGGATATTCGTTACCTGTTTGGCGGCGTCAGTTTATCCGGCAGCTATCCGCAGGCCGCACGTGATCTGATGGTGTACTTTTACAGCCTGTATTTTAGTGACACCCAGATAAGCGCAGTGTCAAAACAGCCATATCAACTGCCGCAGGCTATTTTAACTGAGCTGCAATCACATTTTACTGGCAAGGACTATCTGGCCGACTTTACCCAGTTGAAGCACCTGTTAGCCAATATGGGGCTTAGCGTGCCTACTTTGTATAAGCAGTACAGTGAGTTATGCGAACCCGGCGGCGTCAGGTTTCTGGCCTTTGGCACAGATCCGGATTTTGCTAACTGCGTTGACGGCCTGGTATTGGTTGATATGCACAAACTTAAAGCCAATAAAAAGGCGCGTTATCTCGGTACCGAATAACCCCGTTGTATCAGAAAAATGGCAGCTTTAGCTGCCATTTTTGCTATGTAAAGGTTCAGTAAAGTTCAGTTTCAATTCAGCCGCAGCCACCTATAAGCTATACACTGTTTAAAAAACCGTCAGCCCATTCAGGCAACGGCGGTAAGCGAGGGTAGCAAGATGAAACATCTGATGCTGAAACTAACTCAGGTACTGGCCATTTGCACACTATTGCTCAGTCAATCAGTGCAGGCCAGCAACAATATAACGCAAGCCGAACTCGACCAAATGCTGGCACCAGTGGCGTTATATCCTGACACCGTACTAACCCATGTATTGATTGCTGCCACCTATCCGCTGGAAGTGGTGCAGGCATCGCGCTGGCTTGAAGACAATCCGGGCATTAGCGGCGAAGACGCATTGCAAGCGGTTGAAAGTAAAAGCTGGGATCCCAGCGTCAAAGCTCTGGTGGCCTTTCCACAGCTGCTGCAGCGTTTAAGCCAAGATCTGGACTGGACGCAACAACTGGGTGAAGCCTTTTTAGCCGATGAAACAGCCGTGTTGGCCAGCATTCAGCAATTGCGCGAAAAAGCCTATAGCAATGGCAACCTGCGCGACAATGAACAGGTTGTGGTGCAACGCGAACGTGAAGTGATAGTAATAGAACCGGCCCGCCAGGAAGTTGTTTATGTACCGGTATATGACACCCGAGTGGTGTATGGCGACTGGTGGTGGCCGGCACATCCACCGGTATACTGGCACACTGCCGGCGTGCATTTTCGGCATAACCCGTTCCACTGGGGTATCAGTGTCAGAGTGCGGCCCTGGTTTTACTTTGGTATTTTCGACTGGCAACACCGCCATGTCGTGGTACACCATCATTATTACCATAAGCCACCACGTTATTATCCAAAGCGGCATAAACATTATGCCGACGCCCGGCGCTGGCAACATAACACTGAGCACCGCCGTGGCGTGCACTACCGTCAGGAACGCTTGAACCGGCACTACAACTCAGGCTATGGTTATCAGCAATCCAGTCGTGAGCTAAAAGCCGACCCGGCACGACGCAGCCGTGAGGTGCGCAATGACAGCGTAACAGTGCGGGAAAACAAAGCACAGTATCAACGCAAAACAGCAGAACAAGTCAGGATCCGTGAACTACGGCAGCAAACCGATGACACTTTGCCACGACAACACCGGCCGGTGATGTCCGAGCAACGTATGCGTACAACGGAGCAGAGCCAACAATCACAGCGCCTGCAACCAGAGCAAAGTACGCGCCGGTACGAACGGCAACAGCACGACAAGCCGGTAACGCAGCGCCATGTCAGCACCGAGCAGTTACGGGAGCGTAATGTACAACAGCCGGCACCGGCTCAGCGTCAGGCACCGGTAGTAAGACGTGAGGCAGCGCCAGCTTCCAGAGAGCAGGTGACAAAAATTCAGCGTCAAGCCGCCGAACCAGTAAGGGCCACACCACAACCCCGCCCGGCTGCAACGGCCCGTGAATATCGCGCGCCGCAACGCGACGTTACCGTGCAACGGCAAGGGCACAGTGCCAGACAGATCGACTAACTAGCACTTTATTGATATAAAACAAACTTCGGGGTTGCTGTAATCGCAGCCCCGGCTTTTTATTGATCCAGGCCAATATGGCCGGTATGCCAAAGTGGACAATTGCCGCAGACCTTAACTGCGGAGATTTTTATGAAAACCAGCCTATCTGTACTTACTCTGGCCTCGTTACTACTTGCAGCACCGGCCAGCGCCGATTTTGCGGTTAACATTGGCGCTATTACCGTTGCACCGGATGACAGCAGCTCAAACCTGAATGTGATTGAACAGGTTGCCGGTTTACCCGCTGGCTCAACGGCGCTTGGCGTAAATAACAATACTCAGCTAGGCCTGACATTTGATTACACCTTGACACCTAATTGGTCAGTACAGTTAATTGCGGCCACGCCGTTTAGCCATGAAATCAAAGTTAACGGCTCGGCCATAGATGGCTTAAAAGTGGGTAAAACCAAACATTTGCCACCAACATTGCTGGCGCAGTATCACTTTATGCCAGAGCAACAGACCTTTGATCCCTTTGTTGGCGTAGGCCTGAACTACACGGTATTTTTTGATGAGCAGGTGGACGGCCAGCTGGAAGGCGCATTGGATGCGTTAAATGTAACCGGTGCTACGGATGCAGTAAGCCTGAAACTAAAAAGCTCTTTTGGCCTGGCGCTGCAGGCTGGCGTTAATGTTAAATTAACCGATAGCTTAGGCCTGCATCTGATGCTGAGCAAAATGGATATCGACACCTCTGGCCGGGTCCGGGTAAACGGCAACACGGTGCAGAGCGTTGCTGTTAACATCGATCCTTATGTCGCCATGCTTGGCTTACGCTGGACTTTGTAACAGCCAACCTCAATATTGATTAAGACTAAAGGCGACTGCATAGCGGTCGCCTTTTTGTTTTACACTATGCAGACCAAGGCACAGTCAGGTCAGCTATGAGCAAAAACAGCAACAAGTTAAACTGGCAGCAGTTACTTAAATCCGGTGATCGCATTTTTATTGGCTCACATGCGGCCACCCCTACTTTGTTGATTGATGATCTGATTAATAACGCCAAACAGTTACATGATATCGAAATCGTCCAGGTTTATTCCTTATCAGATAACAAATGGGCCGAGCCGCAGCACCAGCAGCTGTTTAAAATTAATGCCCTATTTATTGGTGGCGACCAGGTGCGCCGCGCGGTAGCGGAAGGCCGCGCCGACTATACGCCCTGCTTTATGTCGGATATTCCGTCGTTGTTCAGCGACGGCATTTTGCCATTGGACGCCGCGCTGATTATGGTCAGTCCGGCTGACGAACATGGCTATCATTCACTGGGCGTGTCTGTCGATATTGTTTCTGCCGCAGCCAAAGCGGCAAAGAAAGTTATCGCCCAGGTAAACCCATCAATGCCCATCACTTACGGTCAGGCTTTTATACATAAAGATCAGATCAGTGCTTATTTTTATGCCGAACAGCCGCTGGCACAAATGCCGGTGGTAAAGCTGGATACGGTAACTGAACGGGTTGGCCAATATGTGTCGTTACTGGTCGAAGATGGTGCCACTCTTCAGATTGGCGTGGGTAAGATGTGTGATGCCGTGTTGCGTTATCTGGGCAATCATAAAGATTTAGGCATTCACAGCGAAATGATCACCGACTCCATGATGGAGCTGATTAAAAAAGGCGTGGTAACCAACCGCAAAAAAACCTTTCACCCGGGTAAAACTGTGGCCAGTTTCTGTGTTGGCAGCAAAGCCTTGTATGACTTTGTACATTGTAATCCGCATATGGGCTTTTACCCCAGCGAGTATGTTAACTCGCCGGCAAACATTGCCCGCAACGATAATATGGTATCGATTAACAGTGCCATTGAAGTCGACTTAACCGGCCAGATCGTATCAGATTCAATCGGCCATATGTTTTACAGCGGCATTGGCGGACAGGTCGACTTTAGCCGTGGCGCCTCGATGAGTAATGGCGGCAAGCCGATTATCGCCATGCCCAGCACGGCGAAAAACGGCACTGTCTCGCGCATAGTGGCGCATTTAAGCCAGGGCGCCGGCGTCGTAACGTCGCGCGGCCATGTGCACTATGTAGTAACGGAATTTGGCGTCGCGTCTTTGCGTGGCAAAAGTATCCGCGAGCGCGCACTCGAGCTTATCCGGGTGGCGCATCCTAAGTTTCGCCAGCAGTTGCTGGAGCAAATCCGCCAGCATTTCTGGGTGCCGCATTATCAGTTGCATACGCCAACAGAAGTGCCTGAGCTTGGCAGTGTCGGCTTTAAAGAGTTGCATATCGACGGTGAAGAGTTTGACCTGCGGCCGCTTAACCCATCAGATGAACGCAGGTTGCAGGAGTTTTTTTACTCGCACACCAAAGAAACACTGCAATTGCGCTACAGTGCCGTTCCCACCCAAATGAGCAGGGAAAAGTCCTGCACTTTAGTCGGTGTTGATCAATCTAAAGATCTGGCACTGTGCATAGTGAAGCAAAAAGGCTCTGCAGTACAAATTCAGGCGGTAGGCCGTTACTATCTGTTACATGATGGCAGCGGCTGTGAAGTCGCTTTTGTCACCAGAGAAAAGTATCAGGGTAAAGGTATGGCAAAGCGCCTGCTGCAAGAGCTGATCGCTATAGCAGAGCTGCGCGGTTTAACCCGCATGGTTGCCTTTGTCCGGGCTGAAAACAAAGCGATGCTGGCCGTGTTTCAAAAAGCGGGCTTTAGCCGCTTACCGGGCGATGACCCAACAGAGGTGTACTTACAACTGCGTCTGCCTCGCGCCGCACACAATGGAGAAAGCAGTTAATGGCCATCACCTTATTTAGTCACCCCAACTGCTATCGTCATCTGGCCGGTGACGACCATCCGGAACAACCGGCGCGTTTAAGCGCGATTAATGATCAGCTGATCCGCTCAGGCATGGAGTTTGTTGTCCAGCAGCGCGACGCCACGCCCGCCAGCAAACAACACCTTTATCAGGCGCACAGTAATTTATATGTCGATGAAATTTATGCCAAAGCACCGGCTAATGGCTATATCTGGCTTGATCCCGACACCCAGATGATGCAGCACAGCCTGGACGCTGCCGTGCATGCCGCCGGCGCGGGAATTAATGCGGTAGATTTAGTCCTTCAGCAGACAAATCAGCAGGCATTTTGCAGCGTGCGCCCGCCTGGCCACCATGCCACCCGCGATCAGGCTATGGGGTTTTGTATCTTTAACAATATCGCTATTGCCGCTTTGCATGCACTGGAACAGCATGGCCTTGAGCGCGTGGCTATTATCGATTTTGACGTACACCATGGCAACGGCACCGAAGATATTTTCGCCGGTGACGAGCGGGTGCTGTTTTGCTCTTCTTTTCAGTTTCCGCTATACCCCAATAGCGGTGACATACCAATGGCGGCGAATATTGAAAACCTGCCGTTACCTGCTTTATGTCAGCCAGCGATCTGGCGCGAACAGATCCTGACACATTGGCTACCCCGAATTCATGCCTTTAAGCCACAGCTGATACTGGTATCGGCCGGCTTTGACGGCCACCGTGAAGACGATATGGCGCAGTTTTTACTGACAGAAGATGATTATCAGTGGATAGCCGGGCAGCTGAAGCAACTGGCCGACCAGCATTGTGCCGGCCGGCTTGTTGCCACGCTGGAAGGTGGCTATGCCCTGAGTGCCTTAGGCCGCAGTGTAGTGGCGTTTTTAAAAGGCCTGATGTAACAAAGCGTTAAACTGCTATGCTTAGGGCTATTGTCATAATTGTTCATCTATATGCCGCTGATAAAACCCATTTTTCCGGCGTCCAGCTACCTGGATCCGGCCAGTGAAGCCGAGTTTCGCCATCATCTGGTGCAAAAAACCCGCACCAGCACTAAACGCTTAGCCTTGATATGTATTGGCCTGATGTTGGTATTCTGTGCCACCGATATATTGCTGGGCGACAGCTGGCACAGTCTTAATAATCTGGCCCGCTATGCAGCCGCTGTTATTATCTGGCTGTATTTAATGTACTCAGTGCGACTAAATGCCAATAACTGGTTGCAGGGCTGGCTGGCGGTAAGTGCGGTGGTAATAGTACTGCTTGCCGTAACCTTTTATGCCAGCGGGCAATACTTTGGCAAACTGGGTGAAGGCGGCCCGATGCTGGTTGCCTTTGCCATCGCTGCTATGCCTATTTTTCATTTACAGCAAAAGCTGCTGCTGTGGCTGTTGTTACTTAGCAACCTGCTGTTTATTAAATACTGCAGCAGCACTGATACCGGTTGGGGCATTTTTTACCTGCTGATTAGCATAATCTTATGTCTGAGCTGGCAGCGCCAGTTTGATAAGCTACTACGCAACCAGTTTAAAGCTGTGCGGTTAGAACAACAAAAAGCCGAAACCGATCAGCTAACGGGTCTATTAAACCGGCGCAGTTTTGAACAGCGTTTAATGCAAAAACTAACAGAGCTCAGCAGCGGGCAACAGCTGTCACTGGGCTTGCTGGATATTGATTATTTTAAACGCTATAACGACCACTACGGCCATTTAGACGGTGATCTGGTATTGGTGCAAATAGCCCGCTTGCTGTCTGCCAATCCGGCATTAACCGTAGTACGTTTTGGTGGTGAAGAATTTATTCTGATCGAGCAACATGCCGCTACAGAAGCTGCTGCACTACTGCAGCTACCAACGCAACTGGCCAGTTTGGCCATACCACACGCAGCATCGCCGTTTGGCGTCGTAACGGCCTCTATTGGTGTAGTAACGCTGACAGATCCGACGCACGTAAGCGGTTCTGGTGAACTGATGCAACAAGCTGACATATTGTTGTATCAAGCCAAACAGCAAGGGCGTAATCAGGCGCAGCAACGGCTGCTGGCTTAACCTTCCTGGGCTTAACCGGACATTTTCACTGGCTTTCAAGCAATAAAAAACCTGCCGTAGCAGGTTTTTTACGTAGCGGTTAACTTACTTAGCCTAACCAGACACGGGCATTACGGAACATCCGCATCCAGGGGCTGTCTTCCTGCCAGCCATCTGGCTGCCAGGAGTTAGCTACTGCACGGAACACCCGCTCCGGGTGCGGCATCATTATAGTGACCCGGCCATCAGTGGTGGTCAGTGAGGTTATACCTGCCGGCGAACCGTTCGGGTTGTGCGGATATTGCTCAGTCGCTTTACCATAGTGATCAATAAAACGCATCGCTACCGTACCACTGTGATTGGCCTTAGCAAAGGCTTCACTATTGGCAAATTCGGCATGGCCTTCACCGTGCGAAACAGCAATTGGCATCCGTGAACCGGCCATACCGGCAAAGAACAGCGACGGGCTTTGTTGAATTTCGACCAGGCTAAAGCGCGCTTCAAAGCGCTCAGACTTGTTGCGCACAAAATGCGGCCACAATTCTGCACCCGGGATCAGGCTTTTCAGATTAGACATCATCTGACAACCGTTACACACGCCCAGTGAGAAGGTGCTTTGGCGTGCGAAGAAATCGGCAAATTGCTGACGGGCAATATCGTTAAACAATACCGATTTGGCCCAGCCTTCGCCGGCGCCTAACACGTCACCGTAAGAGAAGCCACCGCAGGCGACTAAGCCGTTAAAATCGCTCAGTTTAGCGCGACCGGCTAAAATATCGCTCATATGCACATCAACCGTGCTAAAGCCGGCACGGTTGAAGGCAGCCGCCATCTCGACATGCGAGTTCACGCCCTGCTCACGCAAAATGGCCACTTTCGGCGCAGCGCCTTTTAAAATATAAGGTGCAGCCACATCTTCGTTGATATCAAAGCTTAGTTTAACGTTTAAGCCAGGATCGGCAGCATCAGCTTTAGCGGCAAATTCCTGCTTGGCACCGGCCGGGTTATCGCGCAGTGCCTGCATCTGGTAAGTTGTTTCTGCCCAGATACAGCGTAAACGGGTGCGGCTATCATTTAACACCACTTTAGCACCACGGCTGAACACCAACTCGTCTGCCGTTGTCACTGTACCAATAACATGGCTGCAGGCCGATAACTGATGCTGTGCCAGCACTTGCTGAACATACTGAAGCTCGCTGTTGCTGACCTGAATTACCGCGCCCGGCTCTTCAGAGAACAACACCGCCATATCATCGCTACCCAAGGCACTGATATCAGCGCGTACACCGGCCTTACCGGCAAAAGCCATTTCAGCCAGGGTAACAAACAAGCCACCATCAGAGCGGTCATGGTAGGCCAGCAGCTTTTGCTCACGGGTTAGCTGTTGCAACGCATTGAAGAAGTTAATTAACAGCTCCGGGCTGTCTAAATCGACCGGTGTTTGCCCCAGTTGTTTATAAACCTGCGCTAAACAAGAAGCGCCCAGGCGGTTCTGGCCCTGACCTAAGTCAAGTAGCAACAGGCTGCTGTCACCTTTGTCAGTGCGCAGTTGTGGCGTTACCGTTTTACGGATATCTTCTACCCGGGCAAACGCCGTAATAACCAAAGACAGCGGTGATGTTACCGCTTTTTCTTCGCCGTTTTGCTGCCATTTGGTTTTCATCGACATCGAGTCTTTACCTACCGGAATAGTCACTTCCAGCGCCGGACAAAGCTCTTCGCCTATCGCTTTAACCGCCGCGTACAAGCCGGCATCTTCACCCGGATGGCCGGCAGCGGCCATCCAGTTAGCGGATAACTTAACCCGCTTTAAATCGCCAATGTCAGTGGCGGCAATATTGGTAATGGCTTCTGCTACCGCTAAACGCGCTGAAGCGGCAAAATCCAGCAGGGCAACCGGTGTACGCTCGCCCATCGCCATCGCTTCGCCGTGATAAGTATCATAGCTGGCTGCGGTAACACCACAGTTCGCTACCGGCACCTGCCAGGGGCCAACCATTTGATCACGGGCAATTAAGCCGGTTACGCTGCGGTCGCCAATGGTTACCAGGAAGGTTTTTTCGGCAATAGTCGGCAAGCGTAATAAACGTTCAGCAGCCTCTATCAACGTGACACCGGTTAAATCCAGTGCTTTACCGGCGGTTTGCGCACTTTGCACGTCACGGTGCATTTTCGGCGCTTTGCCCAGCAATACATTTAATGGCAAATCAATAGGCGTGCTGCCAAAGTGGCTGTCGGTCAGCGTTAGATGCTGTTCACTGGTGGCTTCACCTACAACGGCAAAGGGCGCACGCTCACGTTTACAGATCTGCTCGAATACCGGCATTTTGTCGGCCGGAATTGCCATCACATAACGCTCTTGCGATTCGTTGCACCAGATTTGCAGCGGCGACATACCCGGCTCATCGTTAGGTACATTACGCAGTTCAAACTTACCACCAACGCCGCCATCATTTACCAGCTCAGGGAAAGCGTTAGATAAACCACCGGCACCGACATCGTGAATAAACACTATCGGGTTGTCCTTACCCAACTGCCAGCAGCGATCGATAACTTCCTGACAACGGCGTTCAATTTCCGGGTTTTCGCGTTGTACCGAGGCAAAGTCTAAATCTTCTGCCGATTGACCCGATGCCATCGACGATGCTGCACCGCCGCCCAGACCGATATTCATCGCCGGGCCGCCCAGCACCACCAGTTTAGCGCCTACCGGTAAATCACCTTTTTGCACATGTTCCGCACGGATATTACCTAAACCACCGGCTAACATAATTGGCTTATGGTAACCACGTACTTCGTCACCGTTATGGCTTGGCACCTTTTCTTCATAGGTACGGAAATAACCGTTAATCGCCGGCCGGCCAAACTCATTATTAAAGGCCGCCCCACCTAAAGGACCTTCCAGCATAATATCCAGTGCCGATACGATACGGTCCGGCTTGCCAAAATCAGTTTCCCACGGCTGTTCAAAGCCAGGAATGCGTAAATTAGACACCGAAAAGCCCACTAAACCGGCTTTAGGCTTAGACCCTACCCCTGTTGCACCTTCGTCACGGATTTCACCACCAGAGCCTGTCGCAGCACCCGGATAAGGTGAAATAGCGGTTGGATGGTTATGGGTTTCTACCTTCATCAGTACATGGATAGGCTCATGGTGATACTGATAAGTATTGTCCGCCGCCTGAGCAAAAAAACGGCCGGCAACAGAGCCTTCCATTACCGCGGCATTGTCTTTATAGGCTGACAACACATAGTCCGGTGTTTGCTCAAAGGTATTTTTAATCATTTTAAACAGCGACTTAGGCTGCTGTACGCCGTCGATAGTCCAGTCGGCATTAAAGATTTTATGCCGGCAGTGCTCGGAGTTAGCCTGGGCGAACATATACAGCTCTATATCGTTCGGATTACGACCCAGTGCGGTAAAGTTGTCAAACAGGTAGTCTACTTCATCATCAGCCAGCGCCAGGCCCATTTCTATATTGGCATTCACCAGCGCAGCCCGGCCACCTTTGATAATATCAACCGAGCTTAATGGCGCCGGTTCGGCTTTCACAAACAGTGCCTGCGCCTGGTTCAGTTCGGTAAACACCGCTTCCATCATGCGATCATGCAGCAGGCTGGCCAGCTGGCTAAGCTGAGTGCTGCTCAGTGCTTCTGCCGCTTCAACATAATAGGCGATACCACGCTCTAACCGCGTAACCTGACTTAAACCACAGTTGCGGGCAATGTCGGTTGCTTTAGAAGACCAGGGCGATATGGTGCCCGGCCGTGGCGTTACCAGAATTAACTGGCCACGTGGTTCATGGCTGGCAATAGCCGGGCCATAGGTAAGCAATTTATCCAGCGTTTGCTGTTGGGCGTCAGTCAAGGCGCTGCTGATATCAGCAAAGTGCATAAACTCAGCATACAGGCTGCTTAGCGTTAAGCCACTTTGGGCGCTTTGGTCGAGTAACTTTTGAATTCTGAATTCGGACAGTGCTGGCGCACCACGCAGGATCAACATAGTTTTTTTTCCCGTGGGTTTGTCAAAGATGGTACCTGGGCTTAGCCCCTGATCGGCGCGCCATTATAAAGAAATTTCTGCCTAAGTGGTATGAGTAAACACTGACTGTACGACAGAAGTTTGTTATAACAGCGCAGAACACAGCATTGCAGGTTGGAGTGAATGCACAAAATCGGCTTTTGGTTGTGCTGGTTATTTTGGCTGACCGGTTGTACCCCGGCGCCAGAGTCAAGCCAACTTTACGATATTTATCAGCGTGATAGCATTAAGGTCGGCATTTTGCACGGCCCCACCAGCTATTATGTTGGCGTAGATGGGCCGGTCGGTTTCGAGCTGGAGCTTAGTCAGGCGCTGGCAGATAAACTCGGGGTAAAACTTGAGCTCTACCCCAGTTATCATTTAAATGAGTTGCTGCAAAAGCTGGATGCCGGTCAGGTAGACTATATCGCCGGCGGATTAACCCAAACCGAATTGCGTAAAAGCCGCTATCGCGCTTCGCCGGCTTATCGCTGGATTAATGAAGTGCTGGTGTTTAAACAAGGCAATACCTGGCCCAGAACCCTGGAAGAGCTTAGTGACACTATAGTGGTAGTAAAAGACAGTAGCCACGCTGAGACACTACAACAGCTGCAGTTTGAGCACCCGACTTTGCAATGGCAGCAGCACCCGACTCTGGATGCCGACGAAATTCTGCAACAGGTGGTAGATGGCAATATCAGCTACACCGTAACAGATTCGAATCAACTGGCGCTCAACCGGCGTTTTTATCCGAACTTAAGCATTGCTTTTACCGTACGCGACAACCTGCCGGTAAGCTGGCTGCTGGCCGACAACACTGATGATTCACTTTACGCCGTACTCATCGAATTTTTTGGCGCTATGTACCAAAACAGCGAGTTGATCACACTGGAAGATAAGTATTTTGGCCATATTCAGCTGTTTGATTATGTCGATACCCTGACTTATATCGAAGCGATTGAACAAAGCTTACCGGAATTTAAAGACTGGTTTGTGCAATACGCCGGCGAACTTGACTGGCGTTTGCTGGCAGCACTGAGTTATCAGGAATCGCACTGGAACCCTAAAGCCAAAAGCCCTACCGGTGTGCGAGGTTTAATGATGCTAACCTTACCTACTGCGCAGCAAATGGGTATTCGCAGCCGGCTGGATGCCGAGCAAAGCATACAGGGCGGCAGCCGTTATCTGCACCGGTTGCTTACCCGTATACCAGAGCGTATTAGTATGCCAGACCGGCTCTGGTTTGCCTTAGCATCGTACAATGTTGGCTGGGGTCATGTAGAAGACGCCCGCATTATTACCCAGCAACAAGGGGCGGATCCGGATAAATGGCTCGACGTTAAACAGCGCCTGCCATTACTACGGCAAAAAAGCGTGTACCAAACTACAAAATACGGTTATGCCCGTGGCGATGAAGCGGTAACCTATGTCGAAAATATCCGCCGCTACTATGACACCTTACTTTGGGTAGATGAACGCCAACAGGCAGACATCCGGCTGCAACAACAGAAACAACGCTTATCAGAACAAGTCAGTACAGAAAACTTGCCAGAGCAGCAACCGCAGTAGCTTTAGCAAGCTATTGAAAGCAGCAACCTTGACACCCATAGTAGGCAACAGCTAACGAATACAGGTGTGACATGTTAAAACGGAAAAAACCTCAGCGCGCTAAAACACGTCGCCGGCTGCTCGACGTTGCATCCGGCCGCCGGCGCATTAAACGTAATATGGCTGTGACGAAACTGCATCAACGCCGGCGCCACTATCTCGGCTTTTTTAACTTGCCGGCTGAGCCCGCTTAAGCGCTTTTTGCTCCGCCCTGCGACGCTGAAAAAAGCCGGATAACTGCGCAGCACATTGCTCAGCTAACACCCCGCCCGATAACTCGACCTGATGGTTAAAACGCTGGTGCTGCAATAAATTCAATACGGAGCCTGCAGCACCGGTTTTAGCGTCCGGCGCACCAAATACCAGACGCTGGATCCGGCTGTGCACCATAGCACCGGCGCACATGCTGCAAGGCTCCAGCGTAACGTATAAGGTGCAGCCAGGCAGGCGGTAATTCGTCAGAGTGCCCGCGGCAGCACGTATCGCCTGCATTTCTGCATGTGCAGACGGATCATTCAGGCTAATCATCTGATTCCAGCCCTCACCTACTATCTGGCCGTCTTTTACCAGTACAGCCCCAACCGGCACCTCGCCTTGCTGCTCAGCTCTGGCTGCCAGATTGATGGCATACTGCATCCAGTCTTCATCTGTCATAATGGTTTACAATTAATTGCTAGCTCCAGTGCTGAGTTTACCACTATATTTTGGTGTATTTAGCTAATCTTTTGTTTATATAGCGCAAACAAAGCAGGCCAATAAATTTTAATGCCTTGATTAATATCACCATTAACTAACTGGCATCGGCCTTGCTTATTATGCCTGCACAACTAAAGGAGACACATTATGGATATGGGTGTAGTTATTATTGCCGTAGTGGCTATTATTGGTGGCATCGGCTACGACGCACTTAAAATGCGTTATAAATACCAGCAACTTGCTTCAGGTAAAGGCGTCGATAAACTTGAACAGGAAATAGCTGAGCTAAAGCAACGTATTGCGACACTAGAAAGCATAGTGACCGATAAACCTTACCAATTAAAACAACAAATTAATCAGCTGTAACGGAGTGTAAATTAGCATGGGACCATTTGAAATAGCAGCTTTGGCTATTGTCGGCGGCATAGGATTATCGGCCTTTAAGGTGTATCACGATAATAAGGGCAAAGCCGGTAGCGCAGAGCTGGAGCAGCTTAAAGCAGAGCAGGAAAAGCTTAAACAACGCATTGCCACACTGGAAAGCATTGTCACTGACAAGTCATATCAACTGAAAGATCAAATCAACCGCTTATAATCGCGGTTGTTTTTGCATAGTCGACAGCGTGGCAGTTCAGCATTGATATGGTACACTGCCAGCAACTGCTGACAGGAGCTGACAATGTCGACGGAAACTCTGGTTAACCGTGCCCGTATTATATGTGAACAAAATGGCGCCCGCTTTACTGCTATCCGGGAAAAAGTATTCCGCCTGCTGGCCGATCTTAATGGCGGCATTGGCGCTTATGAGTTGCTGGAGCAATTAAAACAAACCGAGCCTGGTGCCAAACCTGCTACCGTATACCGGGCTTTGGAATTTCTTACTGAGCAAGGCTTTATTCATAAAATTGAATCAAGCAACGCCTTTTTGCTTTGTCATCATTTTGGCCATCATCATCCGGCACAATTGCTGATCTGTGACCAGTGCGGCAACGTAACTGAATTACATGCGCACATATTACATGACGAATTTAACCGTCAGGCGGTATTACAGGGGTTCACTATCCAACAGCAAACCATCGAAGCACACGGTTTATGTAAAAGCTGCAAACTGCAATAATAAAAACCAGTTGGATCAACAAGCTGGCTTGTGTATTTAGTAAAAGCTTTCTAAGCTTATACTGGCTTGGCCATCGGTATCCGTATTTTTATAGGCATTAACATGAATGTTGAATTTATAAACCCGTTTCTTTCTTCTTTGGTAAATGTTCTGAGCACCATGGCCAATACCACTATCGTTCCGGGCCAGCCACGAATTAAAAAAGACGAAGTTGCCCGTGGCGACGTGTCAGGCTTAATTGGTATGGTTAGCCCACAGACCAAAGGCTCATTTTCTATTACATTTGAAGAGTCGCTGGCGGTAGAAATAATGTTTCGCATGCTGGGCGAGCGGCCAAAAGGCATTACTGCCGATGTTACCGACATGGTAGGTGAAATTACCAATATGGTTACCGGTGGTGCTAAGCGCATACTCGGTGAAAAAGGTTATGACTTTACTATGGCCACCCCAGTGGTGGTATCGGGTAAAAACCATACTATTTCGCATAAATCCGAAGGTGCGAAAATATTAATGCCGTTCGATTCAGACTTTGGCAAGGTGCATATCGAAGTCAGCTTTGATAAATAACTGACGTTGTTGCCCAGGTTAGCTGTCAAAGCAGTTAAGATGGCGGTTCAATCAGCGGTTCTAACATTGATTTAAGTTCAGCACAGGCATTTTGCGCTGCCAGCACTTCTGCTGGCAGATTATTTGCTGCTGGTGTTAACTGTATGGCCAGTCCGGCCTGAATCACACTAAGTGGGCGAGAAAAATCCTGCTGCGAAATCCGCTCAATTTTTTGCTTTAAGTGCACATTTTCCATTAAAGTATCCACCTGATCACGCAAGGCTTTTTGATCATTCAGCAAGCGGCAGTGTGTATTCACTCTGGCTTTCACTACAGGTGGGTTTACCGGCTTGGTAATATAATCGACCGCCCCGAGCTCCAGCCCCTGCACCATGTCTTCGGTTTTATCCATTGCAGTCAAAAAGATAACCGCTATATGCTGGGTATTAGGATCCGCCTTTAATCGCCGGCAAACTTCAAATCCGTCCATTTGTGGCATCATCACGTCCAGCAGCACCAAATCCGGTTGTGGCTCAGTAGCGCAAATCTTCAGCGCTGTAGCGCCATTCGTTGCCGCTTTCACTATGTAGTCTGGCCGCAATATTTCACTGAGCAACTGAATGTTGTCGGCGACATCGTCCACCACCAGAATGCGGCTTTGTTGTTTGGTATTTTTCGCCACAGCACTGTCATCCGTACCAGCGGTGGTTGGCGCTATTACTTTGGCAGCTTTTACCGGTTGTTCAATAGCCCGGCGGATACGGGCACTGAGGATCTTTGCCGAGAATGGTTTGGCGATATAATCTGACACCCCGCTACGAATAGCATTAAGTACACTGGCTTGTTCAATAGCAGCAGAAATAATAATAAAAGGCGTCATTGCATACTTTTTATCAGCTCGCAGACGTTGCAATAAACTGATGCCGTCCATTTTTGGCATCTGTGCTTCAGAAATGATTAAGTCTACCCTGATACCTTCTGTCAAAATACGCAGCGCATGCTCACCGTTGCTTGCCGCCATAATATGGCTAAAACCCATCTCAGTGAGTATGGCTTTAACAATATCTCTGATACTTCCGGCCGCATCGACAACCAACACCACCATAGCACTGTACGACTTTTTGTGCGGGCTGGACGTGTCATCAGTGTTTAGCTCCATCATCATACTAAGTTCCCGGATTGTTTATTTAGAACAATAAACTGAAATGGCAATATACATTGGCTAATACTAAGGCTATGTTAACCCTATTGGAACAGCTGTAAACTACTTTATAGTCGCCTGCAAACAGAATTGTTTATGCCGGCGAATAAACATAGGAAATAGCGGCGATGAGGCAGCCTGACGCATTAGCTGGAAATAAAGCCACGATATTGGTTGTTGATGACACAGCAGAAAATATCGACGTTCTAAGCGGTCTTTTACGTCATGACTATAAGGTAAAAGCGGCGTTAAATGGCGCTTTGGCGCTGAAAATAGCCCGCAGCCTGCCGCAACCCGATTTGATCTTGCTTGATGTGATGATGCCGGATATGGATGGCTATGAAGTGTGCCGCCAGTTAAAAGCAGATGCCGATACACACCATATTCCGGTCATTTTTGTTACAGCAAAAACCGAAGAGGCCGATGAGGCACAAGGCTTTGCCTTAGGTGCTGTCGACTATATCACTAAACCCGTCAGCCCGCCGTTAGTGTTAGCCAGAGTCAAATGCCATCTGGCGCTGCGGGACCAGGCTAAGCATCTGGAAAATCTGGTGCAACAACGCACACAGGAACTGCACGACAGCCGTATCGAAATTATCCGCCGCTTGGGCCGCGCCGCTGAATACAAAGACAATGAAACCGGCCTGCATGTTATTCGTATGAGCTGGTTTAGCCGCTTTCTGGCAGAAGCCGCCGGTAAAGATGAAGCCTGGTGTGACCTGCTGTATCACGCCGCGCCTATGCATGATATCGGCAAAATTGGTATACCGGATCAGGTATTGCTAAAGCCAGGCAAGCTGGACGCCAATGAATGGCACATTATGCAGCGCCATGCGCAGTATGGTGCAGATATCATTGGTGAGCACAGCTCACCCTTGTTACAAATGGCCCGCGAAGTTGCTATTTTTCATCATGAGAAATGGGATGGATCAGGCTACCCACAAGGATTAACGGGTACCGCCATACCGCTATCTGCCCGCATCGTCGCGCTGGCGGATGTATTCGATGCCCTGACCAGTGAACGGCCTTATAAAAAAGCCTGGCCCGAGCAGGAAGCTGTGAATTTATTACAGGAACAAGCTGGCCGCCATTTTGATCCGGAGCTGGTGCCATTGTTTATTGCGTGCTTGCCCCGCATCCGGCAAATTCAACAGCAGTATCAGGAACAGTGCCACAGTACCGATTAGTCAGGGAGCCAATCAACATGCCAAAGCTTGTACTTGTCAGACTTATCAGCGGCCTTGTTAGCCTGCTGCTAACTTTAACGGCTCAGGTACAGGCGGCGGAGCAGAAAATAGAAGTGCTGTCGGTTTACAGCGGGGCAGCCAATCCACAAATCTATGCACTAACCAAAGATCAGGCGGGTTTTCTCTGGTTCGGCACCTCAGACGGTGTTAAACGTTATGATGGCTACAGTTTTACCTCATTTCAGCACGACGCACAGCTAGCTGGCAGTTTGTCACATAATAATGTTGGCGTTATTTTAAATGACTCGCAAAACCGTTTATGGGCCGGAACCTGGGGCGGCGGCCTGAATTTGTATCAGCGCAGTAGTCAGTCGTTTCAGGTATTTCGGCATCAGGCCGAGCAAAACGACAGTATTGGCACAGACAAAATTCAATCACTATATGAAAGCCGTGATCAGCAGCTTTGGGTTGGCACTAACGGCGGTGGTCTGAATCGTTATATTGCACAAAGCGGTACTTTTCAGCGTTACCTGCCAGAGCAGCCCAGCAAAGGCAGCCAGCGCATCTGGAGTATTGCCGAAGACAGTAAGGGTAATATCTGGGCTGCCACCTCAGATGGCCTGCTGAAACTAGATCGACAGCAAGATAAACTGCAACGTTTGGGCACCGTCGCCGATGGTCTGGATCATCCTGAAATCCGCACTTTGTATATCGATGCAGCTGATCGGATTTGGATCTCAACCCGACTGAGTTTTGGTTATTTTGAACCGACCACAGGCCTGTATACCAGTATAACGTTACCAGAGGGCAGCTCTCCTACCGTAACCAGCGTTACCCCGTACAAGGGGCGTTTACTGCTGGCCACGCTGGCCGGTATTTACCAGTTTGATCCTGAAGCCTGGCAATTTGACCCTGTCGGTAGTAATGGCGAGTGGGCATTGCTTGGCAATAGAGATGTGCGGCAATTATTAATTGATTCGACCGGCGTGTTATGGGCCGCGACCCGCTATTCCGGTGTTATTAAAGTATTCCCACAGCATGCCGCATTTCAGTCATGGAGCAATTACCTGCCGCAGTATGCGTTGTCAGGTTTGTATTCACAGGTGTTGTCTATAGTTGAAAACCCGGATGGTGGATTGTGGCTGGGCACCGGCAAAGGCCTGGTTGCCTTTGATATGAATGGCAACTTTACCCCGTTGACGGAACAGGATATGCCGCAAGGCCTAGCCAGATTTCGCATCAAGAGTATGGCTTACCTGCCGGACGGACGCTTGCTGATGGGCACAGATTCAGGCATTTTTGCTCTGCAAAATAACACCATAATCCAGCTGGAACTGGATTGGTGGCCAGAGCAGCATGATTCAATTGAATCGCTGAGCACCGATCAGCAGGGTAATATCTGGATCGTGTTTTCCTTTGCCAACAATGTCGTGCGCTGGAACGAACACAGCAATGAGGTGAGTTATTTCCTGCAAGATATTGATCCGGTATTTAGCTTTGCCGACAGTGATGGCGACATTTGGGTTGGCACTGAAGGCCAGGGCATTCAGCGGTTACAGCCGGCAAGCGGTACAGTACAACAATTTTTACCCGGTAACGGCAATGCCGGTCCCGGCAATGGTTATATTAATGCCGTTATCCAGACAGATGCCGACACCTTATGGTTTGCCAGCCGCAATGGGGTCGACCGCTACAGTAAAAGCCAGCAACAATTTACCCACTTTAATAATATTACAGAAGATCAAGGCCTTACTGTACAGGCTTTGGCCAGTGACGACAACGGCATGATTTGGCTGGCCACCAGCAGTGGCATTTTCCGCCTGGCACCAGACACCGGCAGCTTTCACCATTTCACCACTAATGATGGCTTAGTCAGTAACAGTTTTCAGGCTCGTTCTGCACTGAAAATGCGTGATGGCCGCGTGTATTTTGGCAGCATAGATGGCATTACGGCCTTCAACCCGGCTGCAGTACAGGTTAATAGTGTGATACCGCCCCTGGTGATCACGGCGCTGAGCATAGACGGCAAAAGTCAGTTTCCGCTTCCCGACGTGCTGACATTAAAACCAGATTACAAAAACATCAGTATCAGCTTTGCCGCGCTGGATTTTCAGGCCAGTGCCGACAACCGTTATCGCACCCGCTTAGCTGGCTACGATGACAGCTGGGGGCATAGCACTGCCGCTAATCAGGTATCCTATGGCCGCATGCCACCAGGCGAATACCAGTTTGAATTTATTGGCAGTAATAATCACGGCGTCTGGAACCGGCAAAGTCAGTCATTGCGTATTATTGTGTTGCCAGCCTGGTACCAAAGCTTGTGGTTCCGTATCTTAGCCCCGCTGACACTGGCAGTGATACTGGGCCTGCTTTACCTGGCCAGGGTGCGGCAGCATAAAGCTACTGAACGCTACCTGTCGGAACAAATAGAACAGCGTACCCGGGATATTTTTGTACTGGGCGATGTCGGTAAAGATATCGCTGCAACCTTTGAACTGGAGCAGGTCTGCCAGCTAATTTATAACCATCTCACCAACTTATTAGCAACTGACTATTTTGCCATTGGCCTGTGGCAACCGACAGCCGCTGAGCTGGAGTTAGTATTCAGTCAGCACCTTGGCCAGCGTCAGCCAAAGCGTGTTGTCAGCGTCGATAGTGGTCACAGTGCAGAAGCCCGCTGTATCCGGCAACAACAGGAGGTTATTGCCATTTCTGCTGACGATTGGACAGCAGCGCAGTTAACCCCGGCCGACAGCCTTAATGGCAGCAAAACTGGCAGTATGTTATGTTTTCCGCTGTTAGCCGGCAGTAAAACGCTCGGTTTACTCACCCTGCAAACAGACCATGCTAATGCCTATGACAGTGCGCAAATTACTATTGCCCGGGTAATCGCCAGCCATGCTGCTGTCGCCATATCCAATTGCCTGTTTTTTAATGAATTGGCCAAAACCGAACAACGGCTTGAATTGGCAATGCAAGGCGCTAATGCCGGCACCTGGGAATGGAACGTACAAAGCGACGAGTTGATCACCAACGACATCTGGCCCGCCATGCTGGGCTACAACCAAAGCCAGCTGGCAGATTTATTTGGTAACCGGTTAGCCAGGTTAGCACAACTGATGCACCCGGATGACGCCCCAGCAGCAAGCCAGACGCTACGCCAGCACTTACGTGGCGAAAGCGACATCTACCGGGCAGAATTCAGAATGCAAACCGCTGCGCAGCAATGGAAGTGGATCCTCAGCATCGGTAAAGCCATTACAGACGATACAAACCGCAGTGGCGGGCAGTCGGTGCAACGGGTGTTTGGCATCAATCTGGATATCAGCGACAGCAAAGCCATGCAAGCCGAGCTTACCGACGCGAAAGAAAAAGCCGAACAGGCTACCAAAGCCAAATCTGACTTTTTATCCAATATGTCACACGAGATCCGCACGCCTATGAATGCCATTATTGGTATGAGCCATCTGGCGCTGCAAACTGATTTAAATCGTAAGCAACGAAATTATATAGAAAAAGTGTACCGCAGCGCTGAGGCATTGCTGGGCATAATTAATGACATTCTAGACTTCAGTAAGATTGAAGCCGGCAAAATGGACATTGAACACATTGCGTTCCGGCTCGACGATGTATTGGACAATCTGGTTAACATGGTCGGACTAAAAGCGGAAGAAAAAGGCATTGAATTACATTTTGCTATAGCACCGGACATTCCGATGGCATTGCTGGGCGATCCGTTACGGCTGGGGCAAATCCTGACTAACCTGTGCAACAATGCGATAAAGTTCACCGAGCAGGCCGGCGAAATTGTCATCGGTGCGCAAATACTGCAGCAGGATGACAACAACATCAACCTGCAGTTTAGCGTCAAAGACAGCGGCATTGGCATGACCGGCGAACAGCAGCAACGCTTGTTTCATTCCTTTAGTCAGGCCGACAGCTCCACTACCCGCAAGTACGGCGGTACAGGGCTGGGGCTGGCTATTTGCAAAACACTGACCGAACTGATGGGCGGGCAGATCAGCGTGCACAGCGAAGCCGGCAAAGGCAGCACCTTTACCTTTAATGTGAATCTGGCGGTTCAGCCAGGCGAATCCTCGAAACGGCATCAGCTGAGCCAACAAATATCAACGCTACGCATACTGCTGGTAGATGATAACGCGACCGCCAGGGAAATATTGTCCGGCATGCTGCAAAGTTTAAATATGCAGGTTGAAGTAGCAAAAAGCGGCCAGACTGCATTGGATTTGCTGCAACAGGCAGATGCAGCACAACAGCCATTCGATTTGGTACTGATGGATTGGCAAATGCCGCAAATGGACGGTATGCAAACCACCCGTCTGTTGCAGCAACTGCCGCTGCAGCAACAGCCGGCTGTGATTTTTGTTACGGCGTTTGGGCGGGATGTCATCGACCATACGCCAGCCGGGCTCAATATCAGTAGCTATCTGAGTAAGCCCGTTACGATGTCCAGCCTGTTCGATGCCATGATGATGGCCTTAGGGCACGACAGCTTCCGCAGCAAACACGAGCAGCAACGACAACAATTAACGCCAGATACCTTAAGACAGCTTAGAGGTGCGCGTATCTTGTTGGTTGAAGACAATGAACTGAATCAGGAGCTGGCCAGCGAACTGCTCAGCAGCAATGGCATGCAGGTAACGATAGCGGCTAACGGCGAACAGGCGCTGCAACAATTGGACTTAGCCAGCTTTGACGGTGTGCTGATGGACTGCCAAATGCCAGTGATGGATGGCTACACTGCCACCCGGGCTATAAGGTCCAAGCCACAGTTTCAACATCTGCCGGTTATAGCAATGACGGCCAATGCGATGGCTGGCGATCGGGAAAAGGCGCTGGCCGCAGGGATGAACGACCATATCGCCAAACCGATAAACGTCAATGCGATGTTTAACACTATGGCAAAATGGATAGTACCGGCCAATCCGCAGCCAGATGACGCAAATGCTGAACCCGCCTCTGCCGCGCCGGATACCGAATTACCCTCACTCCCCGGCATTAACACCGCCCGCGGTCTTGCTACCACCCAACATAATCAAAAACTTTATCGCAAATTGCTCAAACGTTTTGCCAGCAGCTACACCAATTTCCCGGAGGATTTTCATGCCGCCCAACAGGATGAAGATGACAGCGCCGCTATGCGTTATGCGCATACGTTAAAAGGCACGGCAGCGAATATTGGTGCTGAAGCGCTGCAAGCCGCCGCTGCCGGGCTTGAGCACTGCTGTGACGCCCAGCGAGATGTCAGGGCAGCGCTGCAACAGGTTGAGGCTGAGCTGGCGATAGTGCTAAGTGGATTGGCGTTACTGCCAGAGCCGGCAGAGGCTGTTACAGCACAACCTCAACAGGCAGATGCAGAGCAGATCAGGACCTTGCTGACAGAGTTGCAAGCGCTGATCAATGACTATGATACCGATGCCACCGATATAGCCGGGCAGCTGCAACACTTGCTGCAACATACGCCGCAGCGCGCCGGGCTAAACAAGCTACAGCAGGCTATAGAAGCCTATGACTTTGAACAGGCAGCCAGCATTCTGCAGACGATAATGCCACTGTACCGTGGTGATAACTAAAGAACTGCGCCAGCAGTATGAAGATAATTAAACTGCACCCGGCTGGTAATATTGCACAACAGCTCGTAAGGAATAGTATCGACACAGCGTGCCAGTTGCTCTACCGGTAAGTCATTACCCCACAGGATCACTTTATCGCCAACGGCTACCGCTTCGCTGCCGATATCGACAGTGATCATATCCATCGATACGCGGCCGACGATAGGCAGGCGCTTACCGTTAATCAATACATCGGCATTGTTGCCAGCCGCTCGCGGATAGCCGTCGCCATAGCCCATAGCCACCACCGCCAGGCGGGTGTTGTGCGCGGCTATCCAGCTGCCACCGTAACCTACCGCATCACCGGCTTTCACTTCACGTACGGCAATAACACTGCTGCTTAATGTCATAACCGGTTTTAAACCATGCTCACAGCCTACAGCCTCTGCCATTGGCGAAACGCCATATAACATTAAACCTGGCCGCACCCAATCAGCATGGCTTGGTGGCCAGTTTAATACCGCGCCGGAATTGGCCAGTGAATGCTCACCGGCACGCCCCTGAGTGATCTGCTGAAATAACGCTAATTGCCTGGCTGTTGCCGGCTTATCCAGCTCATCTGAGCTGGCAAAGTGGCTCATCAGTCGCAGTGGTCCCTGCACATTGCAGCTTTGGCTCAGGCGCTGATATAACTCATTAAACTCATCCGGATAAATACCCAACCGGTGCATGCCGGTGTCGATTTTTAACCAGACCCGCACCGGCGCATCCAGCGCTGCCGCCAATAAAGCTTCTGCCTGCTCGCGATGGTGTATTACCAGTTGCAGATTAGAGGCAACAATTTGTGCCAGCTCATCGGGATGAAAAAAACCTTCCAGCAATACGATTGGCTTGGCAATGCCCCCGGCACGCAACGTCAACGCTTCATCCAGCCTTGCTACCCCCAGCGCATCTGCCTGTTTCAGTGCTTGCGCCACCGCCAGCATGCCATGGCCATAAGCATTGGCTTTTAATACCGCCAACACTTTGCTATTTGGCGCCAGCTGCTTTACCCGGGTAAAGTTATGCTCAAGCGCAGTTAAGTCTATGGTAGCCTGCGGCCGGCGGCTTAGCATTAATCTTCCTCAAACCTGGCGCTACCGGCGTAGTTGTCAAAGCGCGAATAACGGCCATGGAAGGTTAGCCGCACCCGGCCTATCGGGCCGTTACGCTGCTTACCGATGATAACCTCAGCGGTGCCTTTATCCGGGCTGTCGTCGTTGTACACTTCGTCGCGATAGATAAACATAATTAAGTCGGCGTCCTGCTCGATAGAGCCAGACTCACGTAAGTCTGAGTTAACCGGCCGTTTATCAGCACGTTGCTCCAGTGAACGGTTAAGCTGCGACAGCGCCACTACCGGCACTTTCAGCTCTTTTGCCAAAGCTTTTAACGAGCGGGAAATCTCGGCAATTTCCAAGGTACGGTTCTCACTTAAGCCCGGCACTGTCATCAGCTGCAAGTAGTCGACCATGATCATGCTTAAACCACCATGCTCGCGTGCCACCCGTCGTGCCCGCGAGCGCACTTCCGTTGGCGTTAAACCCGAGCCATCGTCGATATACATTTTGCCTTTAGTGTTGAGAAGCTCAATGGCAGATGACAAACGTGCCCAGTCTTCATCTTCCAGCTGACCGGTACGGACCTTGGTTTGGTCAATACGGCCTAAGGAGGCCAGCATACGCATCATAATTTGTTCTGACGGCATCTCTAAGCTGAAAATCAGCACCGGCTTATCGGAGGTAATAGCCGCATGCTCACACAGGTTCATCGCAAAGGTAGTTTTACCCATCGATGGCCGCGCGGCCACGATAATCAAATCTGATGGTTGCATACCGTTGGTCATTTTATCCAGATCGACATAACCGGTAGATACACCGGTAACACCGTCATGCGGCGAGCGAAACAACTCGTCGATTTTCTCAATGGTTTTCGCCAGAATACTGTTGATTGGCTCCGGGCCTTCATTGGCATTGGTGCGCTGCTCGGCAATTTTAAATACTTTGGTTTCGGCAAAGTCTAACAATTCAGCCGAAGTGCGGCCCTGGGTGTCGTAGCCGGCATCGGCAATGTCATGCGCCACTGAAATCATATCGCGCACGACGGCGCGCTCACGCACAATTTCGGCGTAGGCTAAAATGTTTGCCGCGCTGGGGGTGTTCTTGGCGATTTCGCCCAAATAGGCAAAGCCGCCTACGTCGTCCAGTTGTAAATTGGCTTCTAAATCTTCAGATACGGTAATAATATCAATGGGCTGAGTTGCTTCGGCCAGACGCGACATGGCAGCGAAAATAAAGCGGTGTGCGCGTAGGTAAAAATCCTGCTCGACCACTTTTTCGGCCACCCGGTCCCAGGCTTCATTGTCCAGCATTAAGCCGCCAAGCACGGATTGCTCAGCTTCTATCGAATGTGGCGGCATTTTAACCGCGGCAACCTGTTTGTCTTTGATACTACTCATAACACCTGTTTCAGTTAGCGAAAACAGCATAATGCTAACCCGCCGCAGGCAGATCACAAAGCAAAGTCAGAGAAATTTTTATCGGGGGATTTAAATAACAGCGGGGACTAACAACAGAAAAAGCGCACTGCCAACGCAGTGCGCCTTCCAGCAATTAAGCTTCTGCGATTACAACAACTTTAACTGTTGCTGTAACTTCAGCGTGTAACTGAACGTCGATATCGAACTCGCCAGTTTCACGTAAAGTACCGTTTGGCAGTTTAACTTCTGCTTTAGATACTTTAACGCCGGCTTCAGTGATCGCATCAGCGATATCACGGGTGCCAACTGAACCGAACAGTTTGCCTTCATCACCAGCTTTAGAAGCGATAGTCACTTCACCCAGCGCAGCAACTTTAGCAGCACGGTCGTTTGCAGCAGCTAAGTCAGCAGCTAATTTAGCTTCTAATTCAGCGCGACGGGCTTCGAATTTCTCGATGTTAGCCTTAGTAGCCGGAACCGCTTTACCCTGTGGGAATAAGAAGTTACGGGCATAGCCAGACTTAACAGCTACATTGTCACCTAAACCACCCAGGTTAGCGACTTTGTCTAACAGAATAATTTGCATTGCTTATACCCCTTCTGTATTAACTGTGTGAGTCGCTGTACGGCAGCAGAGCCAGGTAGCGTGCGCGCTTGATAGCACGGGCTAATTGACGCTGATACTTAGCGCTGGTACCAGTAATACGGCTAGGTACGATCTTGCCGCTTTCTGTAACGTAGTTTTTCAGAACAGCGGTATCTTTGTAATCAATCTCTACAGTGCCTTCTGCAGAAAAACGGCAGAATTTACGGCGACGGAAAAAACGTGACATTTGCCTGTCTCCTAACTTATATGTTCAATTTGTTGCGCATGCAGCACCAGCTTGGCTTGTCCGCTGCGGCTTTGATGGCGGTTTAAAAAACCTGTCACCTTTACCATGTTGCCCAACGTTAACTGTCGGGTATGTTGTGTTAGTGCGGTTCCGGTCAGTACTACCTGTATCCTGACATAGGCCTGGCGGTTTAAGCCGGCTTCCATCTGGTTACTGCGATGTTCTAACACCAAAACCGTATGCGGTATGCCCGCCGGACTTTCGCTGTGCTCCGGTTGACGGCAGATACTGCCAACCAGTACGGTGCAATTGTCCATTAACAACAACTTACTCTTCGTTTGCTACTTGCTCTTCATGTTCACGAGGAGCACGTTCACGACGTTCATCACGTACTTTTGCCATTGGTGATGGCTCAACTACGGCACTGTCAGTGCGCATAATCAGGTTACGTAATACCGCGTCGTTGTAGCGGAAGTTAGTTTCCAGCTCATCAATCACAGTTTGTGGTGCTTCTACGTTCATCAGAACATAGTGAGCTTTATGCAACTTCTGGATTGGGTAAGCCAGTTGACGACGGCCCCAATCTTCCAGACGGTGAATAGAACCACCCGCTTCTTTGATCGCGCCAGTGTAACGCTCGATCATGCCAGGTACTTGTTCACTCTGATCAGGGTGAACCATAAAAACGATTTCGTAATGACGCATTGTAGCTCCTTACGGTTAGTAAGCCTCGGGGGAACTCGGCCGGGGTTCTCATGGAGGCAAGGAACGTTAGTGTATGGCCGAAGGTCGCGTATTTTACGGACTCAGCGGGCAAATAACAAGCAGATATTTCATTAGCTGCGCTGGCGCACAGCTTCGAACAGGCAAATTCCTGCTGCGACCGATACATTAAGGCTGGATACAGCACCAAACATCGGAATTTTTACCAGGCTGTCACAAGTTTCGCGGGTTAAGCGGCGCAGACCTTCGCCCTCGGCGCCCAATACCAGCGCCAGTGGGCCTTTTAAATCGGCATCGTAGACTAAGGTGTCAGTTTCACCGGCAGTGCCAACTATCCAGACTCCGGCATCTTGCAACTCACGTAGAGTGCGGGCTAGGTTGGTAACCGTAATAAAAGGTACGCTTTCAGCTGCGCCACAGGCTACTTTACGCACTACTGAGGTGAGTTTTACCGAGCGATCTTTGGGCGCCACCACCGCATGCACACCGGCGGCGTCGGCGCTGCGTAAAATAGCACCCAGGTTATGCGGGTCGGTAACACCATCGAGGATCAAAATAAACGGTTTGTCTTTGGCTGCAACAATAGCGGCCAAATCAGCTTCAGTGCCGCTGCTCTGTAAACGCGCTTTAGCCACCACGCCCTGATGCTGACCGCTAACCATATCATCCAGAGTTTTACGGTTACAAAACTGCACCGACACGCCGTTCTGACGCGCTAACTGAATGATTGGCTGCATGCGTTTGTCGTCGCGATCTTTCATCACAAACAATTCCAGCACATCTTGCGGCGCACGCTGTAAAAACGCCTCAACCGCGTGAATACCAAAAACCAGATCTGCGTTCATTGTTAATCCTTAATGCCGACATTTAAAAATGGCCGGCAGTTTACCTTATTACTTAGCTTTACGCCGTGGCTTTTTACGGGCGGTAATATTACGTGCACCTTTGGGCTTTGCGTCCGCTTTGGCTGGTGCTTTGCCTGGCTTTGCCGAACCGCGCTTGCCGCCTTTGTCAGCCGCAGCTTGTTTAGAAGCTTTAATATCAGCTTTATTCACCACACGTTTGGGCTCGCCTACTAACACTAAATCAATTTTGCGCGCTTCCAGATTTACTGCAGCCACTTTTACTTTCAGTAAATCGCCCATGCGGTAAGTTACTTTGCCGTGCTCGCCGCTTAGCGTATGACGTTCGGCGTCAAAATGGTAATAGTCGTTTTGCAACGAGGTGACATGTACCAGACCTTCGATGTATAGCTCAGTTAAGCGTACAAATAAGCCAAAGCTGGTTACTGTAGACACCACACCGTCAAACTCTGCGCCTAAATGGTCTTGCATATATTCGCATTTTAACCAGTCGGCCACTTCGCGGGTGGCGTCATCGGCGCGGCGCTCGGTCATTGAGCATTGCTCGCCCAGCGGGTTAATCTCGGCTTCGGTGTATTCGCGCGCTCCGGTAACCTTCTGCCCTTGCTTGGCCAGTAAGGCTTTAATGCCGCGGTGCAGCACTAAATCCGGGTAACGACGGATGGGCGAGGTAAAATGGGCATAGGCTTCCAGCGCCAGGCCAAAGTGTCCCTGGTTATCGCCCTGGTACACGGCCTGCTTCATTGAGCGCAACATGGTGGTTTCAATCAGCTCACGGTCCGGCCGGTCGCCAATTTTTTCCAGCGTTTGCGTTAGCTCAAGCGGGGTCGGTTCTGCCGACAAATTGGCATCGATACCCAACTCGGCCAGGAATCGGCGAAAGTTATCAAAGCGATCGGCATCTGGTCGCTCGTGCACACGAAATAGCGTATGCGCTTCGTGCTTTTCAATAAAACGGGCTGCCGCCACATTGGCCATGATCATGCACTCTTCGATGATCTTATGTGACTCAACGCGGTGTACCGGCACTATCTGCTCAATTTTACGGTGGCTGTTAAAAATAAACCGCGTTTCTACCGTCTCAAATTCAATGGCACCACGTTGGCCACGTACCTTGGCCAGCTTTTTGTACAGGCTGTTCAATGTTTCGATATTGGTTAAATTCGCGGCATACTGCTGACGCAATTCCGGATCGCCCTGCAGGATCTTATGCACTTTGTTGTAAGTTAAGCGCGCACTGGAATGCATTACCGCTTCATAAAACTGATAGCTGTCGAGTTTGCCGCTGGCACTGATATGCATATCCGCAACTAAACATAAGCGGTCAACATGCGGGTTAAGTGAGCACAGGCCGTTAGATAACGCCTCAGGCAACATTGGCACCACATGGTCAGGGAAATACACTGAGTTACCGCGTTCTATCGCAGTGTTATCCAATACCGTATAAGGCAAGACGTAGGCACTGACATCGGCAATCGCCACCCATAAGCGCCAGCCACCATTGTCTTTGGCTTCAGCGTACACAGCGTCGTCAAAGTCGCGCGCATCTTCACCATCAATGGTAATTAAACCGAGTTGGGTTAAATCAACCCGGCCTTGTTTGGCGTCTGCGGGTACTTCTTCGCCATAATTAGCCACTTGTTTCAGCACAGCATCGGAAAACACATGCGGAATTTGATGGTTGCGAATAGCAATTTCAATTTCCATACCCGGCGCCATATGCTCGCCCAGTACTTCGGTTACTTTGCCTATACCATTAACCCGTTTCGATGGCCGCTGGGTGATCTCAACCAACACGACCTGACCATGCCGGGCTTCGCCCTGCTCACCGTCTGGAATTACAATGTCCTGCGTAATACGCGGATCATCCGGTACCACTACACCTAAGGCGAAATCCTTGTAATAGCGGCCAACAATGGGTTCGCTGCGTGGCTCTAGCACCCGCACAACACGGGCTTCTACTTTATCTTTACTGTTAATACTTTGCGCGGTAGCCAGCACGATATCACCGTGTAGCAAACGCTGCATTTCAAAATTGGGGATAAACCAGTCCGGCCCGCCCTGTTCTAATTTTAAAAAACCAAAGCCTTCACGGTGGCCTAATACCGTGCCTTTTACCAGGTCCATATTATCAACCAGACCATAACGGCGGTTTTTGGTATAGATTAACTGGCCGTCACGCTCCATGGCGCGCAGGCGTTTTTTTAACGCAAAAATAGTATCGTCATCAGACAAGCCCAGTTCGGCGACTAATTCTTCAAAATAAGCGGGGCTTTGGCGTTTTTCGATATGCTCGAGAATAAATTCACGGCTGGGGATAGGGTTGTCGTATTTTTCCTGCTCACGCGCAAGATGCGGATCATTTACCGTCATTAAGTTATCTTTTGTGTCCTAAATTGTGCTAAGTGTAACAGCTAAACGGCATTATGAGTATGAACTTCATTTTACCGCCTTTCTGGCACTAGCAACTACCCGCGCCGGCATTTTTTGCTCTAACTGCGCCAGCAGCTGCTGTATTTGGTTATGGGTGGCACTATCGGCAGTTATTGCATGGTGCAACCAGCGGTAGCTTTGTTCAAAATCAACCGGGCTACCGTGGCCATCCAGCAATATTTGCGCTAAGCGCAATTGCGCTTTTAAATTACCTAATGCTGAGGCTTCACGTAAATAGATAATGGCTTTATCAACATCTGGCTGTACAAAGCGGCCAATATGATAATAGCGACCGACTTGTTCCAAACCTTCGGGCAGGCCCTGGCCCGCGGCTTGCAGCATCAGATCCCAGCCACGTTCAACATTGCGTGGAACACAGACGCCATAGGCCAGCATATCACCATACAAAAACTGATAAGCCGGTAACTGCATTATATCGGCACGGGCGTCGATATCGCGTACCAGTTGGCAATCATCATCACGCACTCGCTTCAAATGGCTATTGGTTTGGATCAACGCCAGCAGTTCGTCCTGGCTGTACAGTTGCACTGCTTCCAGTTCCTGTGCCTGTAACTGTGCGAATGCCGGCATCAGCAACCATGCCGCTATAAACCAATATTTTTTACTCATCTTGTGCGCCTGTAAATTGTCACTTTAGCCTTATCGGCCGCTACCTGTATTAATAAAGCAAGTTTCGCGCCTGTTATTGCTCATTGTTTAGCACCCAGGGGGCGGCCAGCTGCGGTTTCAGTACTTTGCTGTGTATTGTAGCGCTGCTTACTGCCACATCGCTGCAGCTGCCATTGACTAGATAACTAATGGCTTGCGCATATAACGGATCGTTAGCGACTCCCCAGTCGCCGGTAATGACGTCACTAACCGGGCAGTTAGGTTGTAAACCGTCAAAATACGCGCCTTGATCCAGGGCGTTTACTGTTTGAAAGTTGATAGCAAATAATACGTAATCAGCAATAATATCCGGCTGTTGGCCAACCGGTTTGCCACAGGTGGTGCTGCCTATTTGCACCACGTCAATAAATGGCAACAAGGAGTTGATCACCAGCTCACTGGATGAGCAACTTGCGGCCGTTGTCAGCACAAACAACCGGTCTAAATTTAACACCGTGCTACCGGCACCGGCAGAAAATAAGGTGGTATTGTTTTTACCGCTGTTCTTATCGTTAAATTGATACTTCACAAAGGCCTGACCCAGCACATTGTTACCTGCTACCTGTGTACTCAGCTGATTCGCCACGCGGATTAACCCGCCACCGTTGTAGCGTAAATCCAATACCAGCTCGTCAACATTCTGGCTGGCGAAGTAAGCAAAGGCCTGTTGCAACTCAGTTTCAGACAATTCTATAAAGCTGTTAAACACCAGATAACCAACGTTTTTTCCTGACACAGTGCTAACCGAGCGATGTAAAACGGTATTGGTCGTCACTGCTGCTTTAATAAAGTCTGAAGTTAGCTGCGTGCCGTCCGGTTTACGCCAGACAAAATTACGTACTACGCCTGCCTCATTCGGGCCGTAAATGTCATCACTGTTGGCACTGCCTGCATCAAGCCGGCTTAGCCATTCTGTTACGCTGGTGCCTTCGATTTCGATGATTTTGTCACCACGGCGCAGGCCGTTTTGCCCAGCGGAACCATCGTCGTACACGTAAGCAACCTGTAGCGCAGTATTATTGTCGACCCGCACACTGGAAAAACCGTAACCAAAAAATGTCGCATTAATAAAGCGGTCGTCGTACTCCTGTCGGGTCAGGACAAAACTGTAACGATCTTGCGGTGCCGCCATGGCCTGCAGCAGTGCAGACGGCGAACTGTAGTTGGCGGGATTAATACCAACGGGTATATCGCGATACCACAGGTAATCCTGCTGCATTGCGCAATATAGCTGCGAATTAACATCAGGACGCTGGCAGATATTTACACTACCACTATCGTTGCTATCACTGCTGCCCCCACCACCACAGGCAGCTAGTGAAAAGGCTAAACACAATACCAAGATACGCATAATTTATGCCCCGCTTATTTTTCAATCAGCATAAAACAAAAACGCTGCCTGTGGGCAGCGTTTTTTTATACGTTGACGCGAATGTATCAGCTGTTAGCTGGCAAATGGATGCCGTAATACAATGGTCTGTACCCGATCTGGTCCGGTAGACACTATATCAACCGGTACACCGGTCAATTGCTCTAACCGGCTGATGTAATTGCGCGCTGCTTGCGGCAATTGCTCCAGTTGCTGCACACCAAAAGTACTCTCTTGCCAACCTGGCATTTCTTCGTATACCGGCGTTACCAGATCAAAACCTTCTGCAGCCAATGGCGGCACGTCAGTAACATTGCCTGCGGCGTCTTGGTAACCAACACAGATATTGATACTGTCCAGGCCGTCCAATACATCCAGCTTGGTTAAACAAAAACCAGAAATACTGTTTAACTGTACGGCACGTTTAACCGCTACGGCATCAAACCAGCCACAACGACGCTTACGGCCGGTGGTGGCACCAAATTCATGGCCTTTAACACCTAAGTGTTCGCCAACAGCGCAGCCCAGTTCGGTTGGGAACGGGCCTGAACCAACACGGGTGGTATAGGCCTTAACAATACCCAGTACGTAATCAAGATAACGGGGACCAAAGCCAGCACCGGTAGCAACGCCACCAGCAGTAGTATTAGACGACGTTACATAAGGATAAGTACCGTGATCGATGTCCAGCAACGTGCCCTGCGCACCTTCAAACATGATTTCCTGGCCGGCCTTACGCGCGCGGTCCAGTAAATCAGTTACATCTACCACCAACGGCTTTAAAATTTCAGCAATAGCTAAGGCATTGTCCAGCGTGGTCTGGTAGTCCACTGCCGGCACTTTGTAGTATTGCGTCAAGGTAAAGTTATGTAACTCCATCACCGTTTTCAGCTTTTCAGCAAACAGCTCAGGGTTAAATAAATCGCCTACGCGTAAACCGCGCCGCGCTACTTTATCTTCATAAGCCGGGCCAATACCACGGCCGGTCGTACCGATAGGCTTATCGCCACGCGCTAATTCACGGGCTTTATCCAATTCAACATGGAAAGGCAGAATTAACGGACAAGCTTCTGACAGCAACAAACGCTCTTTCACCGGCACACCACGCTGCTCCAGCATGGTCATTTCCTTTAAGAACGCTTCAGGTGATAACACTACACCATTTCCAATCACACACTTTACGTTTGCACGTAAAATGCCAGATGGAATTAAATGTAATACGGTTTTTTCGCCGTCGATAACCAAAGTATGGCCTGCATTATGGCCGCCTTGATAGCGCACCACATAACTGGCTTTATCCGTTAATAAATCGACAATCTTACCTTTACCTTCGTCACCCCATTGGGTGCCGAGCACTACGACGTTTTTGGCCATGGTTCCCACATCATGGAAAAAATTAGGCGTGGATTCTACCAAATAGCCAGCCAAGTTTCAGCCGTCTGGATGAAAAAAAGCCGCATTTTTCGCTGCGGCTTAATCTATTCAATTCAATCAACAACTTAGGTTTTCAGTTAGTCAGACTACTTAAATCGTATTCAGCGCTGTTATGGTATAAGGCAAAACCAAAACGCAAGCGGTCGCCGCGATAGTCGGTTTCGATGCCAGCGCGTTTTAGCTGCGCCGCTAATTCAGCCACTTCAGCAGGCGTACCAAAACGGAACGTCAAAAAATGACCATGGCAGTCAAGATTATCATGCAGCAGGTTAGTCATATTAAGCCGCGCATGCTGAGTGCCAGCCAGCTGCTGCAAAAAGGCCTGCTGTAACTGTTGGACATACTGATGAATGCGGCCCACACTGATGCCCTGTTGTTTAAACAAACGCAACACCGCATTTAGCCGGTACAGTGCCGAAAAGTCCATGGTGGCGCCGGCAAAACGGTACCCATCCTCGCTGTACAGTACCGTGGCAGACTTTTCTGCTGCCAAAGTGCCAAACTCAGCAAACCAGCCGGTGTACAGTGGCCGGTGTTCGCTGCTAAGCGGCACCGCCATAAAACAACAACCTTCGCCACCGCCGGCATATTTATAGCTGCCTGCCAGATAAAAAATACGCTCTGCAATCACCGATAAGTCGGTTGGCAGTGCCATAAAGCCGTGATAGCCATCAATCGCTATCATGGCATCAGACACCTCAGCCAACTGGTGTACAAAGGCCGTCAAATCGGCGATGGCAAAACCGGAGTTAAAAAATACCTGACTGCAAAAAATCAACTGATGTTGTTGCGCCGCTGCCGCAGCAGCAAAACGTTGTTCAAAGCTGGCAAAGGGCTCTGTGGCAACAATATCAACCGACACATTGTCGTATTCGGCCAGCCGTTTTACCTGGCGGGAAAAACTATGAAATTCACTGTCGGTAGTCAGAATACGCAGCGGCTGGCGCAAATCAAAGCAACTGAGTAACCGCATTACCAATTCATGGGTGTTAGGGGCAAACACAATTTGGCCAGGGTGCGGCAACTGCAACACATCGGCGATTAACTGCTGAGTCTGCGGTACCTTTTCGGCAAATATATAGTGCCATTTGTCATCGACTAAACGGGCGCTGTCATCCCAATATTGCAACATAGCTTCGCGGCTAACATCAGGCCAGTAATGGTGCGAGTGGCAGGCAAAATGTTGCTTGCCCTGATTAGCGCTCAGAAACCGCTGATAAAACTGCTGATACATAATCCCCCCGGTTATTGGCTGCTACCGACAAAAAAGGCCCTGACGGGCCTTTTAACAGATGCAGCCTTTAGTTCTGCACTTTGTCTGTTTTCATATACTTAAAGAAGTCATTGTCCGGCTGTATCACCATAATATCGTCTTTATTTTTAAAGCTATTACGGTAAGCATCCAGGCTGCGGATAAACGAATAGAACTCAGCGTTCTTATTGTATACCTCAGCGTAGACTTTGGCCGCCTGCGCATCACCGTCACCCCGAACGGTACGCGAATTACGCTCAGCGTCCGCCAGCATAACGGTAACCCGGGCGTCGACATCGGCGCGGATAATTTCAGCCTCTTCCATCCCGCGTGAACGATGCTCACGGGCTACGGCATGACGCTCTGCTTCCATCCGGGCAAATATCGAGCTGCTCACTTCCTGCGGCAGGTTAATTTGCTTAACGCGCACGTCTACCACTTCGATACCCAGCTCTTTTGAAGCTTCACCGGCTTGCTGCAGTGCGCTTTGCATCAGCTGTGTACGTTCACCGGATACAATCTCAGGAATAGTGCGGGCACCAAACTCGGTGCGTAAACCGTTGTTGATATATTGCTTTAACAACACTTCCGCCTGAGCCGTATTACCGCCGGTCGCCAGGAAGTAGGCACCAAAATCTTTGATGCGCCACTTTACATAGCTATCTACCAGCAAGTCTTTTTTCTCAGCGGTAACAAAACGATCCTGAGCGTCATCCAGCGTTTGCACCCGGGCGTCAAGTTTGCGCACGGTTTCAATCATTGGCAGTTTAAAATGTAAGCCCGGCTCATACACCACTACATTTTGTTCAGCGTCACGCTGAATTTTACCAAACTGGATCACTATGCCGCGCTGGCCTTCAGGAATAACAAACAGCGCCGAGACAAAGATTAAGGCCACTACAATGAGGGTGATAATAGTAAAGTTTTTCATGGTTACCCCCTACCGCCACTGCGCACCGACGTATTACGACTGGTGTCTGTGCTGCGGCTCTGGCTGTTGTTGTCTGTACTGCTGCGTTGTGGCATCAGCGGAATACTGTTTGAGCTGCTGCTTGTAGCACCTGAACCCAACATTTTATCCAATGGTAAATACATAATGTTATTACCATTTTTAACGTCAACCAGGACTTTTGATGTATTGCTATATACCTGTTCCATCGTCTCCAGATACATACGGTCACGGGTCACTTTCGGCGCCGCGATATATTCTGGCAACAGTTTTTCAAAGCGGGCTACTTCACCCTGAGCTTTTAACACCGTTTGTTGCTTGTAAGCCTCGGCTTCTTGCATTACACGGTTAACCTGGCCACGGGCACGCGGTTCCAGTTCACGGGCATAAGCCTGGGCTTCCTGAATAAAACGCTCCTGATCTTCCTGCGCTTTAATGGCATCATCGAAGGCATCACGCACTTCTTCCGGCGGCCGTGCATCGCGGAAGTTCACGTCAACCAGTGCGATACCCATTTTGTAAGGCTCGATAATACTTTCCAGTTCCTGGCGGGTATTTTGCCGCACCACTTCACGACCACGGGTTAACACATCATCCATAATCGAATGACCAATAACATAACGCAGTGCTGCATCTGTCGCCTGGTGCAGGCTGTTATCTGCATCAACAACCGAGAATTTGTATTGGCGGGCGTTAAACACCCGGTACTGGATTTCAAAGGTTACCCGCACCAGATTCTGGTCCTGCGTCAACATAAAACCATCGCTACGCAAGGTACGCACACTGGTAACATCTACCGGTTCTACCGTATCAACAAAGGTAGGTTTCCAATGAATACCTGACCCCACTTCAGTATGATATTGGCCAAAACGCAATACTACGCCGCGTTCCGATTCTTTAATGGTATAAAAACCACTGATAGCCCACACCAGGGCAGCAACAACCAGTACCACCACCAGCGCAGCTGACGAGCCGCCACCATTGCCTGACGACTTACCGCCACCGAAAATACCACCAAACTTTTTACCCAGATTGCGGAACACTTCATCTAAATCTGGCGGGCCCTGATCACGGCCACCCTGCTTCCAGGGATCATTTTTTTTGCCGTTGTTGCCCGGCTCATTCCAAGCCATGCTCTACTCCGTTTATAGTTATAAAATAAGCGTTAATGTATCAGATAACAGGGGCACTGACGACACAGTTTTCCAGCACCCCGTTTGATTGCTTCAGGCAGCGTTGCCAGAAAGACTCACTTAACCTGAGCTTCAGCTGACAGTAGCCGTCAGCATCAAACTGTTCGCCAGCGATGCAATGCTGTTGATGAAAGCGAGCCCGCCACATTGCCTGTTGCGGTGGTAAATTCAGCTCAACATCGATATAGCGCTCACTGAGCAATTGGGTTATCGCCTGCTGCAATAGCGCAATACCTTCGCCGGTAAAGGCAGACAGATACACCGCCACCGGCAGGTTAAACTCATTGTATTCAATACGGGCGGCTTGCCCCAACAGATCGATTTTGTTGTATACCAGCAACTGTGGTATCGCATCGGCATCTATTTCCTGCAGTACTGCCGCCACCTGCTGCATATTGTCATCACGGCGGGCATCACTGATATCTACCACATGCAATTGCAAATCGGCATCACGGGTTTCCTGCAAGGTAGACTTAAAGGCAGCGACTAAATCATGCGGTAAATGGCGGATAAACCCGACTGTATCGGCCAGCACTATATCGCCAACGCCTTTGAGGGGGAGTTTACGCAGTGTAGGGTCCAGTGTTGCAAATAGCTGATCAGCAGCATAAACATCGGCACGGGTAATACGGTTAAACAACGTTGACTTACCGGCATTGGTATAACCGACTACCGACACTACCGGGACTTCAGCCCGCAGCCGGGCACGGCGTCCCTGATCACGCTGTTTCTCCAGTTTTGCCAGCCGGTTTTGCAAGGCTTTAACCCGCTCCCGCAACAAACGCCGGTCCGTTTCCAGTTGGGTTTCACCCGGTCCGCGCAGGCCAATACCACCTTTTTGCCGGTCGAGACTATCCCAACCGCGTACAAGGCGTGACGCCAGATGCTGCAGTTGTGCCAGCTCTACCTGCAACTTACCTTCGAAAGTACGGGCGCGCTGTGCAAAAATATCCAGAATTAAGGTAGTGCGATCTATCACCCGGGCCAGACATAAACGCTCAAGGTTACGCGTTTGTGCCGGGCTTAATGCATGGTTAAATATCACCAAAGTAGCACCGGTCTGTTCAACCAGATCGGCGATATCCTGAGCTTTACCCGAGCCGACAAAAAACTTTGCGTCCGGTGCGCTACGATTGGTAGTGACTTCCTGCACCGCATTAACGCCGGCAGAAGACACCAACAACCTTAGCTCACCTAAGTCTTCACTGTTGTGATGCTGTGAGAAGTTGACGTGGACAAGGATCGCTTGTTCAACAAATGCGCTAGTATCAGACAAGCGAATAACCCCTGTTGTTATTCCGAATCGTCTTCGTCACTCTGTCCATTGCTGTGGCTGACCATAGTGTTGACCGCCCGCGCCGGCACCACAGTAGAGATAGCATGCTTGTAGACCATCTGGCTTACTGTGTTTTTCAGCAGAATAACGAACTGATCGAAAGATTCAATTTGACCCTGCAATTTAATACCATTCACCAAATAAATTGATACCGGAATACGCTCCCGTCTCAAGGTGTTTAAAAATGGGTCTTGTAAAGATTGGCCCTTTGCCATTTGCCGATTTCCTTTTTTTATTAGTCCGACTTATATAAGTATTATTTTTTTTATTTCAAGTTGTTAAAACGTCTTTTTTATCCAGCGTATTTAGCTTAGCGAAGATAAAACGGCTTGCAAGTTTTCCTCGGCTGCGGCATCACTGCTTAACCACTGCAGATCCGGCCAACTGCGTAACCAGGTAAGCTGCCGTTTAGCAAGTTGCCGCGTAGCCGCTATACCGCGTTCTACCATCTGCTCGTAGCTACATTCATTGTCCAGATACTGCCACATCTGGCGATACCCCACACAGCGCATCGACGGTAAATCCAGGTGCAGGTCCGCACGCTGTCTAAGACAGCTCACTTCCTGCTCAAACCCCTGTTGCAGCATCAACATATAGCGCTGGGCAATACGCTGATGCAATACCGCACGCTCATCCGGCGCTATGGCAAATTGGTGTACCGGATAAGCAAAAGGTTCCCCTTTTTCAGCAGTTAATTCCGTCAGGCTGCGCCCGGTAATACGATACACTTCCAGGGCGCGGTTAATCCGCTGCGGATCGTTGGGATGAATACGCGCGGCTGACACGGCGTCAACGTCAGCCAGCTGTTGATGCAGTGCTGGCCAGCCTTTTACCGCAGCTTCCTGTTCCAGTTGCAATCGTACTGCCGGATCAGCCTCTGGTAAGGGCGAAATACCCTGCAGTAAAGCTTTAAAATACAGCATGGTACCACCAACCAGAATGGGAATGTTACCACGATGTTGAATTTCGGCAATCAATCTCAGCGCATCAGTGCGGAAATCTGCCGCAGAATAGCTCTGCGCCGGGTCGCGAATATCAATCAGATGATGCGGTGCCAACTGCAATTCAGCCGCCGTGGGCTTCGCCGTGCCAATATCCATACCGCGATAGATCAGTGCACTGTCAACACTGATAAGCTCAGCATTCATATGCTGATACAAAGCGCTGGCCAATGCGGTCTTACCCGAGGCCGTCGGCCCGAGCAGAAAAATAACGTCAGGCCGGCTCATTAGTGCACTCCTGTAATTGCCTGATCGCCGCATCCAGTTGCAGCGGCACATAACGCCAGTGTTCAGGTTGGCGCATGACGTCGGGCAGGCATTCTAGCAATGCATACGCGTCCAGCCCATTATCTTTAAGTAGCATAGACACTAAGCAATTTAGCGGCTCCATTGTTGGCTGCTGCTCTAACTGCGCCAGCCAAAGCGGTAGCCACTGGCTTAGCGTGGTTTGTCGCAGCCAGGCCGGTACAGCGCGCACTATGGCGGTTAAATCTGTCAGTAACAAATCAAACCCGGCCTGGCTGAGCGTGCCGGCATTATCGGTTAACAACTGCAATAATGCGGCAGAAATGCGGATACGCTGTGGTAATAACAACGACACTGCCGGCTGTGGGTTGGCTGGCAAAAAGTGGCTTAACGTTGCCAGCAAATCCAATACGATAATGTCGCCACTACCCTCCCTTTGTCGGGTTAACAGATAACGGTTGTCACTAATCAGCAAGGCCGCAGCTGGCCCGGCAGTATGGTGCTGTGCGCCGGGCAGCGCTACGGCGGCTGTGGCCTCTGTGGTCTGTTGCTTGTCTAAACTGCTGTGCCAGTATGACAGCTCTCTGCTGACAGCTGCAGCACCAGGATGCGCCGTCTGGCCAGCTCGATAACCACTGCCGCGGCCAGACACCGGTTGATAAGCGGCCGCAGTTTGCCGGACCGCCGGTTCTGCCACTGCCGCCGGCAATGGCGGTGCAGCACTTTGTAACTGACGTAATGCATCTGACAAAGCCGATACGACAAAATCATGCACCAGACGGGCCTGATGAAAGCGCACTTCGTGTTTTGCCGGGTGTACGTTTACATCAACCTGATGCGGGTCCAGTTCCAGATACAACACAAAGGCCGGTTGTTGCTCAGCAGTTAAACTATCGCCATACGCCTGTCGGATAGCATGATTGAGCAGCTTATCCCGCATCATCCGGCCATTAACATAGCTGTACTGACATTGTAACGACGCCGAGCAGGCGGCAGGGTGTACCAGCCAGCCCCAAATCTTCACCTCACCGTACTGATTTTCAATAAAAGCAGCCTGCTCAGCGAAGGCCCGGCCACATAATGCTGCTACCCTTTTATGCCGCTGCTCATCCGTTGTCGCCGCTTTAAGCCGGCGTACGGTCTGGCCGTTATGGTTTAATTGCCAGCTTACATCATACCGGCTTAGCGCCAGCCGCTTTATCAGTTCGTCAATGTGACCAAATTCGGTTTTGTCAGTACGCAAAAACTTGCGCCGCGCCGGGGTATTAAAAAATAAATCCAACACTTCAATACTGGTACCGACCGGATGAGCCGCCGGCTTGACCGTGACCTGCATATCACGGCCTTCGGCATTTGCCTGCCAGGCTGCATCCTGTTCTGCTGTGCGCGACGTTAGTGTGAGCCGTGATACCGAGCTGATACTGGCCAGTGCCTCACCACGAAACCCCAGGCTGGTAATAGCCTCCAAATCGGTCAGATTAGTAATTTTACTGGTCGCATGCCGGCTTAGCGCCAGCACTAATTCCTGCTCGGCGATGCCGCTACCATTGTCGCGCACCCGGATTAACTTACTGCCGCCCTTATCAATATCAATATCAATCTGGTCAGCGCCGGCATCCAGGCTATTTTCAACCAGCTCTTTAACCACTGAGGCCGGACGTTCGACAACTTCGCCAGCCGCTATCTGATTGGCCAGTTGCGGTGGCAGTATACGGATAGTCATAATCAGGGGAGCCGCAGCGTCTGACCAACACGGATACTGTCAGATGACAGCTGGTTCAGATTACGCAGATCATCAATTGACACATTATAACGCTGCGCCAGCAAAGATAATGATTCGCCGGCACTAACCCGGTGTTCACGGGCGCGCTGCTGGGCAAATAAGGAGTCGGCAGGTGGGGATTGTTCAAAATGCCGCTTTAACGCAGTAAATAATGATTGCGCCAGCCGGGTTTGGTGTGCCGCAGCTTTCAGTTGTTTCTCTTCGTCCGGATTAGAGATAAAACCGACTTCGACTAAAATCGACGGAATATCCGGTGCCTTCAACACACCTAAACTGGCCGCCTGTGGCTCTTTTTTATGTAAATGCGCCACTTTACCAAGCTCGTTCAGTACTTCGTTTGCTACCTGATAGGCAGTAACCATCGAATGATTCATGGATAAATCCAGCACAGTTTGCGCCAGATAGCGCTCGTTGGCTGAGTCTTTGATAATTTCTGCCACACCACCTAGCAGCTCAGAGTGGCGCTCGGTCTGCTCCAGCATCCGGCCAACTTCCGTAGTAGCACGGCGCAGCGACAACACCCATACTGAGGCGCCACGCGGTTGCGGCGTTGTAAAAGCATCAGCATGGATGGATACCAGCAAGTCAGCCTGTTGGCCGCGGGCTATTTCAGTACGCCGGTTTACGTGCAGATAGTAGTCTTTAGTACGTACCATCATTGCTTTCATACCCGGTTGGCGATCGATCATTTGTGCCAGTTGGCGGGCAATTGGCAGGGTAATGTTTTTTTCATAAAATCCGCTGGGGCCAATAGATCCCGGATCTTCACCACCATGACCGGCATCAATAGCGATAACGATATCGCGCGCCGTACGAATGGTCGGTGTTATTGCCGGGGTACTGTGTTGTGGCTGACTATCTGGCAAATCAACCACTAAACGGTGGCCATATGGCGGAGTTGGTGGCAAGGCGAAGACTGTCGCTTTACTGGCTTTGTCCAGGTCCAACACTATGCGCATGCTATTGTTATCACTACTGCTACGTATAGCCTTAATTAAGCCGGTGTCGCCAGAAACCGCCGGCAGGTTGCTGCCACTTTTAATGTTACGCAGGTCTATAACCAGCCGATCGGGTTTGTCTAACGCAAAGTATTTATGTTCAGGTGCTGCCGTTAGATCAAAAACTACCCGGGTATTGTCCGGCGACGGCCAAACCCTGACACTTTGCACTTCATTGCTGGCCTGAGCGGCAATACACAGCCCACTCAGGATAAACAATAAACAGCCTTTGAGTTTGTAATAATTATTTTTCATCGTCTGTTATGGCTTTAATTATAGTGGCGCCGGCGGCCGTATTGGCGCAAATACTGAGCTGCCGTTGCTGCTGATCAAAAGTTAAGTGTATGTCGAGATCGGCAACAGGTAAATAATCCATTCCCTGTTCCGGCCATTCAATCAAACAGAGGCTGTCGGGCCGGAAATAATCACGAATGCCCATAAACTCCAGTTCTTCCGCATCGCGCAAGCGATACAAATCAAAGTGGTACACCGTTAAGCCATCTAGCTGATAGGGTTCTACCAGGGTGTAGGTAGGACTTTTAACCTTGCCCTGATGCCCCAGCGCGTGCAGCAACCCGCGGCTGAAGGTCGTTTTACCCGCGCCGAGCTCACCGCGTAGAAATAGAATCTGGCCGCCAGCAACCACGCGGCCAATCTTGCCGGCAAAGGCCAGCGTTGCTTCTTCATCGGGTAAGCTAAAGTGCTCAGTAGCCACGGTTACAACTCTCATCTGACTAAATACCCCGCTATGTTAACAAATTAGCCACGCTCTGAGCCAGCAAAAACAGCCGCTTATCCCGGTTCATTTGCACCACAGAGCCAATGCCGCGGCTAGGCGTACCGGGCAGCCTTATGCTAAATTAGCCTGTCTCTAAAAACGTACGGTTAACATGAGTATTGACTATCAGGCGCTGGCGCTACAAATAAAGCAATGGGCACTTGAACTCGGCTTTGCCCAACTGGGTATTACCGGCGTCAGCCTGCCAGATGCCGAACTGCAATTGCAAAAATGGCTCGAAGCCGGCTATCACGGCGAAATGGACTATATGGCCAGCCACGGCATGCTGCGCGCACGCCCGGCAGAACTGGTACCCGGCACTCTGCGTGTACTAAGTGTCCGGATGAATTACCTGCCTGAAGGCGCTGGCTTTGCCACTAACCTGGCGGACCCGACTCAGGCCTACATCAGTCGCTACGCACTGGGGCGCGACTATCATAAGCTGATCCGTAACCGGCTAAAGCAGTTGGGCGAGCGTATTAACCAGCACGTCAGCGATCTCGGCTACCGCCCCTTTACCGATTCGGCACCGATATTAGAGCGGCCCTTAGCACAACAAGCTGGCCTGGGTTGGGTAGGCAAACACAGTTTATTACTTAACCATGAAGCCGGCTCCTGGTTCTTTTTGGGTGAATTGCTGGTTAATTTACCTCTGCCCGTTGATAGCCCGCATCAGGGTGATTGCGGCAACTGTGTGGCCTGTATAACCAGTTGCCCTACCGGCGCTATAGTCGAACCTTATGTGGTTGATGCCAGACGCTGCATTTCTTATCTGACCATAGAACTTAAAGGTGCGATACCAGAACAATTTCGTGCACTTATTGGCAACCGTATCTATGGCTGTGATGACTGCCAGCTGGTATGTCCGGAAAACCGCGGTGCGCCTTTGTCGATCGAAGGCGATTTTCAACGGCGCAAACAGTGGCAAAGCCAAAGTTTACTTAGCTTATTTGCCTGGCAGCAGCATGAGTTTTTAAGCCATACCGAAGGCAGTGCCATTCGCCGGATTGGCTTTGAGCGTTGGCAGCGCAATATTGCGGTCGCCCTGGGGAACGCGCCCTATCAGCCGGAAATCGTAGCGGCGTTAAACGCAAAGCGCGAGCACGCCAGTGACCTGCTGGCAGAGCATATAGACTGGGCATTACAGCAGCAAAAACGCAAAAGCTGGCAGGCAGAATCCTTATTGCCACGCAGTACCGAGCGACTAGTACGGATTATTCAGAAGGGTTTACCGCGCGATGCTTAACGCTATCTGCACTGTTACGCTGCGCTAACCTGGCTTGCGCAAGCTGCAAAATCTGCGTCCGTCGCAGTAAATCCGCGCTGTGCCATTCAATTATCTCTTCAACACTACGGCCGCAGCCAAGACAAATATCCTGCTGATCCAGACAACAATTTCGTACACAGGGAGAATCTGCCATCTGTTACGCCGTTTAGGTTTTGTTACAGTGACTATATCGCAGACAACAAAAAACCGCACTGGTTTCCCAAGTGCGGTTTCTGTCGAATTTGGAGCGAGTAACGAGGTTCGAACTCGTGACCTCGACCTTGGCAAGGTCGCGCTCTACCAGCTGAGCTATACTCGCATCATCTAACGTTGTTACGTCGTGATGGCGCGCATTTTACAAAATCAGTTGGCCGTTGCAAGTGTTTTTTTACGGTAATCTGAAAAAATGCGTGCGATAGGTTACTAATTCAGCAATTGACTCACGAATATCGTCTAATGCTAAATGACTGCCGGCTTTTTGTACTTGTTTCAGCACCTGCGGATGCCAGCGCCGCGCCAACTCTTTTACCGTGCTGACGTCTAAATTACGGTAATGGAAAAACGCTTCCAGCTCCGGAGCATATTCCGCCAGAAAACGCCGGTCCTGGCCTATGCTGTTGCCACACATCGGCGATTTACCCTTAGGTACGTACTGGCTTAAAAAGGCGATAGTCTGTTGCTCAGCATCGGCCAAAGACGTCGTGCTGGCTTTGCAACGGGCAGTTAAACCACTTTTACCGTGTTGCTCGACGCACCAGGCACTCATATTGTCCAGCACTTCGTCTGGTTGCTTAATGGCAAATACCGGCCCTTCGGCCAAAATATTTAACTGACTGTCAGTGACAATAGTAGCCATTTCCAGAATAACATCGGTTTTAGGTTCCAGCCCGGTCATTTCCAAATCAAGCCAGATTAAATGGGTGTCATTTATACTCATTAAAAGCCCTTACGTAGTGTGCTGCTTTGTTCATTTACAGAATACGGGTATCATACACGCCCTAAGCTTAGCAGTAATAGCATCCTTTACCTCAGAGCGATAACAATAGCAGTGACAAAGAAAAAACATCTTACCCAGCGCCAGCAACAACGTATTGCCGATAACGCCGGGAAAAGACTGCGCAACGCAAAAAACAAAGGTGTCGACAACGTCGATGACGCCAGCTTTGCCGCGGTTGAGCCGGGACTGGTGTTGAGCCGTTTTGGCCAACATGCTGATGTTGAAGATAGCCAGGGCAGCGTAATACGTTGCAATATGCGCCGCTCAGTGGCATCCCTGGTTACCGGTGATCGGGTAATCTGGCGTCGCTCTTTACAGCCAACCGGCGGTGTAGATGGTGTAATTGATGCGGTAGAAGAGCGGCGGTCGGTGCTGTTACGGCCAGACTTTTACGACGGCTTAAAACCGGTTGCCGCCAATATCGATTTAATGATTATCGTCTCTGCAGTGTTACCTGCGTTATCGCTGAATATTATTGACCGTTACCTGGTGGCGGCAGAGATGACCGGCATTAAGCCATTGCTGGTGATTAACAAAGTAGATTTGCTCAGCACCGCCGAGTTAGCTGCGGTACAGCAGCAACTGGCACTGTATCAGCAGCTGGGCTACGACTTCTTAGCCGTTAGCGCTAAAAATGGCATGGGCATGCAGCAACTGCTGGATTACTTACACAGTGGTACCAGTATCTTTGTTGGTCAGTCCGGTGTCGGCAAATCTTCGTTAATGAATAACCTGATGCCAGGACTCGAAGCCTTGACGCAGGAAGTCTCCAGCAATTCTGGCCTTGGCCAGCACACAACAACGGTATCGCGTTTGTATCACCTACCCGACGGCGGCGATTTAATTGACTCGCCAGGTATCCGCGAGTTTGCGTTGTGGCATTTGACTGCGGAAGAAGTCACCCGTGGCTTTACTGAATTTACGCCCTGGCTTGGCCGTTGCAAATTCCGCGATTGTAAGCACATAAGTGATCCGGGCTGCGCTATTATGCATGCAGTAGAGAGCGGTGCCGTAAGCCAGGAACGCTACGACAGTTATCTGAAAATCCTAGCCAGTATGGCACAGGATAAGCCAAACCATTTTTAACCTTTACTACGATTAACTTTTTACTGAGAACAACATGGATAATTTAAAAATTACCCTGCAATACCTGATGCCGAAGCATTTTATTTCCCGCCTGGTGGGCAAGTTGGCCGCCGCTAAATTAGGCTGGTTTACCCATTTTTTAATTAACCGCTTTATTAAAGCTTACGGCATTAATATGAGTGAAGCACAATTTGAGCGGGCAGAGGATTACGCCAGTTTTAATGAGTTTTTTACCCGGCCGCTAAAAGACGGCATCCGGCCACTGGCAACCGACGGCCATGTCGTTGCTCATCCGGTAGACGGTTGCATCAGCCAATTAGGTCCGATAGTACAAGGCCAGTTAGTACAGGCGAAGAACCACAGCTATTCGCTGCAAGCCTTACTAGGCGGTGATATAGCCACCGCAGAGCCTTTTATCGGCGGCGACTTTGCCACTATTTATCTGGCGCCCAAAGATTATCACCGCATTCATATGCCGGTTAGCGGCACCCTGCGTCAGATGATTTACGTGCCAGGTGATTTATTTTCGGTTAACCCGTTAACAGCAGAAAATGTGCCGGATTTGTTTGCCCGTAACGAGCGCGTAGTTACTATTTTTGATACCGAACTGGGCCCGATGGCGTTGGTTCTGGTGGGTGCGACGATCGTCGCCAGCATCGAAACCGTTTGGGCTGGAACTGTTACGCCGCCAGCCGGCAAAAATGTATTCCGCTGGACTTACCCGGCACATGGCAAAAACGCCATTACACTGGAAAAAGGCGCTGAGATGGGCCGCTTTAAGTTAGGCTCAACCGTAGTATTGGCTTTTGCTGCCGATAAGCTATCTTTTCTGGATGACCAGCAACCTGGCACAGTAACCCGCATGGGTGCGCCTTTTGCTGAAATTAATAACTAACGCTATCCTTCAACTACGGCGCTTCGACAACGTGAATGCGCCGTATGTTTTTTCTGCGACACGCCGTGAACCCCTCCCAGGGGGCTCGATTATAAACTTCATCCATGAAGTTTATCCCACGGACCAGCGCGGCTGTTCAAATTCGCTCCAGGCGAATTTGTCAGCACCCTGGCCTGCAACGGTCGCCGAAAAAAATACTCTGCATTCACTTCATCTGTTTAACATCCAGCCTTAAAACGGAGTAAACATGCAAATCATTGCTCATCGTGGTGCCAGTGGCGACTATCCGGAAAATACCCTGTTGGCTATTGAGCAGGCCATAGCTCAAGGTGCTGATGCCGTTGAAATCGACGTGTTTTCGGTAGATGGCGAGCTGATCGTTATTCATGACCATCACTTAGCGCGCACTACCAACGGCAGCGGCAGCCTTTATCAGCACAATCTGGCGCAATTACAACAGCTCGACGCAGGTTTAGGCCAGCGCATTCCAACCTTGTGGCAAGTACTGCAACTGTTGGCTCCCACCACACTGTGGCTTAACATCGAACTGAAAGGCGACAATACCGTCGCGCCGTTATTGCCCTTACTTGAACGCGCCAAGCGCGAACTGCAGTTTGACCTGAGCCGTCTGCTGATCTCCTCGTTTAATCATCATCTGCTAGCAGCGCTAAAGCTACAATTGCCAGCATTAAAACTGGGCGCCCTGACCGCCAGCATGCCGGTTGACTACGCCGCGTTCGCGCAGCAACTGCAGGCCTACTCAGTAAACTGCGATGTCAGCTTTATCAACCAGGCCTTTGTCGATGACGCCAAAGCCAGAGGTTTAAAAGTGTATGTGTATACGGTAGATCAGGCGGATGATATTGCCCGCATGGCACAATATGGCGTTGATGGCATTTTCAGCAACTATCCGGCCCGCAGCCAACAGCGGCTAAACAGTCAGCCTTAAATGCAAAAATCCCGCCGTGGCGGGATTTTTTGTATCAGGTGCAATTTAGTGGTCGTCTTCGCAGGTATTGCAGCTATTGCATAACCGCATATTCATTACGTGCGCCAGCACCACTAACGAGGCGCCAACAATCAACACGGCATGCTCGTATTCGTGGCCCCACACATCGCGTTGCCAGTAAATAAACACACCTAAAAATAATGAGTAAAACGGATACAGTTTGCGATGATAACGGTGAAATCCAATAAACAATGCCACAAAGCCCAGTACGATAGTTACCAGCAACATCACACGCTCAAACGCATGATTATGGCCCACGCTAAGGCCTAACAGCGGCAGCACCGGTAAAATAATAGGCAGCATAATGCAGTGAATAGCGCACAACGACGTTACTGTAATGCCGACTTTATCAAATACGTTTCTTACGATGGCTAACACGTTACATACTCTGAAAACCGAATTGCGAGAAACGAGATAATATAACAAAACATTTGCCAAAGGAATGGGCAGTGACAAAAATAAAGCTGGTGCCGCACTTTATGAAGCAGCTGAAGCCACGCCAGCTTTGTGGCATAATAGCGCCACTTTTTTCCGCGCAGGCGTGTTATGGATACCTTACTTACTCAACTTGATGACAATTTAAAAGAGCTGTACCGCAAAGCCTTAGACGCCGATGCCTTGCTCGATAACCTGCAACAGCAAGGCCATGCTAAACATCAACGTATTTTTGCTGACAACAGTTTATTTCAGGCCAGCAGCAACCGGTTTATGCCATACCTGGCTGAAACCGCAGAGCAAATCGCAGCAATGCGGCAAAGTCAGCAGTTTAATACTGCAACCTTGCAGCGGGTTGTTAAGCAGCTAAAACAACTACATCAAACGCTGGCCACTTTCCGTGCTGTTATAACAAAATAAAATAAGACGAATTAATCGTTCAAAAAATAATCTAACGCTGACAACTGACTCCACTAATCTAAAACTATGCGGAGGATGACATGTCAGCAATAAGCAGTAACGTCAGCAACGTTAACCAGGTTACCACAGATATTGGCCGCCAACTTAGCCGCAGCGCTGAGCTGGCTCAGGCTGCCAATAGCAATACACTGCCGACAGCAACCACCACAGCAACAACAGCAACTGAAACACAAAGTGAACGTGATTTTATTCGGGTAAGCAGTAGTATCGGCAGGGCAGCTACTGCCGGCCAATTAAGCCGGCAGGAAGCAGTAGATATTTACCGGCAAATTGCCAGCTTGCTGTAAAACGCCATTAAGGTGTCGGCCCGCTCACCTTAGGTAACGATTGCGCATACTGTTCAACTTTCGGCTCTAACTCTTGTTTGAACCAGCTTTGCAGCATTTTTTGCTCATAGCGGAATTCATCGCTGTTATTAACCAAACCCAGCGATTGCATAAAGCCCATATCACGCAGTTTTTCTTCACCACTGGTAACTTCTTCACCATATTTATCGCGCAGCACATAGCTAAATTTAATTGCCGGCGAGTGTATGTCTTTAATAATACGCAGTGCCTGGCCACTGCCGCTGGCAAAATAGTCGATATCTCCAGCCAGGTCGATATCGGTTACTGTTACCTGCCACTGATAACCTTCAGGCAATTTTGCCGCCAAATCCTGAAAAATGCCGTCGAATTTACGCAACACCCGCTCACGATAAGCCTTACGGCTATCATTGGCAGGGCGAATATCGGTAAATTTTTCCGGCTGCTGCCATTCTACTTTTACCTCGCCGGCCTGCACTGTAGCCGCAGCGAACACCGTCAAACCACACAACAGTAATATCTTACGCATTGCCAGTCTCCTCATCTGTTACAACCATAACTGCCTCTACGGTTAGAAGCAGTCAGCAACAATAAGTTTAATTAACATAGCTCACTATACCGCTAATGCCTGAGCTTCAGCTGAATTGTTTTGTATAAAAATGTAGCCAGCCCGTATCTATCGCCTTAAAAAACAAAAACCCCGGCATTTAGCCGGGGTTTATCAGTAAGTAAGCACTTACAGCAGCAATTACATCATGCCGCCCATGCCACCCATACCGCCCATATCAGGCATTGCCGGGGCATCGTTCTTCGGTAACTCAGTAACCATTGCTTCGGTAGTGATCATCAGTGAGCCAACAGAAGCAGCGAATTGCAGCGCAGAACGGGTCACTTTAGTTGGGTCCAGAATACCCATTTCCAGCATATCGCCGTACTCACCTGTCGCCGCATTATAACCGTAGTTACCGTTGCCAGCTTTGACGTTGTTTACTACGACTGATGGCTCTTCACCGGCGTTATCAACGATTTGACGCAGTGGTGATTCCATCGCGCGCAGCGCAATTTTAATACCATGGTTTTGATCTTCGTTAACACCACGCAGTTCGGCCAGCTTAGCGGCAACACGTACCAGTGCCACACCACCGCCAGGTACCACGCCTTCTTCAACTGCAGCACGGGTTGCATGCAACGCATCTTCAACGCGGGCTTTTTTCTCTTTCATCTCAATTTCAGTAGAAGCACCAACTTTGATAACCGCCACACCGCCAGCCAGTTTGGCCAGACGCTCTTGCAGTTTCTCTTTGTCGTAGTCTGAAGTCGCTTCTTCAATCTGCTGACGAATTTGTTTTACGCGACCATCGATACCCGCTTGTTCGCCGGCACCATCGATGATAGTCGTGTTATCTTTAGTGATCACCACACGCTTAGCAGTACCTAACTCTTCTAAACCGGCTTTCTCCAGCTCCATGCCGATTTCTTCAGAAATCACAATGCCGCCAGTTAAAGTAGCGATATCTTGCAGCATAGCTTTGCGACGGTCGCCGAAGCCCGGCGCTTTAACCGCAGAGATTTTCACGATGCCGCGCATATTGTTTACTACTAACGTAGCTAACGCTTCGCCTTCTACATCTTCAGCGATGATCAGTAACGGCTTACCAGATTTCGCTACGCCTTCCAGTACTGGTAACAGCTCACGGATGTTGGTGATTTTTTTGTCCACAGTCAGAATGTACGGGTTTTCCAGTTCAACCTGGCCGGCTTCCTGATTGTTGATGAAATACGGTGATAAGTAACCACGGTCGAACTGCATACCTTCAACCACGTCCAGCTCGTTAGCTAAACCCTGGCCTTCTTCAACGGTAATTACGCCTTCTTTGCCTACTTTGTCCATTGCACTGGCAATGATTTGGCCAATTTCGTCATCAGAGTTAGCCGAAATAGTACCAACCTGGGCAATAGCTTTGCTATCGGCACAAGGTTGTGACAGTAATTTAAGCTCGGCAACAGCGGCGATAACCGCTTTGTCGATACCGCGCTTTAAATCCATAGGGTTCATGCCGGCTGCTACCGCTTTAACACCTTCGTTGATGATGTTTTGCGCTAAAACTGTCGCCGTTGTTGTACCGTCACCGGCTTCGTCATTGGCTTTAGAGGCAACCTCTTTCACCATTTGCGCGCCCATGTTTTCGAACTTGTCTTCCAGCTCAATTTCTTTCGCTACCGATACACCGTCTTTGGTGATCAATGGTGCGCCAAACGACTTGTCCAGAATAACGTTACGGCCTTTCGGGCCTAAGGTTACGCGCACAGCGTTTGCTAAAATATTAACGCCTTTAAGCATCTTATTACGGGCTTCATCGCCAAAACGTACGTCTTTTGCTGCCATTTTGATTATCCTTTAAATTTCTAAATGATTAATTGGAATGTCGAATTGATGCTGAGGATTAACCCACAACTGCCATCAGGTCAGCTTCAGACAGGATCAGAACTTCCTGACCGTCGATTTTTTCTTTCTTAACGCCGTAACCTTCGTTGAAGATCACCACGTCACCCACTTTGACATCCAGTGGTTTAACAGTACCATTTTCTAAAATACGACCATTGCCTACAGCAAGGATTTCACCACGAGTAGATTTTTCTGCCGATGCGCCAGTTAACACGATGCCACCTGCTGATTTGCTTTCAGCTTCTAAACGTTTAACGATGACACGATCATGTAATGGACGAATATTCATGCTCTATCTCCTAAAGCTATTTTGTGTTTTAACATGGGTGTTAAATTGTCTGGTCGGTATATGGGGCAAGGCGGAAAAAAATCCAAGGGGCAATCTGAAATTTTCTTAGTTTACTGCCAGCTCAAAGGCGTTATTTTTTACGCCGGGTGAAAGATAGCGCGCCCGACACTGGTCTGTGGCAAAGAGCAGCTGGTCGCAACTGACGAGCCAGAGCCTGGCTATCGTCGTATAGCTATGTCGTGCTAGTGTATGCCATAACAACGCCGCGGCGTTTTTCAGGAAGTATAAGCTGATGTTTAAAGTGTTTTTATTACCGTTTTTACTCTGTGTTTCGTTGTTTGCACCATCATTGCAGGCCCAGCAGAGCTCCGTACTGGATAGTCTATTAAAGCCCAACGATCAGTTTTTGCCGGTCGAACAAGCCTTTGTATTTGATTTTGTCCAACGCGACAACGAACTGGTTGTAAGCTGGACCATCGCCGATGGCTACTATTTATATAAAGATAAAATAAAGCTCGGTGGCATAGCCGTGAGCTTTTCTCACCCCAGTTACCCGGCCAGTATGACGATAGAAGATGAATTTTTCGGTGTAACAGACGTCTACTTTCATCAGCTGACCTTGCGCATTCCACTGACCGATGTCAGTGACGATGCCATCTTTAAACTGCAGTATATGGGCTGTGCCGAAGCCGGCCTCTGCTACCCACCGGTGACTAAAGAGTTGCCTTTATCTGCCTTAAAAGCAGTAAATATTTCAGACAGCAATAGCCAAAGCAGCACTCCGGTATCAAGCCAAAATACGCTGGCCGCCAAACTGAGTGATGGTGCCAGTTTAGCCACTCTGGCCGGTTTTTTTCTATTGGGCTTAGGCCTGGCCTTTACCCCCTGCGTTTTTCCGATGTATCCAATTTTAACCAGCATTATTGTTGGCCAGGGTAAGCAGTTATCGAATAAACGTGCTTTTACGCTGTCGTTTTCTTATGTGCAGGGTATGGCCATTACCTATTCGCTATTGGGCCTGATCATCGCCAGTCTGGGGGTAAAATTTCAGGGTTATATGCAGCACCCGGCAGTGTTAATTGTTGCCAGCATCATTTTCGTGTTGTTGGCGCTGGCAATGTTTGGTGTGTTTAACTTAAGCCTGCCGTCAAGCTGGCAGGAAAAAATCAGCAATGTAAGCAATAAGCAACAAGGTGGCTCACACAAGGGTGCCTTTACTATGGGCGCATTGTCCGGGCTGATTGCTTCCCCCTGCACTACAGCTCCGTTATCGGCGGCGCTATTGTATGTCGCACAAAGTGGCGATTTACTGCTTGGTGCCATCACCCTGTACATTTTAAGCCTGGGTATGGGCTTGCCTCTGTTATTACTGGGCAGTTCGGGGGGTAAATTACTGCCCAAAGCCGGCAACTGGATGAATGCGGTAAAAACCAGTTTTGGCTTTTTACTGCTAGCCGTGCCACTGATTTTACTTGAACGCATACTGCCGTTTAGCTATGTGCTGGCCGCCGGCTCGCTGTTAATGCTGTGCTTTGTGGTGTATTTGTACCGCACCATGTTTAGCTTGCACAGCACCGCGGCCAAAGCTGTGGTGTTAGTTGCCGGCCAGTTATTGCTGCTGGCTGTTTTGCTGGTTAATTTCCGTTTCTGGTGGCCAGCAACTGATGCTTCTGTCGCCATTGCCGAGGCAACCGGGCAACAAACTGGCTTTGAGCTGGTAAACAGTCTTGAAGAGCTGCAACAAAAAATTGCCGCCAGTGATCAGCGCTATACCCTGGTTGATCTCTATGCCGACTGGTGTATCGCCTGTAAAGAATTTGAGCACCTCACCTTTCCTAAAGCAGAAGTGCAGGCGCAGATGCAGAAAATGCAGCTGATTAAAGTGGATGTCACTAAAATGACGCGTAAAGATCAGGCGCTGCTGGATAACTATCAGGTATTAGGCCTGCCTACCTTATTGTTTTTCAGCCCACAGGGCGAAGAGCTCAGCAGTGCCCGCGTTACCGGTTTTATGAACGCCACCGACTTTGCCGCCCATCTGCAACAGCTGCAACGCTAACGCTAAGGCGGCGCTTTCGTCGGGCGCCGCCTGCAACCACCTGCCCTCTGGCTGATAAGACCAGTATTTTGCTGCCATTTGTCACGATTTCACTATAATAAGGCGCTATCGTTAAGCCAATGGCACTGCCAATGACTGATTTTAGTCAAACAGATGCAATTACCGCTTAGCTTTGGCAAGATAGTGCCGGATCACAACAATTAGCGGGAATAACGCACAAATGGCGGCAACTTATCGAATTTTGGTCTTAAATGGCCCCAACCTGAATATGCTGGGTGTACGTGAGCCAGCAGTCTATGGTGCGGCCACGCTGGAAAATATAATTACCGACCTGACGGAACAGGCAGCGGCGCAGGGTGTCGAATTAACGCACTTACAATCGAATGCCGAGCACGAATTGGTTACGGCCATTCAGCAAAGCCTGGGCCAGCAGGATTATATTCTGATTAATCCCGCTGCTTTTACCCATACCAGCGTAGCCATTCGGGATGCGCTGTTAGCGGTTGCCATACCTTTTATTGAAGTGCATTTATCTAATGTGCATGCGCGCGAAAGTTTTCGCCGCCACTCGTATTTATCTGATATCGCCAAAGGGGTGATCTGTGGTCTGGGGGCCAAAGGTTACCACTATGCTCTTGATGCGGCGGTAGCAGCGTTACAAACAACCAAACAGTAATAACTAAATCAGGCTAAAAAGACATGGATATTAGAAAGATTAAAAAATTGATCGAGCTGTTAGAAGAGTCAGGCATTTCTGAGCTTGAGATCACCGAAGGCGAAGAGTCAGTGCGCATCAGCCGCAATGGCCCGGCGCAACACTATGCACCAATGCAGCATTATGCAGCCGCACCACAGCAGTATGCCCAGGCACCAGCGCCGGCACCAGCCGCACCATCGGCCGCACCTGCGGTTGACGCACCTAAGGCCATCAGTGGTCATGTGGTTAAATCACCTATGGTAGGCTCTTTCTATCGTGCCGCCTCACCTACCGCCAAAGCCTTCGTAGAAGTAGGACAGAGCGTAAAAGTAGGCGATACGCTGTGTATCGTTGAAGCAATGAAGATGATGAACCAGATCCAGTCTGACAAGGCCGGTGTGGTAAAAGAAATTCTGGCAGAGAACGGCGACGCGATCGAATTTGACCAGCCTCTGTTCGTGATTGAATAACGCAAAAGGCAGACTGATGCTAGAAAAAGTACTGATTGCCAACCGTGGCGAAATTGCACTGCGCATACTGCGTGCCTGCAAAGAGCTGGGTATTAAAACGGTGGCGGTGCACTCCACCGTAGACCGCAACTTAAAACATGTGCTGCTGGCTGACGAAACCATTTGTATTGGTCCGGCGCCATCACCACAAAGCTACTTAAATATACCGGCATTAATTGCCGCGGCTGAAGTTACCAACGCCCAGGCTATCCACCCAGGCTATGGCTTCTTAGCCGAACGCGCTGACTTTGCCCAGCAGGTAGAAGAAAGCGGCCTGGTATTTATCGGCCCGCACCCGGACTCTATCCGTTTAATGGGTGACAAGGTATCAGCGATTGAAGCGATGAAAAAAGCCGGCGTACCTTGTGTACCAGGCTCTGACGGCGCTGTCGGCGATGATGCTGACACCAACAAAGCCATTGCCAAACGTATCGGTTACCCAATCATCGTCAAAGCTGCTGGCGGCGGCGGTGGTCGCGGTATGCGTGTGGTGCGCAGCGAAGAAGAACTGGTTAGCTCGGTTGAGATGACCAAGGCTGAAGCTAAAGCGGCTTTTGGTAATGACATGGTGTACATGGAGAAATTCCTGGAAAACCCACGTCATATCGAAATTCAGGTATTGGCCGACGGCCAGGGCAATGCGATTCACTTAGGTGAACGCGACTGCTCGATGCAGCGTCGCCATCAAAAAGTGGTAGAAGAAGCACCTGCGCCGGGTATTACACCAGAGCTACGCGCCTTTATCGGCGGCCGCTGTGTGGATGCCTGTAAGGTGATGAACTACCGTGGTGCCGGTACTTTTGAGTTTTTATTTGAAAACGGTGAATTCTTCTTTATTGAAATGAACACCCGTATTCAGGTAGAGCACCCGGTAACCGAAATGATCAGCGGCGTTGACCTGATTAAAGAGCAGTTGCGTATTGCCTCGGGCATGCCACTGACCATTAAGCAGGAAGATATTGTCATTCGCGGCCATGCCGTAGAATGCCGTATCAATGCGGAAGATCCAAAAACCTTTATGCCTTCACCGGGCAAGATCACCCGCTTCCACCCGCCAGGTGGTAACGGTATCCGCTGGGATTCGCATATCTATGCCGATTACAGCGTACCGCCAAACTACGATTCAATGGTAGGTAAGCTGATCACTTATGGTGAAAGTCGTGATATCGCCATTGCCCGCATGCGTAACGCGCTGGACGAATTATTGGTTGAAGGCATTAAAACCAACATTCCATTGCACAAAGACATCATGCGTGACGAAGGTTTCTGTAAAGGTGGTACCAATATCCACTATCTGGAACACAAGTTGGGTATTAAGTAAGCCAGCATACTGTAGATTAAAGGCCGCTTTTGCGGCCTTTTTGCTATAATGCGGCAAAATTTTTCGAGCGAGACTGTTTATGCCCTGGATCCAACTGCGTGTTAGCACCACTGAAGAAAAAGCCGAACAAGTCAGCGATATGCTGATGGGCTGGGGCGCCCAGGCAGTCAGCTTTATTGACGCACAGGATACGCCGATATACGAACCGATGCCAGGCGAAGTGATCTACTGGACTAACACTGTAGTAGTAGGCCTGTTTGATGCAGAGCACCCGATGGATAAAGTGCTTAAGCAACTTGAGCAAGTGTCGTTTTTTAAAGGCCAGCCAGATTACAAACTGGAGCAGCTGGAAGATAAAGACTGGGAACGCGAATGGATGGATAACTTTCATCCGATTAAATTTGGTCAGCGGCTATGGGTGTGCCCAAGCTGGCGCGAGATCCCAGATCCGACAGCAGTAAACGTGATGCTGGACCCGGGCCTGGCCTTTGGTACCGGCACCCATCCCACCACGGCCTTATGCATGCAGTGGTTGGACGCGGTTATTCAACCAGAGCAAACCGTGGTCGATTTCGGTTGCGGCTCAGGTATTCTGGGTATTGCAGCGCTGAAACTGGGCGCAAAACGCGTTATCGGTGTTGATATAGACCCACAGGCGATAGAAGCCAGCCTGGCAAATGCCAAACGTAATAATGTCGAAGGCCAGATAGAGTTGTATTTGCCCAAAGATCAGCCGGCTGACTTTAAAGCCGACGTCGTGGTAGCCAATATTCTGGCCGGCCCACTGGCAGAATTGAAACACGTAATTAGCGCCTATGTAAAATCCGGCGGCAAGCTGGCGTTGTCTGGCATTTTGGCCAGTCAGGCACAAAGCGTAATAGATGCTTACAGCGATGAATTCAGCTTTGAGCCAATAGCTGTGCAGGATGAGTGGGTGCGACTGAGCGCGAATAAACAGCGCTAACAGCACATCACCTAGCGCCGGCTGGCACGCTGCTTTTTTTGCAGGTACATTTCGCTGTCGGCGCGTTTAAGCAGCTCCTTCATCGGCTCGCCCGGTGCAGCCACCACTAAACCTACGCTGGCGCCCTGATACTGCAATACGGTGTCGGCAATATCAAAACTGCCGCGGGTACTGTCATAGATTTGCTCGCGCAAGGCCCGGGCAGCATGGCTGACATCATTGCCGGTTAACAAACCAAAGATCACAAATTCATCGCCACCTATGCGGCTGATAAAATCACCTTCGCGTCTGTCGTGTTGCAATCTGGCGCTGATGGCCAGTAAGAACCGGTCACCGGCATCATGGCCATACTGATCGTTAATGCGTTTAAAATCGTCAAGATCAATATAGGCGACAAATACTGCGCTACCATTGCGTTGGCTGTTGGCTAAGATGCGCAGCAATTCCTGCTCCAGCGCCCGCCGGTTACCTAAGCCGGTTAACGGATCAGACAGGGCGACATTACGAAACTGGCGATTTTCCTGCGCCAGCTGCATTAGCAGCTGTTCGCGCTCTACCTGCATAGCAATAATCCGGCTAATCAGTTGCAACAAGGTCGCGCTGGCAGCCGACACCACGGTTTTTGCTGTACTGGCAGCGCATACTGTACCGTACAGCATACCGTCAGAAAGCTGCACCGGTGCACTGACATAAGTACTTATCCCCAGCTCTGCTGCGGCGGCTGAATCTCCCCAGCAGGCAGCAACGTCACTGGTAACAAACTGCTTTTGTTCCAGTGCCCTTTTACACAACGTATCATTCCAGTTAACGGCCAGGCCTTCATTAAGCTGCAGCCGGCCGGTATTTAATGAATACACTATGTGCTGCACGCCTTTCGTTAAATCAATACGGGTGAAATACGCTGACTCCAAACCGGTAGAATGCTGTAGCAGCTGGATCAGTGCTCTAACCTGCTGTTCCAGACCATCGCCTTCTATTGATGTTGTCAGCTCTTTTAATATGTCATCCATAATACCGATCACCCTGCTATTGTAATGCTGATGTTAAAACTACCATCACCCGCCATAGTGGGCAAATATGTCCCTATTACTGCTTGCAACTTGTTCACTACCACGCAGTTAGTTACAGCGCCGCCAAAAAACGCTCACTACGTGGCAGGTAGTAATTATCGTGATCTAACGAGAACAATACCTTACCGGCACGACCGATGATTTCATGCCGTGGCACAAAACCAATTACGCGGGAATCAGCACTGTTATCGCGATTATCTCCCAGTACCAGATAATGGCCGGCGGGTACTGTTACCGGGTTAAAGCTGTCGCGGCCAGTGGTGTAAGACGCCAGCTTAATCACATGGTTAACGCTTCCCAGTTGCTCGCTTAGCAGCAGGCTGGCGTCTGCAGTTTCAGTCGCGTCGGCTGTCACTGGCTGTTGTTCGCTATACGCCAGTTGTTTGCCATTGATAGTCAATACATTGTGTTGCATCGCAACAACATCACCCGGCACGCCTATAACGCGTTTTACCAACCGGTTGTCGGCTGCTTTTGAGGTGAAAATAACAATATCACCGCGCTTGGGATCGGCACGCTTAATTAATGAGGTGGTGGTAAAAGGAATGCGCAGATCGTAGGCCATTTTATTCACCAAAATACGATCGCCAATCTGAATTGTCGGCTGCATTGAGCCGGTAGGTACATCGTTCCAGTCAGCAACTGCGCTTCTAAACACAAACATCAGACTGATAAATACGATAACACCGCGATTGTCACGCCACAGCTGCAGAAATTTTGTCATACCAGCTCCATTTCAGTTTCAACAGCCGGTATGACCGAATTCAAAGCACAGAGTTCAGCACTGTTCGCACAAAGCTTTAAGTTTCAGCAATGCCTTAGGCCAGGTGTCCTGCATATATTGCTCGTACTCTGGTGCGATATCCTGCTCTATGCTGACTTCAGTACCGTTTGCTACTGTGCGAAACCGGTAGTTTTCAAACGCCGGTGCCCAGCTGGTGACATTATCACTGCTAAAATCATCCACGCCGGCGACGATAAAACCCAGGTGTTTAATTGACATAAACTCCAAGGGTATATGTTCAGCAATCGTCGCCACCATGCCATCACCGGACGGCGATAAAAAGCGTATCGTTTCGCCCTGCTGCCAGCTGCCAACAAAATAAGAGCCCTCGCAAAATGCCGAGGTCCAGTTGCGGTAACCAACGTCTGAAAACATGCGCTGCCATACCGTTTGCACCGGCGCGTTAATAACAATACTGAAGTTGAGCGGTTTTATATTGCGCATAATATTGTTGCTCTTACGTTTGGGATGTTAGGGTAAATGTTAAACACGGCCGTATTAACACCTTAAGGCTGACTTATACTGTAGCGATAAAAGGCATAGGAGCCAACTATGTATCTCAGATTTAAACTGTTTTGCTTGTTTTGCTGCAGCCTGCTAACTCTGCCAAGCCAGGCGGACGAGTTACTGTTCAGCCACTCCGGCCATCCGGTTAGCAAAACGGTGTTAATTCCGCTGCTGCAGCAGATTTATGGCGAGCTCGGTTATCAGCTAAGCTTTCAGGAAGCAGAAGGCGCCCGGGCAATAAAGCTGTTAAATGATGGTGTGGTAGATGGCGATGTTGGCAGACTAGCGCCGATATTGCATAGCCTGGATACTGCAATGCCAGCGATATTATTAGATAGCGTCAGCGTAGTGCTGTACTGCCGATCTGAGCTGCCATGCCGACATGATGTACTGGACGACGCCAGAGCCCGCATTTTAATTCCTACTCAGGATGCTACGCTGCAACTTCTAACCAGGGAGATTAAAGCTAAGCCTTATTTTAATAATGACTGGGACGGCATAATAACTATGTTTAATGCCGGTAAAATAGACTACCTGCTATGGATAGAAAGCCGCTTACTAACGCCGCCCACCTTTGCACATGCCAACAAAACGGCAACCCGCATTGGTCCCTTTAAGTTGTATCATATTTTACATTCACGCCATCAGGCCTTGTTTGAACCGGTATCAAGCCAGCTAAAATTGCATTTAGCCCATCTGACAGACTCTGCTGGGCCCAACACAGCGCAACAATAGCTAAGCATGACACTGCGGCAGCATAAATGACTGCTGATCACGAAGTTTGCCGCCTAAACCAGGCCAGGCATAAAAAAGCCGGCGCAGCGCCGGCTCTGTTCGCATTACTCTTCGGTTTTAAACACACAATGTTTAGCAAAATCGGCGGCTTCATTCGCTGTCCAATCGCCTTTGGGCTTTTCTTTCATATTGTCACACCATTTTTTGCTGCCCACCTCAGGTGCGCAGGCAGTTAAAACAGCACAACACGCCAGCAATAATCCCAGTTTTTTCATATTAACCCACTCCTTCAGCTTAAAATTACCGGCCTATGATGCCAGAGCCCAGCTGAACCGCAACTTGATAAACCGCTTATAAAAAAGGCCAGCATTGCGCTGGCCTTTTTATTTAGCTGACTTTAGCTAAGGGATATTATTCCCACTCAATCGTCGCTGGTGGTTTACCGCTGATATCGTATACCACGCGGGATATGCCGTTGATCTCATTGATAATACGGTTAGATACCTTGCCCAGTAAATCATACGGCAGGTGTGCCCAGTGCGCGGTCATAAAGTCGATGGTTTCTACTGCGCGCAGTGATACTACCCAGTCGTACTTACGGGCATCACCCATTACGCCCACCGATTTTACCGGCAGGAACACGGCAAAGGCCTGGCTGACTTTATGGTATAGCTCGGCCTTGTGCAGCTCTTCGATAAAAATCGCATCGGCGCGGCGCAAAATATCGCAGTATTCTTTTTTGATCTCGCCCAGTACGCGCACACCTAAACCCGGGCCCGGGAACGGGTGACGGTACAGCATGTCATATGGCAAACCCAGCTCTAAGCCGACTTTACGCACTTCGTCTTTAAACAGCTCGCGTAGCGGCTCTACTAAGCCCAGCTTCATATGTGCCGGCAAACCACCGACGTTATGGTGCGATTTAATTACGTGTGCTTTACCGGTAGCAGAACCTGCAGACTCGATAACGTCCGGGTAAATGGTACCCTGCGCCAGCCACTTGGCGTTTTCCAGCAGCTGCGATTGCTCGTCGAATACTTCAACAAAGACGCGGCCGATGATCTTACGCTTGGCTTCCGGATCATTCTCGCCGGCCAGTGCCGACAGGAAACGCTCTTCGGCATCAACTTTGATAATGTTCAGGCCGAAATGGTCACCAAACATATCCATTACCTGCTTGCCTTCGTTTAAACGCAGCAAGCCGTTATCGACAAATACACAGGTCAGGTTTTTACCGATAGCACGGTGCAACAACATGGCTACTACTGAGCTGTCTACACCGCCGGATAAGCCTAATATTACCTGGTCGTCACCAATTTGCTGCTTTAAGCGGATAATGGCATCTTCGATAATCGACGCTGGTGTCCACAGCTTGTCACAACCGCAGATGTCCACCACAAAGTGCTCCAGCATACGCAGGCCCTGACGGGTGTGGGTAACTTCCGGGTGGAACTGCACCCCGTAAAACTGGCGGGCTTCATCAACCATACCGGCATGCGGGCAGGTGGTGGTGCTGGCACAGGTAATAAAACCTTCTGGTACCTGTACCACTTTATCGCCATGGCTCATCCACACATCAAGCAGCGCATTGCCGTTGCCACCCACATGATCTTCAATTTTGGCAAACAGGTCGTTTTCAGCTACCACTTCTACCTGAGCATAGCCAAACTCGCGCATGTCCGAACCCTGCACCTTGCCGCCCAGTTGCTCGGCCATGGTTTGCATGCCATAGCAAATGCCCAGCACCGGTACTCCGGCTTCAAACACATACTGCGGAGCCCGTGGCGAGTTTTGCTCGTGTACGCTTTCCGGCCCGCCGGATAAAATAATACCGGTGGGGTTAAAGTCACGAATTTGCGCTTCGCTAACGTCCCAGGCCCACAGCTCACAGTACACGCCTATTTCGCGTACACGGCGGGCAATCAGCTGGGTGTATTGCGAACCAAAATCCAGAATTAATATGCGGTGGTGATGAATGTTTTTGTTCATAGCGACCTTTAGAAAGTACAGCGGCCGGTATCACCCAGCCGCATTAACAGTAAACAGTTTAGCCTAAGCGGTAGTTGGGTGCTTCTTTGGTAATTTGCACATCGTGCACGTGCGACTCGCCCATACCGGCAGAGGTTACCCGGACAAACTGCGGCTTGGTACGCAGCTCATCAATCGTCGGGCAACCGGTTAAGCCCATGGCGCTGCGCAAGCCGCCCATTTGCTGGTGAATAATGTTTTCCATCGGGCCCTTGTAGGCAACACGGCCTTCAATGCCTTCTGGTACCAGCTTCTCGGCATTGTTGCTGCCCTGGAAGTAACGGTCTGACGAGCCGTTACGCTGCGCCATTGCGCCTAACGAGCCCATACCACGGTAAGATTTATAATAGCGGCCCTGATACAGCTCAACTTCGCCCGGCGCTTCTTCGGTACCGGCAAACATTGAACCAACCATCACGCAGTTAGCACCCGCCACTAAGGCTTTGGCGATATCGCCGGAGAAACGGATACCACCGTCGGCAATAATGGTGACATCAGTGCCGGCCACGCCCATCGCCGCTTCAGAAATAGCAGTAATTTGCGGCACACCACAACCGGTAACAATACGGGTAGTACAGATAGAGCCCGGGCCTATACCCACTTTCACCGCATTGGCACCGGCTTCAGCCAGCGCTTTAGCGCCTTCGGCGGTAGCCACATTACCGGCCACAATTTGCAAATCAGGGTACTGCGCACGGGTTTGCTTAACCCGGTCCAGTACGCCCTGCGAGTGACCATGCGAGGTATCAATCAGCAAGATGTCGACGCCAGCTTCAACCAAGGCGGCAATACGTTCGTCCGTGCCCGGGCCTACGCCAACAGCAGCGCCTACCCGCAACCGGCCTAATTCGTCTTTACAGGCGTTAGGTTTGCTGGCGGCTTTGTAGTAATCGCGTACGGTGATCAGGCCTTTTAATTTAAAGTCGTTATCGACCACCAGCACTTTTTCAATGCGGTGCTGGTGCATCTTTTTAAAAGCTTCTTCACGCGGTGCCGTTTCCAGCACTGTCACTAAACGCTCGCGTGGCGTCATCAGGCTGGAGACTTTTTCATTGTTGTTGGCTTCAAAGCTCATATCGCGGCTGGTTAACATGCCAACCAGATTATTGCTGGCATCCACTACCGGGAAGCCGGAAAAGCCGCACTGCTGCGCCAGGGTTTGCACTTCGCGGATACTCATATCCGGCGTTACCGTTACCGGGTCTGACACTACACCGCTTTCGTATTTTTTAACTTTACGAACGTTTGCAGCCTGCTCTTCGATGGTCATGTTTTTATGGATAAAACCTAAACCACCTTCCTGCGCCAGCGCTATGGCTAAGCGGGCTTCGGTTACGGTATCCATAGAGGCAGAAACCATAGGAATATTCAGCGTGATGCTTTTGGTCAGTCGGGTGCGTAAATCGGCGGTGTGAGGTAGAACACTAGAGTGCGCCGGTACCAGTAACACGTCGTCAAAGGTAAGGGCTTCTTGTTTGATCCTGAGCATTGCAACAATCTCGCTGTGGCTGAAAAGATAGGGAATGTTGCGGCGCAATTTTAACGGTTTTGTCGGCGTATCACAAAGCTTTTTTTGTTTTATGTTACTCTGTGGCTCTGGTTGTTATCGCGCCCTGTTGTGAGTGTTATGCAAAACCCCGATATCTATAGTGTTTCCCGCTTAAACAGTGAAGTACGCCTGACGCTGGAACTGCAGTTTCAAACGCTGTGGTTGCAGGGTGAAGTGTCTAATTTTGTCGCTGCCGCCTCCGGCCACTGGTATTTCTCGTTAAAAGACAGCGCCGCCCAGGTCAAATGCGCCATGTTTAAAATGGCTAACCGCAGCAGCAGCTTTCGGCCGCAAAATGGCCAGCAAGTGCTTATCCGCGCCCGTATAAGTGTGTACGAGCCACGTGGCGAGTATCAACTGTTGGCCGAATTTATCGAGAGCGCCGGTGCCGGCTTATTAAAACAGCAGTTTGAACAACTAAAGGCCAAATTACAGGCCGAAGGCTTGTTTGACCCGGCACGGAAAAAAGCGCTACCCACGCAGGTGCAGCGCGTCGGGGTAATTACCTCGGCCACCGGCGCCGCCGTGCGCGATATCGTTACCGTGTTAGCGCGCCGCGCACCTGGTATAGAGGTGATTATTTATCCATCCCAGGTGCAGGGCGACACCGCCGCCGCCCAGCTTAGAAATATGCTAAGTACTGCGATACGGCGCAATGAAGTAGATGTATTAATTATTGGCCGCGGCGGTGGCTCATTAGAAGATTTATGGTGTTTTAACGATGAAGCCTTATGCCGGGCAATAGCAGCCTGCCCCATTCCAATCGTCAGCGCCGTCGGTCATGAAATTGATTTTGCCCTTACCGACTTTGTTGCCGATATGCGCGCGCCAACCCCTTCGGCAGCGGCAGAGTTAGTTTCACCGGATCAGTCGCATTTGTCAGATCGCATATTGCAGCTAAAAAACCGTTTGCTGCAAGCACAGCGCAGCCGCATGCAACAGGTTGCGCCCAAGCTGCTAAACCTTAGCCAGCGCCTGTTAGCTCTGCACCCTAAACGGCGTTTGCAGCAACAGCAGCAACGGCTGGACGAGCTGCAACTGCGTTTAGGGGCCAGCGCCAAACGTGCACTGCAAGGCGCGCAGCAACAGCAGCTTTACTTAGATAAAAGCCTGCGCCAGCTCTCCCCTGCCAAAGTGCTTACCCAGCAACAGCAGCATGTCCGCCAGCTGGAGCAGCGGCTGAAACAAGCGCAGCAACAGCAGTTAAAGCAGCATACATTGCGTCTGGCCCAGTTAAGCAGCCAGTTAAATACTGTCAGCCCGCTGGCCACTTTAGCCCGCGGTTACAGTATTACCTTTGACGAGAAACAACAGGTGGTAACCTCTGCCAGCCAGCTAAAAGCCGGCGATAAGGTGGCCATTAAACTGGCTGAAGGCGGTTTTGATGCAAGAGTTGAGCACAGCAGCAACTGACACTATCGCTGACATTTTTTATACAGTTTCGGCACAATTAAGCCGTTACAGTAGTGTTTTATCTGATGTAGGGTACTGCTGTGCGTAAACTGCTGCTGTATTTCGGCCTTGCTCTGCTAACCGGCAACAGCGCTGCCGGGGAGGAGTCAACATTTAACTGGCAACTGGGCGTCGGTTTTGGCATCGGCCATGGCCGTAACCTTGTGCCGGACTTTGATAGCAAGTTAAACGGCTTACCGCAGGTACAGATACACTTTGATTTTGAATACAAAAACTGGTTTGCCGAAACCGACAGTGTGCGCAGTGGCTATGTATTTGGCGACCCGACGCTGGGATATCGTTTAGTCAAAAACGACGATTACAATATTGCCCTGATCGCCGCCAACTATCACTATGGTTTTGGGCCTACCCTATCTTCCAACGACGGCCTGCGGCTAACAAGCCTGGAAGGCCTGAACAACCGGAAACACGATCTGCTACCGGGGCTGCGCTATCAGCAACAACTCAGCGAAAACCAACGGCTTGCTGTGCAGCTTAGCAAAGATGTTATTGCCCACCACGGTGAAATAGTCAGCCTGTTTTATGGCCATCGCTTTGAATACAACAACTGGGATCTCTACCTTAATACCGAACTTAGCTGGCACAGCGCTAAGCTGATTAATTACTATTACGGCGTTACCGCTGCCGAAAGCCTGCCCGATCGGCCTGCGTATCAGACAGGCAGCGGCTGGCGTCAGCACTTTGGCCTGGTTGGCGTTTATCCGCTGCATACCAAATGGGTAATGGAGCTGGGTTCGGGCATAAACTGGTATAGTCGCGCCCATACTCAAAGCCCGCTAACCCGGGATAAACCCGAATGGCAGTCTTTTGTTATATTCCGCTATGTGTATAAATAAAAGCTACTGCTATATCCTGCTACTTGCTGGCTGTCTGTGGTCCGGCTGCGCTGCCGCTGACCAATTGCTGCAACTTACCCCGGCAACCTGCGTAACCTTACAACAGGGCCGCAGTTGTCACACCCAGGTGCAGGTGAGCTGGCAACTGCCCAAGGCCGATAACGTTTGCCTGTACCTGCAACAGCAGGTTCTACAATGCTGGCAAAACAGCACCGGTGCGCAGTGGCGCTGGCGCTTTGAGCATGCCAACAGTCAGCAATTGACATTATGGCGGCTGGATACCAACGGCCAGCCATCAGTGTTGCTCGACAGCGCCAGCGTAGAAGTGAACTGGGTACACAATGCGCAGAAAAAGCGGCTGTGGCGGCGCTTCTGACACTTGCTGACATTTTGCTGACAAGCCTTGTACAACATGCTGCACAGCACTGCGCCAGAATACCATCACCGTTAATAACTCAGTGATGGGCAAAACCGTGAAACACACTAAATTAATCCTGTTTAGCAGCTTAGCATTTTATTGCCAGCCGGCTGTTACGCTGGCGCAGACTGAAAGCACGCAACAAGCCAACGCTGATAACAGCCAGGTCGAGCGTTTGATCATACAAGGCCAGCGCAATATGCCGCAGACAGAGGTGGACGAAGATACCCAAAAGCTGCTGAATGTTGCCGCCGTGATGGGCGATCCGATACAGGCCGTTTATACCCTGCCCGGCGTAATATACGACAGCACGGAAAGCGCCCCGGCAGTACGGGGCTCATCGCCGTTTGATAATCATTTTATGCTGGATGGCCAGCGCAGCGGGCCTGTGCTGAATAACCTGTACGGCAGTGCTATCAACCCGGAGCTGCTGGCGCAGTTTTCTTTATACCCTGCGGCCTTTGCCGCACCTTTTGGCCATGCCACCGGCGCCGTATTTGATTTGCGCCTGCGCGACCCTAAAGCGCAGCCGCTTAGCGCGGTAGTCGACTTAAATATGCTCCGCACCTCAGTACTGGCAGAAGGAGCCCTGACAGAAAATCAGGCGTTTTATGCCGCCTATCGCTTAAGTACATTGCAGCATTTTGTCGCTAAAGATGATGAGCTGGAAGATGGCGTAACAGTAACCAAACCACCCCAATTAAGCGACTACCAACTGCGCTATCAATGGCGGCCAGGCCAGCGGCATAAGTTCACCTTAACCAGCTTGGGCGTGGCGGAAAAAGCCGGTATAAACCTGTCTGCCGCCTCTGATGCCGGCCGGATAGACCCGGAAAATATTGGCGATGCCGCCTTTAATACAAACTGGCACAGCCAACAACTACGCTATCAGTTTTTTGGCAACCACGGCCAGCAACTTAATCTGGCAGCGTTAAACCTGCAGCAAAACGAAAAAGCCTCCTTTGGCGACGCGCAGTTTTATCAGCTAAAGCAGCATTACCGTGAAATACAAATAAGCTGGCAACAACGGCTCAACGCCGCACTGTCATTGCATGCCGGTGCTGAAGCCGGTGAGCTGGATGTAAGCTATGAATATGATTTAATTCCATATTACTGCACCGACCATCAACAGGATTGCCAGGCCAACCGCGGCGAACGCGAGCAGGACAACGACGGCTTAACCCAGCGTTACCACTCGGCCTTTATCGACAGCATTTGGCAACTGGGTAGCAACGTGCGCTGGCAATTGGGCTTACGTTATGACAAAGAGCGTTATACCAACGCCGCTATGCTGGCGCCCCGTACGCAGCTACACTGGCAGTTAAGCGATACGTTAGCCTGGTTTGCCAGTGCCGGACGTCACCAGAAAACACCTGATTTGGAGCAAATTTTGCCCAAAGTCGGTAACCGCCAGTTAGACTCCCCTAAAGCAGACCACTACGCCACAGGCGGCAGTTACCAGTTTGACGGCTGGCGGCTCAAACTTGAGTTGTACTATAAAAAGCTATGGCATCTGGCCAGAGCCCTGGCACCCGCTCAGGATAGCAGCGGCCAACACTACGCCAGCGATGTCAGCGGCAGCGCCCGCGGTGTAGAACTGATGCTGGAAAAACAGCTGACAGACAACTGGTCTGGCTGGGTATCGCTTAGCTATTCACAGTCCGAGCGCAAAGATCCCGTTACTGCAGTCAGCACTGAATACCGGCTGGATACGCCGCTGGTGGTTAATGCCGTACTGAATTACAAACTAAACCCGCATTGGACAATGGGTGCGGTTTTTACCGGCCGCTCCGGCAACCGCTACTCGCCCATTATTGGCGCCCGGCCGAACCCTCATCACCCGGACTATTTGCTGCCGGTTTATGGCGAGCTAAACAGCGAGCGCTTGCCGTTTTATCACCGGCTCGATGTCGAATTTAAGCGCAGCAGCCAGCTGTTTGGCCGGCCGGCCGAATACACCCTTGCTGTACGCAACCTCTACAACCGGGAAAACATCAGCGGTTACTATCTGCTAAATACGCCTGATTCACAAAGCTATCGTATCGACAAAGAAGAAGATCTGGGGATTTTCCCTTACGCCGGTGTTAAAATTTGGTTTTGACATTTTTGATACAAAATTGTCAAGCTTGCTGCGATATAGTAGCAAGCTTGCACCAGCTCAGGGAACGGCAAATTGAACACCATGCAGATAGCAGACACGGCTAACTTATTGCTGATTGAAGATGACATGGCACTGGCGCAATGGATAAGCGATTTCCTGCAACAACGTGGCTTTCAGGTCACCCATTTTAACCGTGGTGACATTGCGTTGGCGCAGTGGCAACAGCACCAGGCAGATTTAATACTGCTTGATCTGATGCTGCCCGGCGTTAACGGCCTGGAAATTTGCCGGCAGATCCGCCAACAGTCAGACATCCCGGTACTAATGCTGACAGCGCAGGGCGAAGAGCTGGATGAGGTGCTGGCACTGGAAAGTGGCGCCAACGATTACCTGATCAAACCTATTCGACCACGGGCTTTACTGGCACGGATCCAAAATGTGCTGCGCCGGCTTCAGTTGCCGCAGCACAGCACAACCGAAGCAGAACAACTGCAGTTTGGTGCACTCACCCTTAGTAAGGTGTCGCACCGGGTAAGCCTGGCTGAGGCTGAAATCAGCTTGTCTGCCACCGAATTTAAATTGCTTTGGTTACTGGCCAGTCATGCCGGCACAGTGCTTAGCCGGCAACAGGTGTTTTTACATATGACAGGCCGCGATTATGACGGGCTGGACCGGCGCATAGATATGCTAATTTCAGTACTGCGGCGTAAATTACACGATAACAGCAGCCAGCCTCAGCGGATAAAAACCATCTGGGGTAAAGGCTACTTGTTTGTTGCCGACGCCTGGCAATAAGCCGATGACGCGTATTTTTCTTGGCTTACTGCTTACCTGCCTGATATCACTATTTGGCTTAGGTTACCTGCTCGATCGCCTGGCCGCTCAGCCGCTGCCGGCCACGCCCGAGCCGCTGGCAGCAAAGTTACTGCATTATCTGGTGCAGCAAAGCCAGCATCTAAGCGAAGCAGAGTTAACCGGCTATTACCAGCAACAGGCCTCGCAACTGGATATTGACCTGCAACTGGAGCCCTATCAGGCGCTGGCGCTGCCAACCGAGCTGATGCCATTACTAAGCTCGGCCAGTGGTTTAGCCCTGGCAGGTGATCAACAGCAGTATTTGTTACGCCAATTACCGGCATATCCGCAGTGGCTGTTAAAAATGACACTGCCTAATACCGACGAGCACCATCCGCTGAGTTTATGGCTGACCTTAGCGTTGTATCTGGGTATGGCATTGTTGCTGCTGTTGTGGCAGTGGCCGTTAGTCAGCCGGTTAAAACTGCTAACCCGCGCTGCCGAGCGCTTTGGCCGTGGTGAACATAGCAGCCGTTTACGCTTATCCAAATTTAGCTATATCCCCGGTTTGGAGCAGAGTTTTAACCGGATGGCCGATCAAATAAGCCAGTTGCTGCATGAAAACCAACTGCTGGCGAAAAGCCTGTCACACGACTTACGTACCCCCATTGCGTGCCTGCGCTTTGGCCTGGACGCCTTGTTCGACGTCAGCAGCAGCGAGAAAAAACAGCAGTTGCTGCAGCGCATGGAGCAAGATGTCGACCGGATGGAGGCTATGGTTAACTCGTTTTTACAATTTGCCAGCTTATCCCGTACCGCACTTAGCCTGGAGTTTAGCCGTCAGCATATGCAACCCTGGTTACAGCACTATTGTCACAGTGTCGAACCTTTGCTGGCGCAACAGCAATTGCGTTTCTCCCTGTTAATGACCGCGCCGCCACTGCACAGCCAGATCAACCCGCACTGGCTGGAGCGGGCACTAAGCAACATTATTAGCAACGCCTGCCGTTTTGCTAACAGCCAGCTGCAAATAACCTTATCCGTTAAGCAACAGCAGCTGGTTATTACCATTAGTGACGATGGCCCCGGTATAGCCATTACCGAGGAAAAAAATGTCCTGCTGCCCTTTGTTAAACTGGACACCGCAACAGAGGATACCTCACCGCACTTTGGCCTGGGGCTGGCTATCACGGCAGAAATTATTAAGTGGCATCACGGCAGTATTATTGTCGACCGCGACCCCGCGCTCGCCGGCGCCCGCTTCAGTATTTACCTTAAGCTCTGCAGCTAGCATTTTAAGCTCATCGGCAAATGGCAGCTGTAATACAAGCCTGACATAAGTTGTACAAATTACGCACAAACCTCTGACAGCTATAGTTGGCCGTTACTTATAAATTAGCGGCAGTTATTACTCCACCAGAGGACACTGCTATGAAGACAAGGATTACTACCACAATACTTAGTGCTGCTTTACTGCTGACAGCATGCCACAGCGATAACAACAAGTTAACAGATGGCCCATTGGCGCCAGCTAAACTTGAGGGCATATTTGCCCGATCCGGTTATGGCCAGGTGTTTGATTTTTCCGCGCAGCATTACCGGCTTTACAGCACAACCAGCCAATATTGCCGTTTAGAGCAACAAGGCAATATTGCAGAGCTTGAGATAAAAACACTGCAGATAAGCGAAAAGGGCCAGACCATCACTGCTGCATTACCTGGCAGCACGGCGTTTCCGGTGCAATTGCGCAAACTAAACCAACTGCCTGACAGTTGCACCAAGCCGCTAGCAGATAGCCAAAATGTCCGCCTCAACTTCGACTATTTCTGGCACAGTATAAATGAGCTTTATGGTTTCTTTCCGCAACGGAATATTGACTGGGATAAGCGCTATCAGCAATATCAACATCAAATCACCGATAACCTGACTGACGCTGAACTCTTCGACCTGCTGTCGGCTATGCTGGCCGATTTTGCCGACAGCCATGTTACGCTACACGCAGAAATTGAAGGCGAGGCGGCGTACTTTAGCGCTGCACGCTCCACAGTGTTGGCAGAAATGGCCCCGCACTTTGAGCTTACTGACACTGAAATGCAAACCGCCTTGCAGCAAACTTCGTTAGCTCTGATGCAGCACTATGCCGGTACTGCACCATTACAGACAAGCGGTGCCGCACAACCGCTATGGTGGGGACTAAGCGAAGACAACGTAGGTTATATAATGCTGCAGGGTTTAGCAGGCTTTAGTGCCGACTCTGAGGATATTCAGGCTGATGTCGCCGCTGCCCGGCAGGCATTTTCACAAATGATGGCAGCACTGGCCGGTGCTGACGCTATTATTCTCGACAACCGGTTTAATATTGGCGGTTATGATGATATTGCCGCTGAGCTGGCACGCTTTTTTATCGCGCAAAGCCAGACTGTATTGACTAAAAAGGTGAATAATCTTCAGGCACACCAGGTCGAACAAACGCTGCAGCTTAGCCCGGTTGCACAGGTATATACCGGCCCGCTGTTTCTGATAAACAGCGAAGTAACGGTCTCCGCTGCCGAAACATTCAGTCTGATGCTAAAAGATCAACCACAGGTTACCTTATTGGGCCAGCCGAGCAACGGCGCTTTGTCCGATATGTTGCAGAAGCCGCTTCCCAATGGTTGGCTGCTCACCCTATCAAATGAAACCTATCTGGATCAGCACAGACAGTCTTTTGAAGTAAGCGGCATACCTGTTGATATCGAAACACCGGTATTTTCTCAACTGGATTTAGCACTACAAAAAGTCAGCGCCTACGATACTGCACTGGCTTTACTGGAAAAATCTTACCGGCAGGATGTCAGCACGCAAGATCTTGAGCACATTATCAATCAGGCAATAACCGGCAATATCATTCCCGGCATTGCCGTGGCCATGGTGAAGCAAGGCGAACTGAAATACAGCCAAGGCTTTGGCAAAGCCAGTGAAAATACTCAGGTAACGGCCAAAACACCTTTTGTGCTGGCATCGGTTAGCAAGGTGTTTAACGGCACCCTCGCCGCGCTGCTGGTTGAGCAGGGCAGACTCAATCCAGACACAGAAGTGCGTGATGACATCGGCATCAGCATGACGCTGCCTGAGCATGTTACAACCCCGGTAAGGCTGTGGCATTTGCTGTCACATACCAGCGGTATTGCAGACAGTGACGCCTATCACTGTGGTTATTATTTCAGTGAAGGCGGCCAAAGCATGCTCAATACGTTGCAAGCAGAAAACAGCTGCCCTGATCCTGTGCAACCCGAACTAGAGCAGTTTTTGCAAGACTACCTCAATAGCAGCGGCAGCTTATATTCGGCCGCTAACTACCAGCTACCAGACGGTGTGCAACCGGGTAAGCAATATCATTACTCCAACATCGGCAGCGCCCTCGCTGCACAGATGATGTCCTGTCATTTAGCAAGCCCCTTTAACAGCATAATGACAGACGAATTATTACAGCCCCTGGGCTTGAACCAGACAAAATGGGACTTGCCCGGTACCCAACTACCTGATACAGCAACCCGCTTTATATGGCAGGATGCAACAAGTGGCTTAGTACCGCTACCTCACTACAGGGCCGCCACCTGGCCCGATGGTTTTCTTGCATCCTCTGCCGAAGATTTAGCCAAATTCGCCCAGGCGGTAATGCGCCCAAATCACCCATTACTAAGCAATAAAGTGCGCCAACGCATGCTAGAACCTTTAGTGAGCATATATCCCGGCAAGCAGGTTGGCTATCAGTGGATAACAGAAGGTGGCTACATCTACCATGACGGTAGCGATCCTGGTACGGAAACCTTGTTATTGCTGCAGCCAGCATCACAAAACGCGCTGATTGTTCTTATCAATACCGGAGGTATGGCAGATTGGCAGCACCCGGCACTGCCCGAGTTTATCAACACGCTTAAAACTGTGGCCTGGCATACCATGCTTGGGCTTTAACAGAAGGCTTGATTACAAGTCAGATGCATTTATCTGGTAAAAAACTAGACAGCCCCCATAAAAACCGGGCGATGTAAGCTACACCATCCCGGTTTAATCAAGCATTATGAAAAGGGGGCGGAGATTATTAAAGTTAACTTCAAATAAGCTACTATATTTCAGTGGTTTACATGGGGTTGCGATTGTTAGCTACGACCCCATTCTCCAAGTAGCGGCTTACGCTCAATCGGCATTGATTACAACTACCGGCATAATATCAACGACAACTGGCAGATTTTCGCAGAGGCTTTGTACGAGCATTTCAGCAGCGACGTGCGCAATAGCCCCGTCGCCCGCAGCAACTATGAAGCCGAAATAGGTATTGGGTTTATTTATATTTTTTAGATCCACTTTGCTGCAATTGACGGAGGTATTCTTTTGCAGCATACTTAGGCAAAACTACGCCAATGACGCACCAACTTGGACTAAGTGTGATATTTGTTGAAACGACCATTTTTACAAAACTCCTGAAAGAATTGATGCGCGACGACGAATATCGCGAGTTTCAGCAGTACCTGGCAAATAATCCCGAAAGTGGCAAATTGATAAAAGGTGGTGAAGGGTTACGCAAAGTTCGCTGGGGCTTAGAAAAACACGGAAAAAGCGGTGGCGTGCGGGTAATTTATTACTACGTACAACCTGACAGCCATTTACGTATGCTGTTGATATACCCAAAGAACGAGCAAGACAATTTAACCGACAAGCAACTAAAGCAATTAGTTGCAGCAGTAAACAGGTGGCATGATGAAAGATAAACTGTTTGAGCAACTACTGGAAAGCGTTGAAGAAATGGGTGAGATTGTGCGCGGTGAACGCCAGCCATCGCGTGAAACTTTCGTTGCGGCTGTAAAAGTGAAAGAAATTCGCCAGAAAACGAACCTGACACAAGCAGCATTTGCCGATCTGATTGATGTACAGCTGGGTACGCTGCGCAACTGGGAACAAGGACGCCGCGAGCCTACCGGCCCGGCTAAAGCTTTGCTACGTGCTATTGAGCGTGATCCAGAGAATGTACTGGCGGCACTTAATTAATACTCTAGCCTTTCAGCTACCAAATGGCCGCGTACGTTACTAAAGAGCAGAAGCCAGATAATTATCAGAGCAACATCACAAGATTATTTTGTTCTGACCCTAAAATTCCAATTAAAGTCAATTTCGCGTAATCCACTATATTTCGAAGGCTTACAGGAAATGGCAATTATTAGTTACGACTACATTTTCTGAAGTTTACGGAGCTTATGGTAAAGCATTGGCGCTATCCTCTCAACCTTTAAGCAAGATTTCGTGGGGATCCCTCAGACAGAGTGCTGAAGATTACCCGATGGCAATTCTTGAGCATCCCCTCAGCTTAATATCATTATATTCTCTAATTGTATGACAGCTTGGATTTTACAAGTGAATAATATCTCGGATTATTTTTGCGTAAGTCATGCTCTATCCACTCTTTAGTTTTTTCTGTTACAAGTGCGCCTCTATCAATTAACTTTTGAGTATATTGAATAGGTCGATTTAGAGCACTTGAAAGACTTAGAACTTCTTTAACCACGTCAACATCTTCCGAAAAAACCAAACTATTTTTGTTCAACAAATATTCAAAAACATCCGGCCCACCTTTATTTAGTATAGATCTGACAAGTGCGTTACTACCAGCGGAAGATGTCAGGGACCAATCGACACCATAATTCTCCAGTTTTTTTAATTCGTCTACACTTAAATTCGTCGCAAGAGATGCAAGATGAGTACCATTGAGTTGATGCCCCCTATTTAAGATGTCAACAACAATATTAAACGGAGCTCCGTTTATTAGCGCGCTGTTGATTTTACTAGCTATATAAGTAGTATTTTCACTCGCGACATTATCTAATTCAACGAGAAATCTTTCCCAATCTATATTTCTATCTTTTGGAAATAGACTAATATTTCCTAATGTGGACATTACTTCATTTTTTTTACTTTCAGTATTAAAACTTCTAAACTGGTGCCTCTCAAGTAGTTCGTTAAACTCTTGGGCTGTCATGCTTTCGACTACTTTAAGATTCAACTCATTAATTAAATACTCACTCTTTAAGTTTTCATTTGCACTTGCCGAAAATATACTACTCGCGTTAGAAATATTTTCTGAAGCCAATGCTGCTTGACTACACCCATCGCATGTACTTTTTATACCATCGGACTGACTTACCTCGAAGTACTTAGGAAATGGATGCAAAGAGAAAAAAAACAGAGCAATCAGACAGATAAGTGCTGCAACAGTCAATTGAGAAGCAAACGAAATGAATTTTTCATATTGTTTATTTTCAGCTAGTAAACTAGCTTTCCATCCATCTGTCATTACTACTAATAAACACACCAAGAAAATCAATAAAGAGAATATGAAAAATGTAAAAACTGCTTTTACTGCTACCACACCTATGCTTGATGGGCCAAACACTAAAACATGTAACGCTACTTCCATCACAGACAGAAATAAACCTACAATAATTCCAGTGCCGGCAGCGTACCCTAAGTTCAGCATGTACCCAGTTAGTGTTTTACCGGAAACACGTTCAATTAAACGAATAGCAACTGAATTTGTTAATTCTTTTGAGTTAGGAAATAAAGAAAAATTACTAGCCATTTTGCCCCCCCAATCTGATTCCGATGCAAATATTTCTGCGATATTTAACCACAGGTTGCATTAGCCGCTTGGTATTCACTTAAAAGACGTTCTCTAGCCGAATTTGAAACACTGGACAGCATGGTGCTCATTATTATCTTGTAAGCAGCTCCAACAGTTGCACCAAAACCACTACCGCCAGGACCAGTAAAGGTGAAGTAACCAACCAGAACTGTCGCCTCTAAGTCAATATAGCTCCCCCAGGCACTTTCTGCTTCCGCCACATTTATTAAAGCCTCAACCATATGGTCTGCTATCTCTCTTTGAGTGTAACCATTAGCACAAGTTTCTTCATTCTCGGCATCTTCAGAGCTATTAAAAAATTCTTCTCCTATTTCTTCAACAGCTTGCCTATTCATAGTAATAATCTGTTCATTTAACTGATTCTGCAAATCACTAAGATATTCTTGACACCCCATCCCTGTGCACGCTGTACTCCAGCCATACCTATCGAAATAATTTGGTCCTTCGACTATGATTTCCTCAATCTCATCATCTGGTTCGTCAGAGTCCCATTCCGCATCCCATGATGCAAATGAAACAGAAGGATTCATAAGTAAACCAATACAAACTAGCATTGTAACAAATGACAAGATAACAGTTGAGCTTTTTGAAGATGCATTTTGCATCTTTGAATTTTCATCCATTATACCTTTCATTGACATTCCCACCTTTTGTTAACTTTTAACAACATATTATTATCCTTAATTGTCATTTATCAACAAATTTTTCGAGCGAACGCCGCAGATAAAACTAATAATTAGAAATAAAGGAAACATTCATGGCCGTTCTCGATCTGTTCGTTCGCCAAAAAAAAACCATGCCTCTATCAACTGCGAAGGTAGAATCAATGCTCACTGCTCTTCTATCGTTTGCCACCGCCATTTTCCAACAAAGTGGTAAGTTACTTGCCGATATTGGTATGCCTGCGCTTAACCCGGCGCACGACAGGTTTATGCTATGCGGCAACGATGCCATGCTGCAACAGCTGATGGCCATGTTGGATCAGTATGGTTTTTCTAAAGCCAATTCACGCTCTATGGGCCACTACGTTATAGAGCAAGCCTTTATCGAAAAGTAATTAAGCATAAAAAAACCGGGAAGGCATAACACCAACCCGGTTTTTAGGACGCTTAACGTAGTTGCGGCATTAAAAACCCAACCCGACCAATTTAGCTCTAAGCATTCAGCACTTACTCTTTCACCACATCAATAAAGTACTTCACTTCACCGTCTACCAGTTCACGTACTAAGCCGTGCACGTCGGTTTCAAAACCGGGGAAGGCGCTGTTAAAGGCGCGGGTAAACTGCAGGTAGTTAATAATGGTTTTGTTAAAGCGCTCACCCGGCACCATTAGCGGTATACCCGGCGGGTATGGCGTTACCAGCATAGCGGTAACACGGCCTTCAATTTCATCGATGGATACGCGCTCTATTTCGCGATGTGCCATTTTGGCCCAGGCATCAGCTGGCGTCATCGCGGTTTCAATATGCGACAAATACATCTCAGTGGTCACCTTGGCCACGTCGAACTTGCGGTACATATTGTGAATTTGCTGACACAGATCGCGCAGACCTACTTTTTCATAGCGCGGGTGCTTTTTGGCAAATTCCGGCAGTACGCGCCACATTGGCAGGTTTTGATCGTAATCGTCTTTAAACTGCTGCAGCTCGGTAACCATGGAGTTCCAGCGGCCTTTGGTAATGCCGATGGTAAACATGATAAAGAACGAATACAGACCGGTTTTCTCGATAATAATACCGTGCTCAGCCAGGTATTTGCTGACAATAGCAGCCGGTATGCCCTGCTCATCAAACTGACCATGCAGGTTTAAACCCGGTGTAATGATGGTGGCTTTAATCGGGTCGAGTATATTAAAGCCCGACTCGATAGCGCCAAAACCATGCCAGCTGTCTTTAGCATGCAACGTCCAGTTATCGCGCGTGCCCAGGCCTTCTTCCGGTAATTCGTCCGGGCCCCAGACACGGAACCACCAGTCGTCATCACCAAACTCGTCGTCAACTTTACGCATAGCGCGGCGAAAATCGATCGCTTCCATTAAGCTTTCTTCTACCAGTGCCGTGCCACCCGGTGCTTCCATCATCGCCGCCGCGACGTCGCAGCTGGCAATAATGGCATACTGCGGGCTGGTTGAGCTGTGCATCAGGTACGACTCGTTAAAGCGGTGCGTATCCAGGCTGCGTTTTTCGGCATTTTGCACCAGAATTTGCGAAGCCTGCGATAAACCCGCCAGTAACTTATGCGTCGACTGGGTAGCAAATACCAGAGTGTCTTCAGAACGCGGCCGGTCTTTGCCGATAGCATGCATATTTTTGTAGAAATCATGGAAGCTGGCATGTGGCAGCCAGGCTTCATCAAAATGCAGCGTATCGATAGTGGAGCCCAGTTCCTGCTTAATTTCTTCCACGTTATACAAAATGCCGTCATAGGTACTTTGCGTAATGGTTAAAATGCGCGGCTTTTTGTTTTTTGCATTGCGGGCAAAGGGGTTGGCCTCAATCTTTTTCGCAATCGCGGCTGGTGAAAACTCACTTTTCGGGATCGGGCCGATAATGCCGTAATGGTTACGGGTTGGCATTAAAAACACCGGTATAGCGCCGGTCATAATGATCGAGTGCAGTATCGACTTATGACAGTTACGGTCTACCACCACGATATCGCCGGGTGCCACTACCGAGTGCCAGACCATTTTGTTCGAGGTAGAGGTGCCGTTGGTAACAAAAAATAAATGATCGCAGCTGAAAATGCGCGCGGCGTTTTGCTCACTTTGCGCCACCGGGCCGGTGTGGTCCAGCAGCTGACCTAGCTCGTCTACCGCGTTACAGACATCAGCGCGCAGCATGTTTTCGCCGAAAAACTGGTGAAACATCTGGCCAACCGGGCTTTTTAAAAAGGCTACGCCACCAGAGTGGCCCGGACAGTGCCAGGAGTAAGAGCCGTCGGAGGCGTAATCCATCAGTGCATTAAAAAATGGCGGTGCCAACGCATCCAGGTACTTTTTCGCTTCGCGGATTATGTGCTTGGCAACAAATTCCGGCGTGTCTTCAAACATATGAATAAAGCCGTGCAGCTCACGCAGCACATCATTCGGTACATGGCGTGTGGTGCGGGTTTCACCGTATAAGAAGATAGGAATATCGGCATTGCGTTTGCGTACTTCTTTAATAAAGGTGCGCAATTCGCCAAGTGCCAGCGCCACTTCTTCGGCACTGCCGCTACCAAATTCTTCATCGTCTATGGATAAAATAAAACACGACGCCCGGCTGGCCTGCTGGGCAAAGGCGCTTAAATCGACATAGCTGGTGTAACCCACTACTTCAAAGCCATGGCTACTGATTGCTTCCGCCAAATCCCGAATGCCGGAGCCGGAGATATTCTCCGAGCGGAAGTCTTCATCGATAACAATTACCGGGAAACGAAAATTCATGCCTGTATCCTTATTGATCCAGCTTTTTACGTGCCTTCATCAACCGCTCGCGTTTGTATTTTTGCAGCGGTGTTTCAGTGTTCTTTTTGTTTGGGGCAAACGGGTTTTCGCCTTCGCGGAATTCGATGCGTATTGGCGTGCCCATCATCTGCAGCGCTTTGCGGAAGTAATTCATCAGATAGCGCTTGTAAGAATCCGGCAGATCATCCACCTGGTTGCCATGAATAACAATTAACGGCGGGTTATAACCACCGGCATGGGCGTACTTCAGTTTTACCCGGCGACCATGCACCAGCGGCGGCTGGTGATCTTCCTGCGCCATTTTCATAATACGGGTTAACAGTGCTGTACTGTGGCGCTTGGTTGCACTGTCAAAGGCTTCTTCTACCGATTCAAATAAATTACCCACGCCTGAACCGTGCAGTGCCGAGATAAAGTGTAACCGGGCAAAGTCAATAAAGCCTAAACGGCGATCTAATTCGCGTTTTACTTCATCTTTAATGCCATCGTTTAAGCCATCCCATTTATTTACCGCTATTACCAGCGAGCGGCCGGAATTAAGCACAAAACCTAAAATGCTTAAATCCTGATCAGAAATACCCAGGCGGGCGTCCAGCACTAAGATCACCACGTTGGCGTCTTCAATCGCCTGCAGCGTTTTAACTACCGAAAACTTTTCCACCATATCGTCAATTCTGCCACGGCGGCGCACACCGGCAGTATCAATCAGGGTGTAATCACGCTCGTTACGCTGCATTGGAATATAAATAGAGTCACGCGTGGTACCCGGCATATCAAATACCACTACCCGCTCTTCGCCCAGAATACGGTTAGTTAGCGTTGACTTACCCACATTGGGCCGGCCCACTATCGCCAGTTTAATATGCTCGCTGCGCAGCCGGGCGGCTTCGGCATCGGCCTGCTCTTCGGTCAGCGTTTCTAGCTGCGGGCCTTCGTCGTCGACAATCTCGCCAGCCAGCCGTTTTTGCTGCTCTTCACTTAGTAGCGGCACCAGCGCCTGGTTTAACAACACTGACACGCCACGGCCATGGGCCGCCGCTATGGCATACACTTCGCCCAAACCTAAACTGTAAAAATCAGCAATGGCAGTATCAGCATCAAGACCGTCAGTTTTATTGGCTACAACAAAAACTTTCTTTTCTACCTTACGGATGTGCGCCGCTATGGCTTCATCGCCAACAGTGGCACCAACCCGGGCATCCACCATAAACAATACCACATCGGCTTCGTCGATAGCTTTGAGCGACTGCTCGGCCATTTCGACTTCAATGCCCTGCTCATTGCCGTCGATACCGCCGGTATCCACTACAATAAATTCCAGCCCTTCATAATTTACCGAGCCGTATTTACGGTCACGGGTCAGGCCGGGAAAATCGGCTACCAACGCATCGCGGGTGCGGGTTAAACGGTTAAAAAGTGTCGACTTACCGACATTGGCTCGCCCTACCAGGGCAACGACAGGCAACATTAGGTGCACCTCAAAAATAACAAAACAGGCCAAGTACTGGCCTGTTTAACAACACATCCACCCGCGTTTAAGGCTTAGGGTGTTTGTAATAAGACTAGCTCACCGTTCCGGCTTTGCACCAGCAAATAGCTACCGTCGGTTACCGCTTCAGTATAAAACCCTGAACTGTCCATACTCTGACGGGCTACAAAATCACCGGTATTGCGGTTTAGCCAGTGCAGATTGCCCTCGCTGTCGCCTACTACCAGATAATCTTTGTACACCACAGGTGCCGTCAGATAATGCTTATTTAATGCCAGCTGCGACCAAAGCTCAGTACCATTGCGACTGTCTATGCTGTAGATCCGGCCGGTAGAATCAACCAGATACAGAATATCGCCGGCAGCGGTTAAATTACGAAAGCTGGCGTAATCGCGCTTCCATAGCTGACGGCCACTGCGTAACTCCATCGCTACCAGCTCGCCATTATAGGCAATGCTGTACACGGTGCCGCCACGTACTACAGGTTTGGCGTCAACATCAACTAAACGCGATAAATCCGTGCTTCCTTTGGGTACAGCAACAGCTTCTTCCCAGGCCTGATAACCACGATCGGCTATCAGCACGCCTAAATGACCACTGCCGGAGCCATAGATCACACCACCAGCCTGGATCAGTGGTTCACTGACACCGCGCAGTGTTAAAGCTGGTTGCTCATTTTCAAACTGCCAACGCTGTTCGCCGCTATCCGGGTGCAATGCCACCAGAGTACCGGCGCCGGTTGCCACTACAACCAGGCCTTCACCTACTGCAGGGCTTACCAGCACTTCACCTTTAACTTCAACCCGCCATACCAGCTCACCGGCAGCAGACAGTGCAACAACATCGCCATTTTCAGTACCAAAATACAGCTTATCGTAGCCGTAACTCAGGCCGCCGGAAATCCGCGCGTTATCACCCGACCAGACATCACTGATGCTACTCCACATCGAGCTGCCATCAGGTTTACGTAGATCGAATTGCCATTTGCGCTTACCCGTTTGCAGCTCGTAAGCGCTGACTAAGCCTTCGCGGCCGGCGGCATAAACGGTATCGTTCACAATAATCGGTGTCAGCTTAGACTCATAATGCGCTACGCCCGAGCCCAAATCCTGATCCCACACTACCTTGGGTGCAATAATGTTCGTTACCGGCGGTAACACTAACTCTTCTTTGCTGGAACAGGCTGACAACGCCACAGCGGCCAGAAGTAACAGCGGTTTTACTGATAAATTCACACTCACCTCGTTATACTGCTGTGACGTGTGCTAAGTCATCCAGCTTTACCTGCAACAATTGGCTGTTTTCACCGGCGTTTTTCAGCGCCAGTTGATAAGCGGCTTTCGCCTCTGCCAATTTACCCGCCTGCAATTGCACATCACCGGTCAGTTCGGCTTGTAACGCAATAAAGCTCTGTGGTACCGGCTTGGCTAACGTAGCCAGAGCCGCATCTAATTTACCCTGCTCACGCTGTAAGCGCGCCAAACGCAGTTGCGCCACAGCCGCCAGTGCCGGTTCTTTTATCTGGCCCAGAGCCCAGTTCAACTGAGTTTCGGCTTTATCAAACTGTTGCAACGCTATCGCATCTTTGGCTGCCAGCAAGGCCGCCATTACGGCATAGCTGTCTTTGTTGCCCGCATCAATAAAACCCTGTGCCTGGGCTATCCAGTCTTCGCTGGCATTGTCTGTACGCTGCTCTACCAGCTGACTAAAACGGCTGGAGGCTTGCTCCGCATTACCGCGCTGCTCTGCCTGATAAAAACGAAAACCATAAAGCACTGCCAGACCCAGTACGACACCGCCAACAATAGCTTTGCCGTACTCATGCCAAAACCGTTTTATTGCTTCTACCTGTTGTTCTTCGCTGCTGTAAATTTCCACTGCATTACTCCAAGGTGCGGCACAGGCCTGTTATGCTTGTTCAGCCAGTGCGTTAGCCAGTTCAGTTAATAAGATTGTCTGTTGGGGTTTATCAGCGCGCAGCCATTTAACGGTGATTTCTTCGCGCGCAAGTTCTTCTTCCCCTAAAATTAAGCCAATGTCGGCGCCGGATTTATCAGCCCGCTTCATCTGCTTCTTTAAATTACCGCCGCCACAATGCACCATAATGCGTCTGCCCGGCAAGTCAGTTCGCAGCCTTTCGGCAACAGACAAGGCGGCAAGTTCCGCTGCTTCGCCCAGCGCCATTAGATAAATATCGGCCGCAGCCGGTAAGGCTGGCAGTAAATTCAGCGTTTGCAGCAATAGCACCAGCCGCTCCAGGCCTAAAGCAAAACCCACTGCAGGCGTGGCTTTACCACCAAGTTGTTCGACTAAACCATCATAACGGCCACCCGCACAGACAGTGCCCTGGGCACCCAGCTCAGTGGTCACCCACTCAAATACGGTTTTGTTATAGTAATCCAGCCCGCGTACCAGGCGTGGGTTTAAACTAAACTCTACACCGGCCTGCGTTAACAACTGTTGCAAGCGGGCAAAATGTGCCGCCGAGTCGTCGTCCAGATAATCGGCCAGCTTAGGCGCGGCGGCTAATATCTCGGCCAGTGCCGGATTTTTGCTATCTAACACCCTAAGCGGATTAGTATACATGCGGCGCAGGCTATCTTCATCCAGTGCGGCTTTGTGCTGCTCCAGATAAGCTACCAGTGCGTCGCGATAAGCGGCACGTGCTTCGCTTGAGCCTAAAGAGTTCAGTTCCAGCTTAACATAGGGCGTTAAACCTAACTGTTGCCACAACCGGCTGGTCAGGATGATAACTTCAGCGTCAATATCGGCCGAAGCAATGCCAAAGGCCTCCAGGCCAAACTGATGAAACTGCCGGTAGCGGCCTTTTTGTGGCCGTTCATGGCGAAACATTGGCCCGGTGTACCACAGCCGTTGTTCCTGATTATACAGTAAGCCATGCTCATTGCCGGCCCGCACACAACAGGCGGTGCCTTCCGGGCGCAACGTTAAGCTGTCACCATTGCGATCGGCAAAGCTGTACATTTCTTTTTCGACAATATCGGTGACTTCACCGATCGAGCGCTTAAACAGCTCGGTCATTTCCACAATCGGAAAACGAATTTCGCTGTAGCCATAGCTGGCAACCGTTTGGCGCAGTATCTGCTCTACGTATTGCCATGCCGGAGTATCCTGCGGCAGGCAATCGTTCATGCCGCGAATGGCCTGAATTTGCTTCGACAAAATGAAATTTCCATCGGTTTAAGTTAAAAAGCAGCGGCGATTATAGGCGCAAGGCGCCTAAACACCAAGCCCGTACTGGTTTAATCCAGCTGGCGTACTGCAATTTTTTGTTGCAGATAGTCGCGCACCTGTTGTTCCAGTTGCTCGGCGACCTGCTCGTTATCCAACCGCAGTTTTTGCCGTTGGCCGTTAATATAGAAACCGCTTTTTTTACTGGCACCGGCCACGCCTAAATCTGACACCAGTGCTTCGCCCGGGCCATTTACCACGCAGCCAATCACCGATACCGTTAGTGGCTCAATCACATCTTCCAGCCGCTCTTCAAGCTGGTTCATGGTTTTGATCACATCAAACTCCTGCCGCGAGCAACTGGGGCAGGCAATAAAATTAATACCGCGTGAGCGGATACGCAGTGACTTTAAAATATCAAAGGCTACTTTTACTTCTTCTACCGGATCGGCGGCCAATGAAATACGTAGCGTATCGCCGATACCTTCGGCCAGTAACATGCCTAACCCAATAGCCGACTTTACCGCACCAGCCCGGGCGCCACCGGCTTCTGTGATGCCTAAATGCAGCGGCTGCTTAATTTGTTTTGCCAGCAACCGGTAAGCACCCACTGCCAAAAACACATCGGAAGCTTTAACGCTGACTTTAAACTGATCAAAGTTTAACCGATCCAGAATTTCAACATGACGCATCGCCGACTCAACCAGCGCTTCTGGTGTGGGCTCGCGGTATTTTTCCTGAATATCTGCTTCCAGTGAGCCACCGTTGACGCCGATACGGATGGGAATATTGTAATCGCGCGCGCAATCTACCACGGCACGAATACGGTCTTCGCGGCCAATGTTACCCGGGTTTATCCGCAGGCAATCTACGCCGTATTCTGCCACTTTAAGTGCAATACGGTAATCAAAATGAATATCGGCCACCAGAGGAATAGGCGACTGCTGCTTAATCAGTTTAAACGCCTCTGCGGCTTCCATTGTCGGTACCGAAACACGGACTAAATCCGCACCGGCTTTAGCAATTGCCTGAATTTGTGCCACTGTTGCTGCTACGTCGGTGGTACGGGTGTTGGTCATCGATTGTACAGCGATCGGTGCATCGCCGCCGATCAGCACATTACCAACACGAATTTGCGTGCTTTCACGCCGTTTAATCGGATTCTCTGCAAACATGCTTATTCTGACTCTGGAATACTAAACTTTGCCACTCTGCCACCGGGAAACGACGACATATCTACGGCCTGCTGATTAAAGTTAATTTGTACTACGCTGGGGTTGCCCAATGTCACTTCAAATGGCGCTTTGCCCTGCAATTGCATAACATAACCGCTTTGCTTGGTGCCATAGGCCACCCTATTACCGGCAGCGTCCACCACATTGACCCAACAATTGGCACTAAAACGCATTTCCAGCTCGTCCAGTAACGGCTCTGTCGTTAGCGGCCCGCTGTCGGACTGTTGCACTGGCTCTTCGGCCAACTGCGCCAGCATCGACACTATCTGGTCCGCTGTCGGCTCAATGCTGCTATTCTCTGCTTCGACGCCTTCTAAAGGTGCTTCAGCGGGTAACTCAATATCCGTTACCGCAGTGGACAACTCGGCTTGCGGCGTTGCGGCAGGTTGCACAACATTTCGTTCGCTTTGCCACCACCAGATAAACAGCAATACCAGTAATAAAGCGATGATGGCGTAGGTCAGCCACATAAAGCGGTTTTCAGTGGCCTGATGGGCAGCCCGGTTAGAAAAGGTCCGCATCGGTTTAGCCGTATTATGCTCGTCGCCGTGCTTACCATAGGCGGCTAACAGTTCTTGTTCTGGTAACTTCATCAGCCGGGCGTAGGCACGCACATAGCCACGGGCATAGGTCTCGAGGGTACCGTCTAGCTGATCTGATTCCAGCTTAACCACCACATCTGGTTTCAGGTTTAGCTGCACCGCGACCTGCTGCTGGCTTAAACCGCGCTGCTCGCGGGCTTGTTGCAGTTGCTGCCCTACAGTTAAGGCCGGTATTTCAGCTGTCATTGCGTTACACTTGCCGGGTCAACAACATAAACTGCTTGCCCTACCTGTAAGGTGCTGTGTTCGGTTAAACCGTTCCAGCTCATAAATTTGTCCAGCTTTATATTGTAGCGGTATGAAATACCAAACATCGTTTCGCCACTGGCAACAATATGTACATCGGTAGTGCTTGCTGTCTGCTGCCGCTCGGCTACGACGGTGACAGCAGCTTCAAGCTGTTGCGCCGATACCGGCTCCAGCCATATTTTCTGGCCGGTTTTAATTACCGACTCCGGTGTCAGCTGGTTCCACTCCATCAGCTTTTGCAAACGGATATTATGTTTTACTGAAATGGCGTACAGCGATTCTGCCGCCTGCACCAGATGAAAGGCCGGCTCTGCTGCAGAAGCCGTATCGTTCCCGGCAGTCTCTGGCTGCGCCAAAGTCAGCGTAGATTCTTCTGGCATCGGCTGTTCTGGCATTGCCTGTTCTGGCGTGGCCTGTTCTGATATAGCCTCGTTCGCCAGCTCAGTTTCAACGGCAACTTCAGGCTCAGTTGGCGCAAGTTCCGGTTCAATGGCAGCGAGTTCAGCGTCGACGACGGCTTCAGGCTCAGTTGGCGTAAGTTCCGGCACAGTGGCAGCGAGTTCAGTGTCAACGGCGGCTTCAGGCTCAGTTGGCGTAAGTTCCGGCTCAAACGCAGCGAGTTCAGTTTCGGCGGCCATTTCAGGTTCAGTTGGTGCAAGTTCCGGCTCAAGCGCAGCGAGTTCAGTTTCCGTCGCCATTTCAGGTTCAGTTGTCACGGTTTCTTCGGCTGTCGCCGTTGCGTCGGCGCTCAGCTCTGGTTCTGCCGGCATCGGCTCCGGCTCAGCTGTTTGTGGTGTGGTTGTAGCTTCAACCGGTAGCGGCGGCGTTTTTGTTGCCGCTGCGGTGTTAGCCGCCAATGCACCAGCAATGCCGCTGGCGGTATTGCTTAATTCTGTCCGCGGCCGGTTAAAAGATGTCTCAGCGGCTTCATCGTCTGCAGCAGTTTTTCGTTTTACCACTTTCAATTTAGGATTAGCTACCGGTTTAGCTGGCAGCGGTAACTTATCCGCAGAAGGGTCTGGTGTGACAATGTTGGCCATCAAGCTGTCTTTATAGCGCTCGCGTAACTGTTCAAACTCACTGTCCTGCGTTTTATTCTGCAACAACAACCGGGTTTCCGGTGTTTCGGTGTACAGCGTCAGTAACAGTTGTTCAGCATTGCGTTGGGTTTGCACATCACCGTTTTTCTCGGCTATCAAATAACTTAACAACACAGTACGCGCAGACACCCGCCCCAGACGCTGGATGCGGTCAAGCCGCTCTTTAGCCGACCGGTTATCTCCCATCGCATAGGCTAAGCCAGCGGCCAGCGTTAACGATGTGATGCGGGTAGCATTGTGGCTTATCGAGTTTTCTAAATAAGTGCTGGCTTTAACAAAGTGGTTTTGCTGCAACTGACACAGCGCCAGGTTTTCATAGCTTTCAGCAACACGGATATAACCGGCTCTGCTAATTGCCTTTAGTAATAACTGCTCAGCTTCATCATAGCGGTTCAGCTGACATAAAAACGCGCCGTAGTTGTTGTAAGCATCAGCGTAATTGGCATCCTTGCTGATAGCATTGCGAAAATACTCCTCAGCCTGCTTATTTTCACCGACACTTTGATAGTAATAAGCCAGCGCACTGTGCACTTCGGCTGAATTTGGCGAAAAACTGCGTGCCCGTTCCAGATTATATTTGGCCTGCGATGTGTCACCGCGGCGCAGATAATTCAGCCCCAAAGAAATACGGGTGCGGGCAGCTTCTATGTTGTCAAAGGTACGGTCGGACACTGGTTTATCACTGCCAACATAGCTTTGCTCCGACACACAACCGGTCAGAGCCAGCACACTACAAAGTGATATACCAAGAAGAACTTTTTGCTTCACAACACGCACATCCTTGATTTATTACAACAATTTAACGGTGATGGGCTGACCTTTTTCCTGCTTTTTAATAAGGCGTTTTGTTCTGTCAATCACATCACCAACCAGTTGGCCGCAGGCGGCATCTATATCATCACCGCGGGTTTTGCGTACAATAACAGTAAAGCCGTATTCTTGTAAGACTTTGTTAAATCTGTCAATCCGCGAATTACTCGAACGTTTGTACGGCGACCCCGGATAAGGGTTGAATGGGATCAGGTTAATCTTCGACGGCGTGTCTTTTAATGCCTGCGCCAACTCATGCGCCTGTTCCATACTGTCGTTTACACCGTCCAGCATGACATACTCTACTGTGACCTTGTCATTGGCTTTAGAGTTCGCCACATAACGCCTTGAAGCCGCTAAAAACTCTTCCATCGGATATTTGCGGTTAACCGGCACCAGCTCATTACGCAGTTCGTTATTGGGTGCATGTAACGAAATTGCCAGGGCAACATCGATCTTATCCCGTAATAGTTCTAAGGCCGGTACTACACCAGAAGTACTTAAGGTGACACGGCGCTTGGATAAGCCAAAGCCGAAATCTTCCAGCATCAGTTCCATGGCCGGAACGACATTATTCAAATTAAGTAACGGCTCGCCCATGCCCATCATCACCACGTTAGTGACAGGTTTATCACCGGTATCGCCATAGCTGCCGATAATCTGCGCCACCCGCCAGACCTGACCGATAATTTCAGATACGGTAAGATTGCGGTTAAACCCCTGCTGCGCCGTAGAGCAAAATGAACAATCCAGCGCGCAGCCAACCTGTGAAGATACACACAGAGTCCGGCGGTCTTTTTCCGGGATCCACACCGTTTCAACTTCCTGGCCACCGCTCAGGCCCATAACAAACTTGATGGTGCCGTCACTGCTATCTTGCCGGGTTACCACGACAGGTGCTTCAATCACGCAACGTGCTTTGAGTTTCTCACGCAGTACTTTATTGATATTGCTCATCTTGTCGAAATCATCGACGCAGAAGTGGTAAATCCACTTCATTACCTGATCAGCGCGGAACGGTTTTTCACCCAGCTCAACAAAAAACGCCTGCATCTCGCTGCGCGTTAAATCGAGTAAATTAATTTTGTTTTGCTGTTCAGTCATTAGCCGACCGCTCCTTACTACTATAAACAATAGCCATAAAACACTGTACCAACATGCACTAAGGGGGCTGCTGCCCCCTTAGTCCGTTACCGCAGGCGATTAACGCTTAACGGGTACGGGCACACAGCTCAGCTTCTGTGAAGAAGTAAGCAATTTCGCGTGCCGCAGACGCTGCTGCATCTGAACCGTGTACCGCATTTTCGTCAATGCTGGCAGCGTAGTCTGCGCGTAAAGTACCGGCAGTCGCATCTTTAGGGTTAGTTGCGCCCATGATTTCACGGTTCTTACGTACCGCATCTTCACCTTCTAACACCTGAACCATTACCGGGCCAGACGTCATGAAAGATACTAAAGCAGCAAAGAACGGACGCTCTTTGTGTTCAGCGTAAAAACCTTCAGCCTGTTCGCGGCTTAAGTGTAGCATCTTAGCTGCAACGATACGTAAACCGGCAGATTCAAAGCGGTTGTAAATCGCACCGATTACGTTTTTTGCAACAGCATCCGGCTTGATAATTGAAAAAGTGCGTTCTAACGCCATAACAGGCTCCTGATTAAAAGATTAGTTAAACTAACTGATTAAATTTTAAGGCGGCAAATTATACGCTAGTTGTATTAAAAAACCTATTTTTGCCGATAAAAAAGCCGCAACTTAGTGTTGCGGCTATAGATGACAGTTTTAGCAGATTAAGGCAGCAATTTAAAAGGTTGCGACAACCTTGACGCTACCGTCGACGCTACCACTGCTTATATAACCAATTGCCGTGCTATCGCCTGCCACGGCAGCTTTAACGGCAGCATCATCTGCCAGCTCTTTTGGTGGCGTGCCCTTGCCGGTAAACACCAGTTTTGACCAGTAGGCTTTCAGCTGCGCTGACGAGCGGTTAAGTACCTTGCTATCGAATTCTTCACGGGCTGCCTGGCCCTCTGCCAGATTTAACGGCGTTGCCTTGCTGCCATCAGCGAAGCTGGACGCCCGGCCTAAAAACAACCGGTTTAAATCATCGGTAGATACTGCATTGGCATTAGCCGGATTAACCACAACAGCAATCTCAGCCTGTGCCAGTGCCGTTGTGAAACCAAGGATTAGAACAAAAGTAGTCAGAAATCGCATAGTCGCTCCTTAGAACACAAGATCAACACCAACAGTGATTAAGCCACTGCGGTCATTTTGGATTTTGTCTTTTTGTGAACTGAACTGCGCTTTAAAAGCGGCAGACGGATGAAAATCATAGCGCATACCAATATTAAAAGTGTCGGCTTCAAAGGCTAAAGATTCTACCGTGCCAATCAACGGCAATAACAACTGTGGTGGCAATGCCGTGGTTAGCGGCTGATAGATCTCAGCTTTGCTGCTATGCTCTTCGCGCTCAAACGACACATATGGCGTTATAGTGTCAAACCGGTAACCTACCGACAGATAATAGTTTTCCCGTTCCGCAAAGAAGGTATCCTCAACATCTACTTTGTTAAATTCGAATACCGCAATCAGGTTGTTCCGGTCAATAGTCGCACCCAAGCCAATAAATACGCCTTTATCATCTGCAAAGTCTACTGATGTTGCGACCTGCGGTAAGCCTACTTGCTGCAGACCACCCAATAATGGCTGTAATGCCGGCGCATCAATCGTCACTTTACCGCTCAGGTATGCGGCCCGTAAATTAAACCAGTCCTGTCCCAGTTCCCAGGTGATACCGGCTATACTGTCAATTTTTGCACTGGCTGCACTGCCCGCCAAACTGATATTGCCGCTGTAGGCACCAAAAATAAGTTGTAATGTGGAGTCAAAGCTGCCGAGCTGCGCGGTACGATAAAGCGAGATGCCCTCTATATTGTCAAAACCCAGACTGTAAACACTTTGCGGCACCCGGCTCCAGTCGTAAGCGTAGCCAACATCCATATAGTCGGAGTATTTATAAAACGGTGTGCGCAACCGACCGGCATTAATACGCATATTGTCGGTCAGCTCATAGGTTAAAAATGCCCATTCAAAGCCAATGTCAAAATCGTTGTTACCACGCCCCATTAATTGCGCCGTCACCGACAGCTTTTCGCCCAGATCAGAGCGTACCTGTAATGCCATTAAACTCTCATTTTTAAAATCGAGATCATCAGCATAACCGTACAAAGTGTCATTACTACCGGTTGTCATACCCGCTTTGATTGAAGCAAAACCGTTAATAGTCACGTCGGCATAAGCCGGGGAGCTCAGTAGCCCGGCAAGTGCCAGTGCCAGAACAGATTTTTTTATCATAGTTACTCCGTACGTTATCGATGTCTTACTGATCCTAGCTGAATTTTGCTGATTCTCCAGCCAACATTAGTTTTTTATTAAGTTAGATCAGTTAATTGCATAAAAAAACGGCCAGGCTGGCCGTTTTTTTATACTTTGTTGTACTTAATGGCCTTCACTGACCATGTTTACGGTGTATTTTGGAATTTCGACCACCAGATCTTCATCGGCGATCCGCGCCTGACAGCCCAGCCGCGATTCAGGTTCCAGCCCCCAGGCTTTATCCAGCATATCGTCTTCCAGTTCTTCACTTTCATTCAGCGAATAAAAACCTTCCCGCACGATAACGTGACAGGTAGTACAGGCGCAGGATTTCTCACAGGCATGTTCAATAGAGATACCGTTACGCAGCGCCACATCCAACACTGTTTCACCGGTTTTCGCCTCCAGTGCGGCACCTTCAGGGCACAGCTGGGCATGGGGTAAAAATACGATTTGTGGCATCTGTTATACCTCGTCCACGTTATGGCCTTTTAGCGCCAGACGGATAGATTGGTCCATACGCCGGGCGGCAAAATCATCGGTTAATGTATTGGTGTGTTCAATGGCGGCTTTAATGGCAGCCGTATCGTCACCTTGCTTAATTTTTGCCAGTTGCGCCAGTGCCTGTTCAATGCTGGCAAATTCTGCTGCGCTAAGCAGTGCTGCATCGGCTTTTAACGCCTGGCCCACAGCTTCAAGTACCCGTTCGGCTTCGACTTGTTGCTCACGCAACAGCCGTTGTTGCATGTCCTGACGGGCATACTGCATTGAGCCTTTAAGCATGTCAGCCACCTGATCATCGCTAAGGCCGTATGACGGCTTCACCTGAATATTGGCCTGCACTCCGGTCGACTTTTCCTGAGCGCTGACACTGAGTAAGCCATCTGCATCAACCTGAAAGGTGACGCGGATATGAGCGCCACCAGCCGGCATTGGCGGTATACCCCGCAGTTCAAAGCGCGCCAGAGAACGACAGTTCTCTACCAGTTCACGCTCACCCTGCACCACATGCAGCGCCATCGCAGTCTGGCCATCTTTAAAGGTGGTAAATTCCTGCGCCCGTGCCACGGGTATCACGGTATTACGCGGGATAATTTTTTCGGTAAGCCCGCCCATAGTTTCCAGGCCCAGCGACAACGGGATCACGTCCAGTAACAGGGTGTCAGCTTCGGCTTTGTTGCCCACCAGTACGTTAGCCTGAATAGCTGCGCCCAACGCCACGACCTTATCCGGGTCTATTGACGTCAGTGGCTCAGAGCCAAAAAATGCTGCCACTTCGCTGCGCACTAAAGGCACCCGGGTTGAACCGCCAACCATTACAACGGTAGCAATATCAACAGCCGTTAAGCCGGCATCCCGCAGTACCTGACGGCAAGCCCGGCTGGTTTTCTTCACTAAGGGGCTAATTAACTGGTTAAACTCAGCCCGGCTAAGCTCAGCCTGCTGCTGCGTGCCAGGCAGGCTAAAGTTTACTGTGTCGGTGGCACTAAGTTGCTCTTTAACCGAACGGGCCAGCGTTAAATACTGGCGCATTTGTTGATGGCTAAGGTTGCTGACACCGGCTTGCTGTTGCATCCAGCTAACCAACGCATGATCAAAGTCATCCCCACCCAGCGCGGAATCACCGCCGGTAGCCAGCACTTCAAATACGCCGCGACGCAACCGTAAGATAGAAATATCAAAGGTGCCACCGCCTAAATCGTACACGGCAATAACGCCTTCCTGGCCAGAATCAAGGCCGTAGGCCAGTGCAGCGGCTGTGGGTTCGTTCAGCAAACGCAATACGGTTAAACCTGCCAGCTTAGCGGCATCCTTGGTGGCCTGGCGCTGGGCATCATCAAAATAAGCCGGCACGGTAATCACCACACCATTTAGCTCGCCACCGAGGGTTGCACTGGCAGTATTAGCCAAGGTAGCCAGAATTTCAGCCGACACCTCTACCGGATTTTTTACGCCCAGTGCAGTGTCTATCGCGACCAATCCCTGTTGATCAACCAGCCGGTAAGGAACTTTGTCATTTAGCGCCAGCGTTTCGCTATAGCCTTTACCCATTAAGCGCTTCACCGACACTATGGTATTTTCAGCATCGCTGTCGGCGGCCTGCATAGCCGCATCACCCACGGTTACGCCTTCAGCGCTGTAGCGCACTACTGAGGGCAGCATATCGCGGCCCTGGGTATTTTTCAGCGTGTTAGCTTCGCCGCTGCGCACAGTAGCGACTAATGAATTGGTGGTGCCAAGATCAATACCGGCCGCCAGCTTGTGCTGATGCGGCGCAGCGCTTTGTCCGGGCTCTGCGATCTGTAATAACGCCATAGTGTTGTTTAGTCTTGTAGTTGCTGTTCGATAAGCTCAAGCTCCTGCTCAAGCTTATAAAAGAATTTTAGTTTACGAATAAGCTCGGCAGCCAACTGGTCCTGCTCATGGCTGACGGCATCGAGCGCCGTTGCTAACTGCTGCTGTAATTGTTTTTTTTGTTGCTGTAGCAGTTGTCCAATATTCACTATCACGGCGTCGGCATCATCACTGTGTTCAATGTCTGCCAATTGTTCACGCAGTTCCATCTGTTGCATCAGGAAGGCCGGATCGGTAAAGCTGCGTTGCTCCTGGCTGATTTTTAGCCCGCGTAGCGCCAGCAAGTGTTCAGCCCGCAATAACGGCTGCTTAAGGCTGTGATAAGCATCGTTGATATTGGCCGTATGCTGCACGGCCAGCAGTTTATCGCGCTCTGAGCCGGCAGCATGCTGGTCGGGATGAAACTGCTTTTGCAATCTGAGATAGCGCGATCCGAGCTCGGTTAAATCGAGATCGAATTTTTCCGGCAGCTGAAACAACTGAAAATAGTTCATCCGGCCCTTACAGTTTTATACGGTAAAACTTTCGCCACAACCACATTCGCCATTGACGTTCGGGTTGTTAAACTTAAAGCCTTCGTTTAAACCTTCTTTGGTAAAATCCAGTTGTGTACCGTCGATATACACCAGACTTTTGCCATCAACAATTAACTTCAGGTCGTCATGTTCAAACACCTGATCATCGTCGTTCAATGTATCAACGAACTCCAGCACATACGCCAGGCCAGAGCAGCCGGTGGTTTTTACGCCGACCCGCAAACCTATACCTTTGCCGCGGTTATGCAAAAAGCTGCGTACCCGTTCAGCAGCAGCCGTTGTCATCGAAATGGCCATAAACCCTTAACTCCCCTGCTTTTGCTTATAATCGGCAATAGCGGCTTTAATGGCATCTTCTGCTAAAATGGAGCAGTGAATTTTTACCGGAGGCAATGCCAGCTCCTGAGCAATGTCAGTATTTTTAATCAGCTGAGCTTCATCCAGGCTTTTGCCTTTTACCCACTCAGTTACCAGTGAGCTGGAGGCAATGGCACTGCCGCAACCATAGGTTTTAAACTTGGCATCTTCAATAATGCCTTGATTATTAACCTTAATTTGTAGTTTCATTACATCGCCGCACGCCGGAGCGCCAACCATACCAGTCGCTACACCAGCTTCGTCTTTATCAAAAGAACCAACGTTACGCGGGTTTTCATAGTGGTCGATGACTTTATTACTGTATGCCATGATAGTTACCTCTTATGCAGCCAGTGCGCTTAGTGCGCAACCCAGGCCACAGTGTTTAAATCGATACCGTCTTTGTACATATCCCACAACGGTGACATTGCGCGCAGTTTTTCTATCGCCTGATGCACTATTTTAATCGTATGGTCGATCTGCTGTTCAGTCGTAAAGCGGCCAATGCTAAAACGGATAGAACTGTGTGCCAGTTCGTCGCTCATGCCTAAAGCACGCAATACATAAGATGGCTCTAAACTGGCTGAGGTACAGGCCGAACCTGACGACACAGCGATATCTTTTAAAGCCATTATCAGTGACTCACCTTCAACGTAGTTAAAGCTGATATTGGTGATCTGCGGTACGCGTTGTTCGCGGTTACCGTTTAAAAATACCTGTTCGATATCTTTAACACCGTTTAATAAACGATCACGCAGTACGCTGATGCGCTGAATTTCGTCATGCATTTCCAGCTTAGCAATACGGAATGCTTCGCCCATGCCCACGATCTGGTGCGTTGGTAACGTACCTGAGCGCATACCACGTTCGTGGCCACCACCGTGCATCTGCGCTTCTAAGCGGATACGTGGTTTACGGCGCACAAAAAGAGCACCTATACCTTTAGGGCCGTAGGCTTTGTGGGCTGAAAATGACATTAGGTCGACTTTTAATGCCTGCAGGTCAATATCTATCTTGCCGGCCGCCTGAGCAGCGTCAACATGAAAAATAATACCTTTGCTACGACACAGCTCGCCGATAGCGGCGATGTCCTGCACCACACCAATTTCGTTATTTACAAACATTACGCTAATCACGCTGGTGTCAGGGCGAATGGCCGCTTCCAGCATGGCAAGGGTGATCAAACCGTCGGTTTGCGGCTCCAGATAGGTTACGTCGTAACCTTCGCGCTCCAGCTGTCGCATAGTATCTAAGGTCGCTTTATGCTCGGTTTTTACCGTAATCAGGTGTTTGCCTTTTTTACGGTAAAAGTCGGCAGCGCCTTTAATTGCCAGGTTATTTGATTCTGTCGCACCGGAGGTAAATACAATTTCACGCGGGTCAGCGTTAACCAGTTCAGCAATCTGGCTACGGGCAATTTCTACCGCTTCTTCTGCCTGCCAGCCAAAGCGATGCGAGCGCGAGGCCGGGTTACCAAACTCACCGTCCATCGTTAAAAACTGCATCATCTTCTCTGCTACCCGCGGATCGACCGGGGTAGTTGCAGCATAGTCCAGATAAATAGGTAGCTTCATTGTTTGCTCCGTGTTGCCTACAGCTGGCAGCTGACTTCGATATCAGTTGCCGGGTTTTTCACAATGCGGTTTTTTTGCCGCTTTGCCACGTGTTGTACATCTTGCTGGTTAACCAGCTCACCCAGCGTAATACTGGTAAGAAAATCTTCAATACGGTTGCTTAAATCGCTCCACAGCGTGTGGGTTAAGCAGCGGGTACCGCTATGGCAATCTGACTTGCCCTGACAGCGGGTGGCATCGACCGACTCATCTACCGCACTGATCACGTCCGACACTGAGATTTGGCCAGCTTCACGGCCTAACTGATAGCCGCCACCCGGGCCACGTACGCTGCTGACTAACCCTTGCTTACGCAGACGGGCAAACAGTTGCTCCAGATAGGACAGCGAAATACCCTGACGCTCGGAAATATCAGCCAGCGGCACTGGGCCACTGCTGGTATGCAAAGCCACGTCCAGCATAGCCGTTACCGCGTAGCGGCCTTTCGATGTCAGTCGCATAGTTTGCCCCCCGAAAATATTGGCGCTATTGTACTTTCCTGACTATTTTAGTCAAGTATTAATAGCCTAGTATTTTAGTCGGGTATTGTGCGCTAAGGTTCAATCCGGTGTTTAACTAGATGTTAGGATCGAAGGCTTCAACGTCACGTTTGCGTGCTTCTGCCGCGCGCTTTTCTGCCAGCTTAAAATCTTCTTCATCAATGGTAACGGTAGGGACTTCTTCACAGACATTGCCACCGAGCTGGTTTACGCTGTGGCACAACTCACCTACTTTGGTATCCAGCAACTGGATATGGTCCAGCATGCGGCCAATAGCATTGGCTACCGGGTCCGGGTTGTCGGCCGAAACGGCGTAAGCATCAAAGCCAAACTTCTGCGCCAGTTGTTTGCGCTCTGCACTCACCTCAGCGTCTGCCCTGGCGACAATACGGCCGGGAATACCGACTACAGTAGCGCCGGCCGGTACATCTTTAACCACCACCGCATTAGAACCAATACGGGCATTTTCGCCAACCTGTAACGGCCCCAGTACTTTGGCACCGGCACCAATAACTACGCCATTGGCTAAAGTAGGGTGGCGCTTACCCGGGTTCCAACTGGTACCGCCCAGCGTGACACCATGGTACAACGTAACATCATCGCCAATCTCAGCTGTTTCACCGATGACAACGCCCATGCCGTGGTCAATAAAAAAGCGCCGGCCAATTTTGGCGCCCGGATGAATTTCTACCCCGGTTAACCAGCGCGCTATGGTGCTTAAAAAGCGTGCCAGCCATTTCCAGTTGGCCCGCCACAATTTATGGCTGACGCGATGCCACCAGATAGCATGCAGGCCGGGGTAATTGGTTAAAACTTCAAAGCTGCTGCGCGCGGCCGGATCACGCTCAAACACACTTTTGATATCTTCTTTGATACCAGAAAACATGCCTTACTCCTTCTCGCCCTGAGCCTTGCGGCCAAAACGCTGCACCGAGGTTAGGATGCCGCGCAGTATGTTATATTCGGCTTCTTCCGGCCGTGCCCGGGTAAACAGCCGCTTGAGTTTGGTCATTACTACGCCGGGGTGTTGCTTAATAATAAAGCCGGTTTCATTTAACGTATCTTCTAAATGCTGATAAAAATTCAGCATTTGCTCATTGCTCGGATAAGCCACCTCGTCGTCTGACACAGGCTGCGATTGTTGCTGCGACTGCTGTTGCAACCAGGCCATACGTACTTCATAGGTTACGATCTGCACCGCCATCGCCAGATTTAATGAGCTGTACTCCGGGTTGGCGGCTATGCAGACATGATAGTTGCACAGCTGCAGCTCTTCGTTAGTTAAACCGCTGCTTTCACGGCCAAACACCAGCGCTACCGGATGCTTTGCGCCTTCCTGCACGGCTTTAATGCCACATTCACGCGGCTCCAGCATTGGCCAGCTTAAGGTGCGTGAACGCGCACTGCTGCCAACCACTAACGGGCAATCTGTTATAGCCTGTTGCAGGGTATCAAATACTTTGGCATTGGCCAGAATATCACTGGCACCCGCAGATAAGGCATAGGCCTGGCCATCGGGCAGCTCTTTAGGTGCCACTAAATACAGTTGTGACAGGCCCATGGTTTTCATAGCACGGGCTACCGAGCCAATATTGCCGGTGTGGGTAGTGCCAACAAGAATAATTCGGATCTGGTCTAACATAAGGCTTCCCGCGTTAAAGGGCGGGCATTCTACCACAGCCAAAAGCAATTGTTGATGAGAAAATAGCAGTCTGGCCATCTAACAGTGGCCGATTAAGCGATCAGCCCGCCTGCTTTTTCTGCTTTGTTTTGCTACACTAGCGCCACTTTAACAACAGGGAACCGCGAACATGAAAACAATAAAACTTGCCGTTGCGTTATCTGCTTTACTGTTAAGCCCGCTGTCGAGCGCTGACAGCAACACCGAAGCCTTACAACTGGCGGTTGATCATCCCAGCCGCACTGCTGCCAACGCCGAGCGCGACAAATACCGTAACCCGGCCGCCACGCTGGCGTTTTTTGACGTAACGCCAAACAGCACCGTTGTTGAAATTTCCCCCGGCGGCGGCTGGTATACCGAAATTCTGGCCCCGTTACTGGCAGCACATGGCACCTTATATGCTGCGCACTTTCCGGCCGACAGCACATCAGACTACTACAAACGCAGCCGCGCCGGCTTTGTAGAAAAACTGGCTGCCAACCCGGTATTTAGCCGTGTGCAGCTAACTGAATTTGCACCAACCAATAGTAATACCATAGCACCGGCAGGTAGTGCTGACGTCGTGCTGACCTTCCGTAACTTGCATAACTGGTATAACCAGGGTGGTGAAGACGCCTTGCTCAACAGCTTTAAACAGTTTTACAGCGCGCTTAAACCCGGTGGTGTGCTGGGCGTAGTAGAGCATCGGCTGCCAGAGGACAAAATGGTTGGTGACTGGATAAAGTCCGGCTATTTCCCGGAAAAACTGACGGTGAAACTGGCACAGCAGGCCGGTTTTGTTTTAGAAGCACAAAGCGATATCAATGCTAACCCGAAAGACAGTGCTGATCACCCTGGCGGTGTCTGGAGCCTGCCCCCTGTGCTGCGGTTAAAAGAGCAGGACAGAGAAAAATATCTGGCGATTGGCGAAAGCGACCGCATGACACTGAAGTTTCGTAAGCCAATGGCTAAATAATATTTTGTATAATTGACGGAAAGTTAAATGAAAGTACTGGTAATTGGCGGCGGTGGCCGCGAGCATGCTCTGGCCTGGAAAGCAGCACAGTCTCCTCTGGCGAGTCAGGTATTTGTCGCGCCGGGAAATGCCGGCACCGGCCGCGAAGCTAATTTGCACAATGTCGCTATCGCCGCGGATGATGTTGCTGCGCTGCTGGCGTTTGCTAAAGCTGAAGACATAGCGCTGACTATTGTTGGCCCGGAAGCCCCTCTGGCAAAAGGCGTGGTAGATGCATTTCGCGCCGAAGGTCTGGCCATTTTCGGCCCAACCCAGGCTGCAGCCCAGCTGGAAAGCTCTAAAGCTTTTGCGAAAGACTTTTTAGCCCGCCACCAAATCCCCACCGCCGCTTACCAGACATTTACCGACACTGCGCCGGCTAAAGCCTTTGCGCAAACCCTGGGCCTGCCGGTAGTAATTAAAGCCGATGGCCTGGCGGCAGGTAAAGGCGTAATTATTGCGCAGAGCCAGCAGGAAGCTGACGCCGCCATTGACGATATGTTATCCGGCAATAAGTTTGGTGATGCCGGCAGCCGGGTGGTCGTTGAAGAGTTCTTAACCGGAGAAGAAGCGTCCTTTATCGTGATGGTTGATGGCAAAACGGCCCTGCCGTTTGCCTCATCGCAAGATCACAAAGCCCGTGACAATGGCGATAAAGGCCCGAACACCGGCGGCATGGGCGCTTACTCGCCAGCTCCGGTGGTTACGCCTGCAGTACATGATTGGGTGATGCAACACGTGATTTACCCAACAGTGAACGGCATGGCCAGCGAAGGCACCGTTTTTACCGGCTTTTTATATGCCGGTTTAATGATAGCGCCCGATGGCAGCGCCAAGGTGCTGGAATTTAACTGCCGCTTCGGCGATCCGGAAACCCAGCCGATTATGTTGCGTTTACAGTCAGACCTGGTAGAGCTGTGCTTAGCGGCCACCAAGACTGCCTTGGCAGATAAACAGATTAACTTTACGCAGGATGCCGCTATTGGCGTGGTGCTGGCTGCCGGTGGTTATCCTGACAGTTATGCCAAAGGTAAAGTGATCACAGGTTTGGATGGCGCCGACTCGGCTATAGCCAAGGTATTTCATGCCGGTACAGAGTTAAAAGATGGCCAGGTCGTAACCAATGGTGGCCGGGTACTCTGCGCCACGGCCTTAGGTGCCAACGTGACCGCTGCGCAGCAGGCGGCTTACCAACTGGCAGATAAAATAAGCTGGGACGGCATGTTTTGCCGCACCGACATAGGCTACCGTGCCATTGCCCGCGAAAAAAACTAATGTTTAAGCGCTGTTACTGTTCGCAGTAACAGCCTGTTCTGGCGCGACAAGCCGGTTAACCAACGTATTGTTATTGTCATTTGCAGTTCATCGCCGCAGGCTAGGCTGCAATTTTAGCCCGGAAATATCCTCATGAAATTCAGCTGCTTTTCTTTATCTGCACTTGCTGCCCTGCTGTGCAGCGCTCAAGCCCTGGCGATCTGTGACGCCGAATTTACGGCGATTCGTGACATTCAGGGTACCGGCGACAGCAGCCCGCTTAGCGGACAACAACTGAGCACTCAGGGTGTGGTAACAGCGGTGTTGTTTCAAAACAGCCCCGCTGCCGGCATTGTGCTGCGCGGCGCAGACAACAAATTCACAGAGAACAATGTCACAGAGAACAATGTCACAGACAACCGTCATAGCAGCACAGCCAACAGTCTGTTTATCGCCGATGCAACCGCAGCAGCCATTTATCAAACCGGACAACTGCTGCAAATTAAAGGTACAGTGGTTGAGCACAATAACTTAACCAGCCTGAGCCAGATCACCGACATTAAACTCTGTCAGCAGGGGCTGCCCGTTCAACCGGCAACACTGCGCATGCCGCTGCCTGAGGGCCAAAACTGGGAGCAACTAGAAGGTGCCCTGCTCCAGCTTGAACAGACACTGACAGTAAACGATAGCTACGACCTGGCCCGTTACGGCGAAATCACACTGGCCGCCAGCCGCTTAATGGTGCCAACCGATATTATGCTGCCAGGCAAAGCGGCTGCCGGGCTTTACCAGACGCAACAACAGCGCCACATGTTGGTGCTGGACGATGCCTCGACGATACAAAACCCGGACCCGATAACCTTCGGCAAATTCAGCCTGACGGCCAATCAAAGCTTACGGGTAGGTGACAGCGTGTCTGGCGTAACCGGCGTCCTGCTGCAAGATGCACGCGGCTACCGCCTGGTGCCAACCGTGACACCACAGTTTAGCCAGACTAACCCAAGGCCTGGTGCCCCCGAGGCCAAACCAGCCAAGGCATTACGTGTCGCCAGCTTCAACGTATTGAATTACTTTAATGGCGAAGGTCAACAGCCGGTATTTCCAACCCGGCGCGGTGCCAGTAATGCGACTGAGTTTGAGCGTCAGCAAGCCAAAACCATTAGCGCTCTGGCGGCGCTGGACGCCGATGTAATCGGTCTGCTGGAAGTAGAAAACAACGGCTACAGCCCCAAAGGCGCGTTAGCCCAGCTAACTGCAGCACTGAATAAAGTTGCAGCAAAACCTTACCGCTTTATTATCACCAGCGAACAACCCGGTAACGATGCGATTAAAGTGGCACTATTATACCGGCCGTCCACCGTCAGTGTTGAGGGCAAAGCGGCGATGTTACTGGACAAACCTTTTGATTGGGGTAGCCGGCCGCCACTGGCACAAAGCTTTCGCCATCTGGCATCAAACGAGCTGGTAACCGTTAGCATTAACCACTTTAAATCTAAGGGTAGCTGTCCGAAAAACCCCTCCGATGCCAATGCTGATCAGCAGGATGGCCAGGCCTGCTGGAACCAGTTGCGTACAGTGTCGGCTAAAGCACTCAGCCAGTGGCTGGCGACAGCCCCCACCGGAGTTAAAACAGATAAACAGCTTATTTTGGGTGATTTAAATGCCTATCGGCAGGAAGATCCGCTGCGGGCGCTACAACAACAAAACTGGCAGTACTTAAGCGCAGCTGATGGCCAACAGTATTCTTACGTTTATCGTGGCCGCAGCGGCTCGCTCGACCATGCACTGGCCAGCCCGGCGCTGGCTGCAAAGCTGATACAGCTGCAGCACTGGGCCATCAATGCTGATGAGCCCGCGATACTGGATTACAATCTGGAATACAAGAGCCCGGCCCAGCAACAGCAGCTGTATGCGCCGACACCGTACCGCTCGTCCGATCATGATCCGGTTCTGGCCACCTTTAGCTTTTAAGCAACAACGCTGGCAGGCAGTAAGCCTGTCTGCCGGCAACTGAATAACAAAAACTATTGCGCCGGCTTTAGCTGTTGCTTTAAGGTGAGGTTCAGTTAAGTTACCGAGCCGACGCTATGTCTCATAAAAACCCGATTATTGCCATTACCGGCTCCTCTGGTGCAGGTACTACTACTACGACTATCGCTTTTCAGCATATCTTCCGTACTCTGGGTATTGATGCCGCCTTTGTTGAAGGCGACTGCTTTCACCGTTTTAGCCGGCCGGAAATGGAAGTGGCGATCCGTAAAGCGAAAGACGAAGGCCGCCACATCAGCTATTTTGGCCCGGAAGCGAATGACTTTGGCGCGCTGGAGACTTTTTTTGCCAGTTACGGCGATAGCGGCAGTGGCAAGATCCGCCATTATTTGCACACCTTTGATGAAGCGGTGCCGTACAATCAACTACCCGGTACCTTTACCCCCTGGCAGGATTTGCGGCCAAACACCGATCTGCTGTTTTATGAAGGCCTGCATGGCGGCGCGGTAACAGACGAGCACAATGTCGCCCAGCATGTCGACTTGCTAATAGGCATGGTGCCTATTGTCAACCTCGAGTGGATCCAAAAAATTATCCGCGATACCTCGCAGCGGGGTCATAGTCGCGAGGCCGTGCAAGCCAGCATAGTGCGCAGCATGGACGATTATATCAATCATATTACGCCGCAATTTTCCCGTACCCATATTAATTTTCAACGCGTACCTACGGTTGATACTTCTAACCCCTTCAGCGCCAAAGACATACCGTCGCTGGATGAAAGTTTTGTCGTGATCCGCTTTCGCGGCATTAAACATGTCGATTTCCCCTATTACCTGCAAATGATCCAGGGCTCTTTTATGTCGCGGGTCAATACGCTGGTGGTGCCCGGCGGCAAAATGGGCCTGGCCATGGAGCTGATATTAACGCCGCTTATTGAAGAACTGATGATCAAACGGCGTCAGGCGCGCGGCCAGGTCGATTGGTTGGGCACTTAAGCAGAGTAACGAATTTTTACAATTTAATTTTACAATCCGGCAATGTGGCGGTTGCAATAAAGTGCGGTTACGGGTAATTTGACCTTGTTCACAATTTAACCACAGGAGCCAAACCAATGTATAAGAAAATACTATTAGCCGCTATGCTTGCGGCACTCACACAAGGATGCGCAGGCTCAGCAAATACTGCAGCAACTAACAGCGATGGCACGCAAACTGCCTCAACAGGTAGCTCAGATAACGCTGAGCTGATCTGCCAAAACACCCGCAGCACCGGCAGCATGCTGAAAAACAAGCGTTGCCGCACCCGGGAACAAATTGAAGCAGACCGCGAAGAAGCCCGCAATACTATGAACAGTATTCATTCTTCAGTCGCCGGTAGCAGCGGTATCGAGCGCAAATAACGCTCATACAACTGCAATTATTACTGCTATAAGGCCTTGCCAAACCCCTGGCAAGGCCTTTTTGTTATGGTTACAAAACACACAGCCGACTATTTATCTTTACTGATTCTGCCGTCTAAGCGTTATCCTAACTTTACAAAACACCATTTTTCAGCCGTTTAGCGAATGTCAAGACCGCAAAGCCGGTTAAATTTGCATTTTTGTTTAAATAATAACCTTTGCTTTGCCGGCAAAAATCCGTAAACTTAGCGCCCCTTACGGGTAGAGCCTTGGATTACGTGGTGCGCATAGGTCCATATCAATTAGCGAACAAAGTAATTTGTGCTCCGATGGCTGGCGTAACAGATCACACTTTTCGTGAGCTTTGCCGCCGCTTTGGTGCCGCTTTAGCTGTATCAGAGATGCTGTCGAGCAATCCTTTGGTATGGCAAAGCGAAAAATCACAAAATCGCATGGGCCACCGTCAGGAATCTGGTATTCGCTCGGTGCAGATTGCCGGAGCGGATCCACAGCAGATGGCTGAGGCAGCACAATACAATGTTGATATCGGTGCCGATATTATCGACATCAACATGGGATGCCCGGCAAAAAAAGTGAACAAGAAGCTGGCTGGCTCGGCATTGTTGCAATATCCGGAGTTAGTTGAGCAGATTGTGCGCGCTGTGGTGGCGGCGGTTAAGGTACCGGTGACCTTAAAAATACGCACCGGCTGGGATCCTGAGCACAGAAACGGTATTCAGATCGCCCGTATTGCCGAAGATAACGGCATACAGGCGCTGGCAGTACACGGCAGGACCCGCGCCTGCATGTACAAAGGTGAAGCGGAATATGACACCATCCGCGCCATTAAACAAAGTGTGTCGATCCCGGTTATTGCCAATGGCGATATTACCGGGCCGGAAAAAGCGCGCCATGTGCTGGATTACACCGGTGCTGACGCCATTATGATTGGCAGAGCCGCACAGGGCCGGCCGTGGATTTTCCGTGAAGTGGCGCATTACCTGGCCACTGGCGACAAACTGGCGCCCCCCGGCATAGCCGAAGTGCGCCAGATCATGCTGGAACATGTGCAGGGTTTACACCAGCTTTATGGTGAGCATGCCGGTTCCCGTATTGCCCGCAAACATGTGGGCTGGTATTTAGCCGAGCACGACACGCTCGGACAGTTTCGTAGTGAGTTCAATGGTATCGAGCTAGCTCAGCAGCAGCTTGATGCATTAAATGACTATTTTTATCAACTAGCAGCAACCTAACGTAAAAGAGAAAAGCAATGTTTAATTCGAACGTTACTTCGCCATTTATTACTAACGCTAACGTACAATCACAGGAAAAGCCGCAGGCTTTGAGCACTGCCGCTCAAAAAGCTGTTGCTAACTACCTGCAGCAATTAAACGGTCAGGACGTGAATGACCTGTACGAACTGGTGTTATCAGAATTAGAGCGTCCGTTACTGGAAGAGGTAATGAAATATACCCGCGGTAACCAAACCCGCGCCGCTAATCTGATGGGTATTAACCGTGGTACGCTGCGTAAAAAATTAAAACAGTACGGCATGAGCTAATGCCAACGCGGGGTTCGCCCCGCTACTAAGCACCTTCGGGTGCTTTTTTATTGGCTGCACCTGAGGAATTTTACGCATTAATTCCGCATTAACTTCGGTACTCAGGACAGTAAAAAGGTTAACCGATTTCTGCAAGCTAAATGAGAGTCTAAGCATGACGACATTAAGACCCATCCGCCGCGCACTGCTAAGTGTGTCCGACAAAACCGGTATCGTAGAATTTGCCCGCGCCCTTGAAGCGGCCCAGGTTGATATCCTCTCTACCGGTGGTACGGCAAAACTGCTGGCCGAGCAAGGCATTAAGGTAACTGAAGTCTCTGATTATACCGGTCATCCGGAAATTATGGACGGCCGGGTAAAAACCCTGCATCCGAAAATTCACGGTGGCATTTTAGCCCGCCGCGGTGTCGATGAAGCGGTAATGGCCGACAACAACATAGGCCCAATCGACTTAGTGGTGGTTAATCTGTATCCGTTTGCCAGCACGGTGGCGAAAGCCGGCTGTACGCTGGAAGACGCGGTAGAGAATATCGATATCGGCGGCCCGACTATGGTGCGCGCAGCGGCAAAAAATCATAAAGATGTCACCATTGTTGTTAATGCCAAAGACTACGGGCTGGTGCTGGCCGAAATGCAGGCTAACGGCGGCGCAACCACGCACGCAACCCGTTTTAGCCTGGCAATCAGCGCTTTTGAACACACTGCGCAGTACGATGGCATGATCGCCAACTACTTTGGCACTATGTTAAGCGCTTACGACACGCCAACAGAGCCTGCGTCTAAGTTCCCGCGCACCTTTAACAGCCAGTTTGTGAAGAAACAAGACTTACGTTACGGCGAAAACAGCCATCAGAGTGCGGCCTTTTATGTGCAGGACGGCGCTACTGAAGCCAGCGTATCTACAGCTAAGCAGCTGCAGGGCAAGGCGTTGTCGTATAACAATATCGCCGATACCGACGCGGCACTGGAGTGCGTAAAAGAATTTGCTGAGCCGGCCTGTGTTATCGTTAAACACGCCAACCCGTGCGGTGTGGCCATTGGCGAGTCTATTCTTGCCGCCTACAACCGCGCCTACCAGACCGACCCAACCTCGGCTTTTGGCGGCATTATCGCCTTTAACCGCGAGCTGGATGAAACCACGGCAGAAGAAATTGTCAGCCGTCAGTTTGTTGAGGTAATTATTGCGCCATCAGCGACCGACGCGGCAGTTGCCGTGGTAGGCACCAAGCCAAACGTACGCTTGCTGGTATGTGGCGAGTTCAGCGCTGCTGCACCGGCACTGGATATCAAACAGGTAAACGGCGGCATGCTGCTGCAAGACCGCGATCAGGCCAAAGTTGCCGCCAGCGACTTAAAAGTCGTCACCAAGCGCCAGCCAACCGAGCAAGAGTTAACAGACTTACTGTTCTGCTGGAAAGTGGCCAAGTTTGTTAAATCCAACGCTATTGTTTATGTAAAAGACAGCATGACCATTGGCGTCGGCGCCGGCCAGATGAGCCGCGTATACAGCGCCAAAATCGCTGGCATTAAGGCGGCCGATGAAAAGCTGGAAGTAAAAGGCTCGGTAATGGCTTCAGATGCGTTCTTCCCGTTTCGCGACGGTATCGACGCCGCAGCGGCTGCCGGTATAACCGCCGTTATTCAGCCAGGTGGCTCTATGCGCGACGCTGAAGTCATCGCCGCTGCAGACGAGCACGGTATGGCAATGGTATTTACCGGCGTACGTCACTTCAGACATTAACAGCAAACGCTTGTTTTTATGCAAAAAGGCCGCGTCGCGGCCTTTTTTATACCTTATTACAGCAACAATGCACCAATTCTTACCGCTGGTAACGCCTTATCACAGTTAGCTCACCATTTCTTACAACCGCTGCGATAACAACTCGATAGGCTACTGAAAACAACAATCAGGAAGCTTATATGAAACAACTACTGCGCACTACCAGCTTAGCCTGCTGCCTGGCACTAATGACAGGCTGCGAAATAGATGATCTGTCCGGCGATAACTACCATTACGATTTTAATCTTGGCAGTCACGGTTGGCAGGTCGGCTACTCAGATTACCCCGCCGACTATGAGAATATCGAAATATACCAATTGCAGCACGGCATCAGGCCGCTGCCGCAAGGCTTTAGCGGGCAAGGCCTGATGATCAGTGGCCATAACCGCAGTGATGATTTGTTTATGTTTATGAAGCGAAAAATCAGCGGCCTGCAGCCATCAAGCCGTTACACGGCAAAGCTTAAGTTAAACCTGTTATCTAACGCCGGTGTCGGCTGCATGGGTATTGGCGGCTCGCCGGGTGAATCCGTGTATCTGAAGTTTGGTTACGCCGACATTGAACCCAAGCAAGTGGGTTATTACCTTAATGTGCCCAAAGGCAATCAGGCAGAAAACGGCAGCCAGGCTAAGGTTATCGGTAATCTTGCCACTGAGGGAGCCAATTGCGAGGCTACGCTGTACAAAGATAAAACCATCGAAACCAGCAGCGTGCAAACATTGAACTTTACTTCTGATGCCAACGGCACTATCTGGTTATTTATTGGCACCGACTCCGGCTTTGAAGGGCTAACCACCCTGTACTACCGTTCGGTTGAAATCCAGCTTAAAGCCGGTTAAGTCATGCGCTTGGCTGCATGCAGAAAATCGCCCGATGCTATTAACCGCAGCCCGGCTGTACTGCGGTTATAGATATACACCCAGGCGCTATGGCTAGCGCCGTTAGCCAGTGTCACCTGCTGTAATTCACGCCGATACTCTTGTGGCTGGGCAAAGCCGGGGCCGCATTCTTCGTACTGATCCAACAGCGGCAGTAATAGCTCTGGCTGTAGCAGCTGATATAGCTCGCCTATTACCTGTGCCGCCGCATCATCTGAGGGTACAGCAGCGGGATAATAGCTAACCTGATATAACAACGCCTGATAGCGCGCCATAGCAACGTAGCGGGCATGTGCAATAAGCTGCTGGTGCATGGGATGGTTGGCACCCTGACGTAAGGTGCCATAAACGAACAGATACTCAGGCATAGCAATAAGCGTTAACGGTTTTGTCCACTGTGCCTAAGCGGTGGCACAAAGGCAAGGTGCCTTACGGCAAAAAGCCGGTTACATAAAACGCGCCGGAACAGACCATTGCAGCTGGGCTTGCTGGCAATTGGCCCTCAGGCTAATGCAGCTTAGCGAGGCCTTGCGTACATTCAGTATTGCTGTATCAACCTTTAGCAAACGGCTTATCAGAGCTGAAAAATCCGGCTCGTGGCCTACCAGTAAGATATGTTCAGCAAGTTCAGGTAATTGCCGGCTTAGTTCGGCCAGTGCCACTGCGGTAGGCGTGTCCAGCGCCAGCCAGGCTTGCTCGCTGGCACCGGTAAAACCGGCCTCTTTACAGACAATGGCAGCAGTTTGCATGGCTCTTGGGTAAGGGCTGCTAAGTACCTGCTGCACACTGAGATTATGCCGCTGCATAAAAGCTGCAACGCGGCGGGCCTGTAAACGGCCCTTCTCTACCAGGCAACGGTCAATATCCAGCTGGTTCGGCCGGATAACGTCTGCGGTGGCGTGGCGTAAAAAATATAGGGTTTTAGTCATAGCGGCCGCAGTTATACCACGGCCGCAAGACAAATTTATGACAAAGACAATTAAGCAACTGGCGGTGTCAAAGGAAAGAGCCAAAACCGCAGTTGTTCAGGCCTTTGTAATCAGCAAGACACTGATAAGCACGTTTTCTGTCGCCCGTACTACCGATACACTCGTGCATCGACACACTTTTACTGGCCGCGCTCAGGCCATCAATCTGTTGTTTCATTTTATCTGCAGAAATATAGCCACCGCTGTGATTACGTTTAATCACATCAACGCCAACCTCATACTCTGACTTTGCCGTTTTTACCGCTTTTTCGCACTGGTAGCGCCATTCATCCTGCTGCTCACGCTTTAAATCTGCTGCCGTTTTTGGCCGCTCTGTTTCTGACTCAGCGTCATCCATTTCATCACCGTCGTAGTCATCAACGTCATCGTAAGAGGCCCTGGCAGCCGGCCTTTGTGCATCAACGTTGAAATTAACATTTATCTCTTCCGCCCGTGATGCCGCTTCGGGTGGCGGGCTACTGGTAAAATGCACCTGGCCTTTATCATCTACCCAACGGTAGATCTCTGTCGCTGCAGCAGGCAGCGTCAACAACGCCAGCGCTAATACTATTCTTAACAAAGTTCGCATCCTTATAAACAATTTTTGCAGGAATATAGCATTAGACTGACGTGCTGAAAATGGAATTTTTACCTATACCAGCAGCTAATCAGTAGCTAACTGTAAAAGGTTAGGGATAGCGGCTAGGCCGCACCGGCCGAAATAAGTAGTGAACAAACTCAGTAAGCAGTGCAAGGTTTGGCGGCTCAACGACAGCAAAATCAGAAACGCAGCCTGATTTTACTGTCTACACTGCTTGTTAGTGACAGGCAAAACATCACTACCCTATCTCTTTTCAACCCGCCTTGGAGGGCATTCATGCACTTGATCAGCCGCTCGTTTAGCTCACTATTGTTATGCTTAAGCAGTATATTAAGTTTTCAGCCAGCAGCACAGCAGACTGCGGACAACAACATTCTGCTACAAGAAGTGCGAATTTTTGATGGTAAAAATAGCCGTTTGTCCGAGCTGTCTTATGTGTTAATCCAAAACAACGTAATTCAGCACGTATCTACCTCACCAATACAGGCGGATGCTACGACTACCGTAATCTCTGGCGGTGGCCGCACCCTAATGCCAGGGCTGATTGACGCGCACTTTCATATGATGATGACAGCGACACCACTGCATGTGGCACTAAACGGTGCCGAGGGCTATGTTAACCTGCTAGCCGCACGGGAAGCGCATAACACCCTAATGCGCGGTTTCACCAGTGTGCGTGATCTGGCTGGCCCGGTGTTCAGTATTAAACGCGGCATAGACGAAGGCCTGATTGCCGGGCCGCGTATCTGGCCTTCTGGTGCGATGATCTCACAAACCAGCGGCCATGGTGACTACCGCCAATTACACGAGCTACCACGCGCCTCTTCCGATCACCTGCATTACTCTGAACGGGTTGGCGGCGCAGCCATTGCCGATGGTGTCGATGAGGTATTAAAACGGGTGCGCGAGCAACTGATGTTGGGTGCATCGCAAATTAAACTGGCAGCCGGTGGTGGCGTGTCATCAAACTATGACCCGCTGGATGTAGCACAATATACCGAAGCCGAGTTTAAAGCTGCCGTTGATGCTGCAGAAAACTGGGGTACTTACGTTACTGTGCATGCCTATACACCGCGGGCAATCCAAACCGCCATTAAAGCCGGTGTTAAAGTGATCGATCATGGCCAATTAATTGATGAAGCCACGGCAAAAATGATGGCAAAAAACGGTACCTGGCTAAGTATTCAACCGTTTTTAGATGATGAAGATGCCAACCCTTTCCCGCCAGGCTCAGAAAACCGGGCAAAACAGATACAAATGACCCAGGGCACCGAAAACGCTATCGCACTGGCGAAAAAATACAAACTGAAAACAGCATGGGGTACCGACTCGTTATTCGATGCCAAACTGACAACCCGCCAGGGCGCACAACTGGCAAAAATGACCCGCTGGTACACAGCAGCAGAAGTGCTAAAAATGGCTACCAGCGTCAATGCAGAGCTACTTGCATTATCCGGCCCGCGCAGTCCTTACAAAGGTAAATTGGGTGTAGTAGAGCCTGGCGCCCTGGCTGATTTATTACTGGTTGACGGCGATCCGCTAGCCAATATTCAACTACTGGCTAATCCGCAGCAAAACCTAAAACTGATCATTAAAGACGGTAAGATATACAAAAACACCCTGTAGCACGGCGCTACAGGGGCCTGATGTCAACTGCCAGGCTAGCTCTGGCAGTTGGTTAGCTGCTGGTATTAATACAGTCGCGGCCATCGGCTTTAGCACGGTACAGCGCGGTGTCGGCGGCGCACAACAGTGCCGTGCTGGTACGGTACTGGCCATTGGTTTCAGTTGCTATGCCCTGGCTTACCGATACGCTAAGCGTGGCCGGTAAACCGGCATCGGTAAACTGCAACTGACGCACTGCCTGTTGCACGTCCCGCGCAACTTTTAATGCATTAATCTCATTGTGGTTTGGCAATATCAGCGCGAATTCTTCGCCACCATAACGCGCCGCCATTTTGCCATCCACCGGCATCGCCTGCACTATGGCACCGGCGACTTTACGCAGGCAGGCATCGCCCTGTATATGGCCGTAGCGGTCGTTAAACTGTTTAAAAAAGTCGATATCAATAATAACGACGCTTAGCGGCCGGCGGGCATCAGTGCACTGTTGCCATTGCTGCTGCAGCTGCTCGTCAAAGCCACGCCGGTTAGCCAGGCCGGTTAGCGCGTCGGTAGACGCCTGCAGCCTAAGCAGCTCACATTCAGCTTTGTAGCGGGTTAAATCGCGCATTACCAGCACTAAATGTGCCTGCGGTTCAGGTAAAAACGACACCGACAATTCAATGTCTTTTATCTCGCCATCAGCACAGCGCACCGCCATTTCGCTCGGCCCCGCCTGCAGCGACAAAATACGTTTGGCCACCATATTCACCAGGCCGTCGTACTGCTGCTGGCAGCGGCTAACTAAAAACTGCTGCCACTTGCGGCCTATAAGCGGTGCTCCGACACAATTTAACAACAGCGCCGCCTTGGCATTGGCGCATTCAATCACCCCATCCGGGCTGACAATTAAAACAGCCTCGGCCAGGTACTGAATAAAACCACCAACATCCAGGCTTGCTGTTGCACTGTTTTCATCTGCCCAGGGGCTGTCATCGTTTAACGCATGAGCGGGTATCTGGCTGTGTCGTTGTGCAGTAGTCATTATGCTGTCTCGCTGAGCTAACTTAACTGCTGCCAACTTTAGCTACTTATACACGGGCAAACCTTTCGACAACCTTCTGATTTAATCTATTGATTTATAAAGACTAAAAAGCCCCTTGCGGGGCTTGAATTTGCCTGTGAAGTTACGTATTGGAGCAAAGCACTAACAGTGTAATTACTGCTTAAGGTATTGGAGGCAAGTTTTTCACTTCTGGATCTGGGCTTAACCCCAACTCCCGCAGGTCATAGCTTACTTGCAATATTCCTGATTCCTGCTTTAACTGCGCCAGCAATTGTGTAAGGTTTATATTTTGTGATGTCACCACCACTATATCGCCAAAGCTATGCTTAAGCTGCAGCTTATAACCAGCAGCAAGAGCCGTAAAATCGGCATCGGGGGCCAGTTGCAATAGCAGTTCACCGGTTAGCTGATAACCTGCTGCATTCTGGCTGTCGCTGAGTATATCGCCCGGCTGTAAAGCAGTTGCGTTATTGTGCTGGCTGGCCAGGTTGGCCAAAATAGCACTGCCGGGCTGAATGGCGCTGGCAGCCTGCGCCTGCAGTGGCGCTGTAATGCTAAATGCCAAAGTTAAGGCAGATAAAAAATAAACAGGTTTCATAAAAGCTCCTTAATCAATGGCCATACACACGCAGCGACCAGGACTGCAGTATGCCGTCGGTGCTGTTGTTAGTGTCATTCATACTCAGCAAACCGGTGTCTTTGTTGTACACCAGGGTTTGGCTGTTGCCGCTGTCGGTATCAAGCACGCGGATTTGCCACTCGCCTGCAGCGGGTTCGCCATAAAAATGCTGGCTTAGCAGCACAGCGTTATGCACAGTATCACCGGTGACATTTAATACACCGGTACGCGGGCTTAGCAGCACACTGCGGGTACCGGCCGGAGAGATAAGCTCTATGGCTAAATCGCGCATACGCTGATGTGTTACGCTGAACTTAAGCTGCACCGCTTCTATAGTCAGGTTGTCTGTAAGTTGCATACTGTCCTGCACACCGGCGACACTGGCATCCGGAATAGTCAGCGCTGTATTATTGCTGTGCCAGCCGGCTATTTGCAGCGCCGGTAACGACGCAGTGGTTTGCAATGCCATGGCTACCGCCGCATCCACATCTACCGTGCCCAAGCCATAAAAATAATGAAAGTTATAGCCGGCTGCATTTTGCTGCCAGCCCGGTATAGCATTGTAACTAAGCTGATTGCCACTGTTGTCAGTAAAGCTAAGGTCAATACCACTGTGGTTGGCATCAATCTTACGCGCTGTTGTTGCCAGAATATGTTTTACCGTTCTTGCGTCCAGTTGCGGATTGGCCGACATTACAAGCGCAGCCGCACCAGATACTGCAGCCGCTGCCGCAGAAGTGCCATACATGGCCGCGGTGGCTTCACAGCTAGCGTCTAAGCCACTTACTTGTAGCGCCTGATCGGTATTGCTGAAAGTGCTATTAAAACCGTTTTCACAACCGCTAAGATCGGTGGTTATAATGCCAGCTTGCTGGCCAGCCGCCTCACCACCGGGTGCGGTTAACAACACGTTAGCCCCAACAGAGGAGTACGACGCCAAACGGCCATTGGAGTTGTAAGCCGACACCACTAAATTCCAGAAACTACTGTTATCAGCGCTTAAATTAGCATTATGAAATGGCAAACCGGCGTTGTTAAAACGCTGCTGCTGTTCAAACGGCAAGACGCGAAATTCGCTATCGCCAATAAAGGTATCGTAGTATTTAAAAGCGTTACCGGCCGATTTTACAAATAAGGCACCCAAGCCATTATTGCTACTAAGGCTAACATTGCGCATTACCTGCTCTTTTAACTGCAAACTAAGGCTTAGCTCGCCGTCAGAATCGGCAAACATAGCTGGTTTGCTACTGTAGCTTTGGTTATACACGCGCGAGCTGGCAGCGCCGTTAACTGGCAAACCATGCGACTGCAACCAGCCGCTCATCGACTGCGCGTCCAGATAATTAAAGCCAACAATACTGGCCTCTGGCGCAACGCCACGACCGCCCAAGTTATTATCAGCCCCGGCAGCAATAATACCGGCTACAGCCGTACCGTGGCCGCTGTTGTCGACTGGTTCAGTGCCGCCGGTAAGCAGGTTTAGCGAGCCCGGCGCAATGTTGTTAACTAAATCCGGGTGGGTAAGCTCTACTCCACTATCAATAACCGTTACCGTAACACCTGCACCTTTAATGCCCAGCAAGTCGGTGGTTAGCAGGTTTAAATCTGCACCCGCTTTACCCGCTGTTGCGCCAAGGCCTTGCTGGCCGCTGTTATGCAAATGCCATTGGTATGGCGTTAGCGGATCACCGCCGGTTAAATTGTCAGTCGCCAGGCTGCTAAAAGCCGTTAGCAGGCAGCTGCATAATAGTGTTTTTTTAACATGCATATAGCGCACTATCCTTACTTATATTGAGTTTTGGTTTTAAAAATATTGAAATCATGCATTTAGCGGATTATTTCGTATTTAACGCGCAGCGGCAAGCTGTTAGTAACTTGTGATAATCCAGGATGTGCAGAAAGCGATACAAATCGCGTTTAAAAGGTTTTTTGCAGTTAAAGAAAAGCCCCTTGCGGGGCTTAAATTACTTTAAGGGGTTGGATCATTTTTAACTTCAGGATCCGGACTTAGCACCAACAGCGTATTTGCAGCATTGCTTAGTACAAACTGGAATTTAGTTGTACCGGCACTGCGATCCATATCCAGCATTTGCACCAGCTGGCCATCACTGCTTATAGTAATTGCATCGATAATGCCGTCAAACGGGGTGATAAAACCAACACCTGTAAACTTTAATCCTTTGCCAGTATTATCAATAAGCTGATAGGTAATGGTGCCGGCTTCAGTGACGGTAACATCACCATTGTCTAAGGGTTGGCCAGATGTAGTTTGGTAACTAAATACCGGCTCGCCATTTTCCAGGTGAACTACCACCTGAATTAAGCTGGCGGCTTGGGTTAAAGGCATAATATATTTCCTTATGGTTGTGGGTTAAAAGTTGTAACTTACTATGCCATTTTGCTGCAACATAGTGATAAGTTCTTGTTCGTTGCTTAGTTCACCCAGACAATCCAGCGCTTTTGCATAAGCAACAAGGTATCTTGGCTCTTTGTTTTTTTCGGTAATCCCAATCAAAGAGTCTCCAATTTGACCACATAGATGTTCCGCCATATCAGTGCTACCGGTTGCAAATAACACCTTAGCTTGTAGTAGCTGACTTTCCGCCAATGCTACACTGTAAACACTATTTTGCTTGTACAGTTCGCTCAGCTCAGTGAAAGAGCGAATCGCCAAATCAATGTATTTTTTACTATTTTTTATTTGACCAATGTCCTGTAGTTGCCTAGCGGTAGATAGCCACAACATAGCTGTAATATCTTTACGATTATTACTTGAAAGTACATTTTTCTGTTCATCCAGCATTTCGATAAGCGCTATTAAATTATTTTCAATCTGCCACACACTTGAACCCGAACTTATATTAAATTGTTGATAATCCAGAAAGTATTTGTTTCTTTGCCACCTGCTGTTTGCGGAATCTTGTTCTATCGCCTGCGACAATGCGCGCAGTCCACGTGCAGAGGCTATTTGCGCTTCCTCGACTTTCCCTTGAAAAATCATTAAATCTGCCAACCTTTGATAGCTGCTTGACAGAATATCAAGTAAATAAGGTTCCGGGTTCGCTTTCGCATTAACCAGTTCAGCCTGCAATTTCTGATGGATTTCAATAGCTAAATGCACATTACCTTCAGCGAGGGCAATATTTGCCAGCCATGAACGCGTATTGGCAATATCCGCCAGCAATTGTTTATTGTCTGGCTGCCGGCTCTGAACCAACAATCGAAGCTTTAGCGACTCTTCAAAATTCTGCCGCGCTTTATCAAACTGCTGCTGCTTCATTGCCAGTGAGCCTAACGAATTGGTGGCGTAGGACAGCTCCATAATAGCGTCGAGGTTCTCCGGTGCCAGTTCATACATCCGTTCGCTGTACTGGTAATAGCGCTCAAACTCCGGCTGGGTGCCTTGCCAGTTGCTGGCGTCGTACTGTATTTGCCCCAGCCAAAAGGCATTGGCACCTAAGGTTTTTAACAGCTCTAAATTATCCGGCTGCTGCGCCAGTACGGCCTCTAACTGCAGCCGGGCCGCTTGCAATGCGGCTATGGCTTCGTCGGTTTTACCGCGCGAGTAAGCTACCTCACCCATGGCTTCTAACGTTTGGCCGTGCTGCAAGCGGGCTTCAATGCTTAAATTACTGTCGTCACTGCTGTAGTCGGTAAAATATTCCAGCGCTTTATTGCTGATACCGTCGAGTAAGTCCATGCGGCCGATGCTGCGCAGCTTGTCAGCAAAGTCGCCGACCATAAAGCCGAGCAGGTTTTCTGCCGCCAGCCGCTTTTGCTGTGCCTGTTGCTCAGCCTGAAAGCTGCGAATACCCATAGTTACCGCGGCTACAGTAAGTAAACATAAGATGGCGAAGGTGCCGCGGCGGCTCCAGCGTTTTAACCGCGCTTTGGCATTCGAGGCCTGAATAAACTCGGTTTCTTCTGCCTCCAGCTGAAATAAACGGTTGTGCTGTAGCAACAGCGCTTCTTGCAGTGGTTTGCCTTCGGCCAGTAAATAAGCGCTGTTTTGTTGCTCGCTACGCCAGCGCTGGCTTAAATGCAACAGCCGGCTTTTTACACTTAAGCTGTCGTGATGCTCTGTTATCCAGGCGGTGGCGCGCGGCCAGCGCCGCAGCAGTGCCTCGTGTGCAATGCTAAAGCAGGGCTCACCGTGTTGCAGGTGCGACACAAACAAGCGCTGCTCTACCATGGTATTGACCAGGGCGCGCTCAGCATCGGTTTGTAATTGCGCTAAACGCGCACTGCGGCTGGTAATGCTTTGCTCGTCTTCACGCAGCGTAACTAACAGCGACAATACCTTAGGAAGGCTGTCCTGCTCGGCTTTGCTTAAGCCTTTAATTGCCTGTTCAGCGTTTTTGCCTATGGCGCCTTCTATACCGCCCAGGGCGTTATAGACTGAAAACAATAGTTTATTGTCACTGCTGCGCTGCAGGTACAGCTGTTGCAGCGTGTATTGCAGCATTGGCAGGGCGTCGGGGTTGCTGGCGGCTTCCTGCACCAGAATTTCATCCAGCGCCAGCGCTGTGGCTGCATCGCTGTCAAAGCTGAGCCCGGCAGCCAATGCTGGCAAGCGCACCATCTGCAGTAAATCGGCCCGGCCGGGCGCGGCTAAGTCAAAATGGGCGCCTTTAGCTTTACCGGCCATTAAGCTTGGGTAGTCGACCAGATCGGGGTAAAACTCGTTGCGACAGGCGCTAATCACCAGCACAGCTGAGCTGGTGGCAAGCTGCTCGAGCAGGCTAACAAACTGGCTGCGCTGTGGCTCGCTAAACAGCGGCGAAGACAGCAGCACCTCTAAGCGATCAACAAAGATGGCAAAACGGCGGCAGTGCTGGCGGTTATTGGCCAGTAGCCTGACGCAGTGCTGCAATACTTGCTGTGGATCCTGCTGCAGTTTGTCTGCCAGGCTGGCGGCGCTGTCGCCGGCAAACACCGGCGCGTCTTTTATTTCCCAGTCTAATAAGGTACTGGCCAGGCTGCTATATAACTGGCCGGCACTGACATCGGCTAAATCCAGGCTGCTGAATGACACTACCTCTATGCCGTTAAAACCACCTGGCTGCATTAAATTGGGCATAACCCCGGCGTTAATTAGCGACGATTTACCGCTGCCACTGGGCCCAAGCAATAAACAAAAGTCGCGGCCGAATTTAATTTGCTGGGCGATGCGGCTAAGCAAGGTATCAATTTGCGCGCCCCGGCCAAAAAACACACTGGCATAGCGCGCATCATAGGCCTGCAAACCGGGGAATGGCGATCCCTGCTGCCAGCTTTGCTGTTGTACGCTTTGCTCCTGCCCGAGCGGAAAGCGCACTTCAGCCAAGGTGCGGTAGCCGCGCTTACGGATGGTTTCAATGTAGGTTGGAGCTGTGGCGCTATCACCCAACGCTTTACGCAGCTGGGTTAAGGTTTTGTGCAGCGGGTTGTCGCCGGTTTCGATGCCCGGCCAGCACTGCGTCACGATATCATCGCTGCTAAGTACCTCGCCGGCGTGGCGGCATAACAATACCAGCACATCCATGGCTTTGGGTTCCAGCTGCTGTTGCTGTTTACCGCGGCGCAAGGTATTGGCGGCAGGGTCTACCTGCCAGTCGGCAAAGAAAAAGGTATCACGCATACAAAGGCTTAAACGAATAACATAAGGCTACCATAACACGCACTGCAGCATTAGTTTAGTCTGTTCGCTTAAGCTAAGCTCAGCTACGTTTTTTGCGGGCTTGTAAAGTAAACATTACCAGAGCCAGCGCAAATACGGCCAGTGGCCAGGGCTCGGGGATCGGTGTTGAACTACCATTAGCCGTGATGGAATAGGTAAGGTTGTCAAAGCCCATAAAGCTTTGAGATTGCAGATAGGCTATAGCAGGTAAATAACTGCCATCAGTACTGGCGATACCAAAAAATGCACCGTTGCTCTGCACACCGCTTAGCATAGTGTTCAGACCCAATTGTGCCGTGTTACTGTTATAGGGGTTTACGTAGTCAAAACCAAAAGCGGTAATGCCAAAGTTAAAGTTAAAACTGCCACTGCCGTAGGTCCAAATCCAGTTATTGTTGTTGCCGACAAAAGGATTAACAGAGTTTGGCGAAGTACAACCTAAACTGTCCACACAGCCATAATCATCCATCGTCCAGCTATAACCGGCGCGGCTGCGGCCAAAAGCCGGCCCTAAATTAATATCATTAAATTCATCGACCACAAAGTCGTTGATAAAGCTTTCAAACAAGCTGCGATCGGTGAAGCTGATAATACCGGCGTGGGCGGCAATACTACTAAACCAGGAAACAAAAACAAATAAGGCTACGACTGACTGCTTCACTACACACTTCCTTTAACTGCTTTCCTGTAACCGCCCAGCAAAAATTATGCCTTTATTTTTTATTGTTAGTATTCAACAACTTTATTAGTGCCACAGCCAACCCGATGTGGGCAGTGTAAAATATTTTGACAGTGCATTACGCCAAACAGTACTTGTACTAGCCGATGGCTTTGCTAGGCTTGGGCTAGGCTAAAGCAACAGGATAACACCATGGCGCAATGGATTAATGGCACCGTTACCGATAATCATCACTGGCATGCAAATTTATTTAGCCTGAAAGTGCGAACCGCTGCCTTTGATTTTATCGCCGGCCAGTTTGTCCGGCTGGCACTAAACACAGCAGACGGCCGGCTGCAGCGCGCGTATTCACTGGTAAATAGCCCGGGCAGTACCGAACAGGAGTTTTTAGTCAGCACTGTGGCTGAAGGCAAGCTGTCACCACTGCTACAGCAGCTTAAAATGGGCGACAGTATTGAGATAAGCCAGCCGGCATCAGGCTTTTTTGTGCTGGATGAAGTACCGGCCGGCGAAAATTTATGGCTGATTGCCAGCGGCACCGGTATTGGCCCTTATATCTCGATGCTGAACACGCATCAGCTGTATCAGCGCTTTGCTCATATAGTATTGGTGCACAGTGTGCGCACCATTGGCGATCTGGTATACCGCGAATTAATTAGCCACTGCCAGCATCAATATCCGGGCCAATTGCATTATCAACCGGTCGTGACCCGCGAAGCACTAAGTGGTGCGCTGAGTAAACGCCTGCCTGAGCTGATACAAACCGGTGAGCTGCAAAGTGTTTGCCATCAAGGCCTGACTAACCGCTCTCAGGTAATGCTGTGCGGCAACCCTGAGATGATAAAAGACACTAAAGCCGCGCTGGAAAACCTGGGCCTGAAAAAAAACCTGCGCCGCGACCCCGGCAATATCACCGTAGAGCAATACTGGTAACTGCAATTACCTGGCTGCAGAGGCTTTTTTCAACGACATTCAGCTTACATCAGGGTAAGCTATGCCACGCTATGCCACTGATTACGGAGGACAAGTGTGGAAGAATTAATACAACCGGTGCAGGCTGCGTTGCAGCAACATCCGGATATGGCGCTGGCATTCTGGCTCAGTGCGCTGTTACTGCTTAGCTGGCTGGGTAATTTTGTCGTAAAACGCATTTTAATTGCCGGTATCTTCAGAGCCTTACGCTCCACCCCCATAGACGAGCAACTGGTGGTACAAAAGTTTACCTTTGTATCACGGCTGTCTAATGTAGTGCCGGCCCTCATCATTTCTACCGGTATAGTGCATATTGCCGGCGTACCACCTGCCCTTACCGCCGTCACCGTTAATGTGTGCAACGCCTTTGTCATCCTGACCATAGCACTGGCGCTTAGCAGCCTGCTGGATTTAGTAAACTCCATTTATGAAGAGCGGCCTGATGCGCGGATAAAGCCAATTAAAGGCTATATCCAGGTGATAAAAATCGCTATCTATGCCGTTGCGTTAATTTTGATAATTGCCGCGCTGTTTGATCGCTCGCCACTGATTTTACTCTCAGGCCTGGGTGCGATGGCCGCCGTACTGATGTTGATATTTCAGGACACGATATTGTCGCTGGTGGCCAGCGTACAAATATCGTCTAACGATGTGTTACGGGTTGGCGACTGGGTTGAAATGCCGCAACTGAATGCTGACGGCGATGTAATAGATATTGCGCTGCATACGGTGAAAATTCAAAACTGGGATAAAACTATCACCACTATTCCGACCCGCCGTTTTATGACCGATCCGTTTAAAAACTGGCGAGGTATGCAGGAGTCGGGTGGCCGGCGCATTAAGCGCAGCCTGTTACTGGATCAGCAAAGTGTGCATTTTTTAGATGCCGAGCAGAAGCAGCGGCTGGGCCGGTTTAAGTTGTTAAAGGACTACCTGCAAAGCCGCCAGAGCGAAATTGACGACTGGAATGATAAGCTGGCCGACGCCGGTAAAGAGCCGGTGAATACCCGCCGTATTACCAATATTGGTACTTTTCGCGCTTATGTCGAACGTTATCTGCAAAGCCACCCCGGTATTCATCAGGATATGACGCTGATGGCGCGGCAATTACCGCCAACTGCCGATGGCCTGCCACTGGAACTGTACTGCTTTACCAATACCACCGCCTGGCTGAAATACGAGGGTATTCAGTCTGATATCTTTGACCATTTGCTGGCTATTCTGCCGGAGTTTGGCTTAAGGGTGTATCAACATCCCAGTGGCATGGATGTCAGGGCGCTGAGTGAGGTACTAAAACCGGCCGGTTAAAAAATACCGGCCAGTGAACGCAGCAGCCCCTGATGCAGTGGCTGCTCGGCATCCTGCCATTGCAAATTGGCCTTATTGGCAAAGCTGACTACTTTAAGCTGATATTTGCGCATATCCGTATCTCGTTGCCATAACTGCTCTATCGCACCACTGTCACCTTGTCGCAACTGGTGCTCACTGTACTCCTGCACCTTTTGTTCACTGTCAGGCGCAATACGTTCGGCGATCTGAATATCGGTCAGCATGGTGTAGTACTTATCCTGCACCAGCTGATTACCGATATACTCGGCGCCGGCAAAAGCCGCCAGCACCAGCAGCGCGCGGGCCACGTCTTTGCCATCCAAATCGGTGGCAATACTGGTATCAACAAAGACTGCCGCATTGCGGTTATAACGCTCGGTACGCTGCTCTGCGGTTTCCGGCTCCGGTGGCGGTGCCATGCCAGGTTGCAGCAGCTCATGCACTTCACGCTCGGTCATGCCGTATTCCTGCATCAGTACTTTGCCTGGCTGCTCTTTTAACACCGTGCGCACATTAACCTGCAGCCAATATTGCGCGCCCAGCGGCGAGTCAGTCAGGGTGTAACCGCGGCTTTGCATAAACTGGCGTACATCTTCTGCCAGCGGCAACTGGTATTCGGCCGTGGTATTGCGGATATCTAAATAAATAGTTCGCCGCTCAGGCTCTACCGGGTCCAGATACACCGTCTGGCTCATGCGGGTCTGCACATCTAAATGGCGCTTGGCTACCGACGTATGTACAGCAGTACAAGCGCCGAGCAGGCTACACAGGCAAAGTAACAGCAATAGCCGCATTTAGAATAACCCGGCCAGTGCCCTTACCATACCCTGGGTAAGTTGCGGCTCGGCTTCAGGCCACTTTAAATTTGCCTGATTAGCAAAGCTGACTACCCGGGTCTGATATTTGCGCATGTCGCTGCTGCGCTGATAACTTGACGTCGTGCTGCCGCTGTCGCCCTGCAATAACTGATGCTGTGAGCTTTCGCTGACTTTGCCATCAAAACGTTCCATGATCTGAATATCGGTTATCACGCTGTAGTACACGTCTTCTACCATCGCATCCACCACTGTGCCCACTACGGCACCACCCACAGCAGCACCTATGGCAGCGCCACCTGAACTACCACCGGTAGCCCGGTGAATAGCATAGCCGGTAACGGCACCACCGGCGATGCCGGGGCCGGCAGCCAGCGCACCATTGGTATCACGGGCGTTGCTTCGGCCCACTTGTAGCACATTGGCCTGCAGCCAGTAATTGGCGCGGGACGGGCTGTCAATTACCTGATAACCGCGCGCCTGCAGGTTTTGAATGACTTGCGGTTTTAAATCAAACTCGGGTTTATCTGAGGTATTGCGAATATCAACATAAATAGTGCGCTGCTCTGGTTCGACCGGATCGAGAAAGATTGAGCTGCTCATCTTGGTTTGCACATCTAAATTACGCTTGGCCACTGCGGTATGCATGGCGCCACAGCCGGATAAACTCAGCGTGGTAACAACAATAGCCGACATCAGCAAGGTTTTCATGGTTTGGCATCCTTAATAGCAGGTGAATAGCGTTAAATTAGGCGTTTTTTACTGAACGGACTGTGAATATTGTCACCAATGTTATAGCAATAGCATGCTTTAGCTGCGGCAATTTTTGTAAGCAAGCGTAACTTTATGCCACTGTTTTGCCGTGCAGCCTGCTTTTACCTTTACTTTTGCTGCGTAGCCGCTACAATGTGCGCCGCTGTTTTGACCAAATTTTACACTGCTCTTTTCAAATAAGGTAATTACTATGCATCCGATGTTAAACATCGCGGTTCGCGCTGCCCGTAGCGCGGGTAACGTGATCGCTCGTGCCTGTGGCCAGTTAGATATGGTTCAGAAAATTCAGAAAGGCACTAATGACTTTGTCACCAACGTTGACAAAGAAGCTGAACAAGCCATTGTTCAGGTGTTGAAAAAATCGTTCCCGACCCACGGTATTGTTGGCGAAGAGCATGGTGATTACGGCAACAGCGACAGTGAATTTCAATGGATCATTGACCCATTGGACGGCACCACCAACTTTGTTAAAGGCATTCCGCACTTTGCGGTGTCTATCGCGTTAAAACATCAGGGTAAACTAGACCAGGCAGTGATCTTTGATCCACTGCGCGGTGAGCTATTTACCGCATCCCGTGGCCGTGGCGCCCAGTTAAACGGTACCCGTATTCGGGTAACCAACCTGGCTGATATGCAAGGCACTATTTTAGCTACCGGCTTTCCGTTTAAAAACAAAACGCACTTACCGGCGCACGCTGCTATGTTAAGCAGCTTATTAGCCGATGCGGCCGATGTACGTCGTACCGGCTCTGCCGCGCTGGATTTAGCCTATGTTGCTGCCGGCCGTTTTGACGGTTTCTTTGAAATTGGCTTAAAGCCATGGGACATTGCTGCCGGCGAGCTGATTGTGCGTGAAGCCGGTGGTTTGGTATCTGACTTCGTAGGTGGCAGCAACCAGATGCGCAGTGGCAATATTGTTGCAGCCAGCCCGAAAGTACTGGCAGCGATGTTAAAAGGTATCCGGCCACACCTGACTGAAGCCTTATCGCGCTAATCACGCCTGATGGTTTTGATGTAAGGCCGCATAGTCTGCAACACCCGCTGTGCTCGCCACAGCAACTCGCAAGCCATCCCTGGCTTGCTCAGACACTCTGTGGCTGCGCATCGGGGTTCCAGACTATAGCAACAGCAAAAGGCGTGTAGCATCACGCCTTTTTTGCACCACAAGACTTTCTAATTACTTTGGCACTTCTACCGGTAACTTACGCTCGCACCACTCCCGATAGCCACCCATTAAGCTAAACACATTCTGATAACCCATCTGCTGCAGCGTTTGCGCCGACAAAGCCGAGCGGTAACCGCCACCACAGTACAGCACGATTTTCTGCTTTTTATCCGCCACGGTTTGCTCGATATCGCGCTCTATAATGCCTTTACCCAAATGCATTGCCTCTGGCAGATGGCCGGCAGCCCATTCATGATCTTCGCGGATATCCAGCAACACATAAGGCTGATTATGCTGTTGCAGCTCGGTAATGCTAATTTCGTTAATCTGCGCTTTGGCTTGCTCTACCAGGGCTAAAAAACCGGGGGCGTGCTGTTTACTCATCTGCGTTATCCAAAAAAAATGCCAGTCAGTGACTGGCATTTTTAGCATCTTTAGCCGCGTAATTACAGCAAGGCGTCAGTATTTTCGCCTTCTTTCTCAATCGGCGGCGGTGGCAGCATATCTTCACGGCTAATGCCGAGAATTTCCGCTATCGCACTGGCGACATACACCGATGAGTAAGTACCAATGGCAATACCAAACAGCAAGGCCGTAGCAAAACCATGAATTAGCGCCCCGCCCATGTAAAACAGCACCACCAACACCAACACTGTGGTTAAAGAGGTAATGACAGTACGGTTTAACGTTGCGGTAATGGCATCGTTAATGGTGTCGTCGACACTGGTATCACGCAGTTTACGAAAGCACTCGCGGATGCGGTCAAACACCACGATGGTATCGTTTATTGAATAACCAATAAGCGCCAGTATTGCCGCTAACACTGTCAGGTCAAATTCCAGTTGCAACACCGAGAACAAGCCCATGGTCAGCGTGACGTCGTGAAACAACGCCGCTACTGCACCCACCGATAAACGCCATTCAAAGCGCATCGTAACGTATAACAAGATGCCGATCAGTGCCACCAGCATTGCCAGGCCACCGTCTTCTTTTAGTTCCTGACCAACACTGGGGCCAACAAACTCAATACGACGCATGGTCACCGGTTCAGCCTGGGCGGCGTTTAACGCCTTAATGACGCTATCGCCCAGCGTAGACTGATCAATATCCGTACGCAGCGGCACCCGGATTAACACATCACGGCTGGTACCAAACAACTGTACTACCGCATCACCATAGCCGGCGGCTGTCAGTGTCTGGCGCACAGCCGGTAAGTCTGCCGGTTGGGCAAAGCCGACTTCAATAACAGTACCACCGGTAAAATCCAGGCCCCAGTTAATGCCTTTGGTGGCAAAAGACACTAAAGAGCCAATAATCAGCAGCACAGACAGCGCTATGGCTGGCCATTTTAACCGCATAAAGTTCAGCGGCTGGGTAAACGAAAATACTTGCATGCTGAAATCCTTATATCGGCAATGACTGCAGGCGGCGACCGCCCCAGAACAGGTTAACCAGCAAGCGGGTACCCACTACTGCCGTGAAAATCGAGGTTAAAATACCAATAGCCAGTGTTACCGCGAAGCCTTTAACCGGGCCGGTGCCAATACCAAACAAAATTAACGCCACCAACAAAGTGGTGATATTAGAGTCGGCAATAGTGGCAAAGGCGCGATCATAGCCCTGATGTATGGCCTGCTGCACTGAGCGGCCTTCGGCTAGTTCTTCACGAATACGCTCGAATATCAGCACGTTAGCGTCTACTGCCATACCTACCGTTAAGACAATACCCGCCATACCCGGTAAGGTTAGCGTTGCGCCCGGGATCATCGACATTACACCAACAATCAGTACCAGGTTTGCTACCAGGGCCAGGTTAGCAACCATACCGAAGGCTTTATAGTAAATCACCATAAACACCAGCACGGCGATCATGCCCCACTGAATAGCAGTTACACCAAGATCGATATTTTCTTTACCCAGGCTCGGGCCTATGGTGCGTTCTTCTATGATCTGAATTGGTGCAATCAGCGCACCGGCGCGTAGTAAAGTAGCCAGGTTTTGTGCTTCACCTGGTGAGTCGATACCGGTAATGCGGAAATCACGGCCCAGGCGCGCCTGAATAGTGGCGTCGTTGATCACTTCCTGCTGCTTAATCAGCACCGGGTTGCCATCTGCACCAATTTCGGTGCCGGGTTTATATTCAATAAACACCGATGCCATGCGTCGGCCAATGCTGTCGCGCGTCGCCGCCGACAACATGTTGCCGCCTTTGGCATCCAGTTTAATGCTTACCTGCGGCCGGCTGTATTCGTCAAACGCTGAGTTAGCGCCAGTGATATGCTCACCGGTTAACATAATGCGTTTTTCCAGCAATAAAGGCCGGCCATCACGGGTGTAGTACAACTCGGCATTAGGCGGCACCCGGCCTTCCAGCGCGGCGGCTAAATCGCCCTCTTCATCTACTAAACGAAACTCCAGTGATGCGGTAGCACCGAGAATTTCTTTCGCAGTAGCAGTATCCTGTACGCCCGGCAGTTGCACGACGATGCGATCGGCGCCCTGACGCTGCACCAACGGCTCAGCCACACCAATTTCATTAACCCGGTTACGGATAATAGTGATGTTTTGTTCCAGCGCATATTCGCGGATTTCTTTTAAGCGAATTTCACTGATACCGACCAACAATGTCAGCTCATCGCTGCCCTGGCTGAATACCAGTTCGCGATCACGCTGTTTTAACGCGGCTTCGGCAGCAACGGCATCGGCAGCTTCACGCAGGGTTAAAATAACCCGGCTATTGGCCAGATCTGGCTGCACGCTACGGTAGCGAATTTTATCTTCACGCAGATCGGCACGAAAGGTTTGCACCATATCGTTGACGTTTTTATCCAGCGCGGCTTTCATATCCACCGCCATCAGGAAATGCACACCACCGCGTAAATCCAGGCCCAGATTCATTGGCGAGGCGCCAATGGCTGTTAACCAGTCTGGTGTTGCCGGTGCCAGATTCAACGCAGTAACATAGTTAGCACCCAGCGTTTGCGCGGCAATTTCACGAGCCTGCAGTTGATCTTCAGTGCTGCTAAAGCGCGCCAGGATCTGGCCATCATTAAGCTCAACCGATTTGACACCGATATTGGCCGCAGCAAAGCTCTGCGCCAGCTCAGTACGGGCTTGCTCACTTACCACGCCACCACGGGTAGCGCTGATGTTCAGCGCCGGATCTTCCGGATATAAATTGGGCAGCGCATACAACAGGGCAACCAGCAAAACGCTGATTACCACTAAGTAACGCCACAACGGGTTTTGATTTAACACCTTGCGGTCCTTTTGCTGCTTACAGAGATTTTAACGTGCCTTTTGGCAGCACGGCGCTGACCGAGGCTTTTTGTACAGTAACTTCAGTCGTGTCGTTCAGGGCGATAACAACAAAGTCTTTATCGTCAGCAATTTTACTGATACGGCCCACTAAACCACCCTGGGTTAACACTTCATCGCCTTTTGCCAGTGCTGACATCAGGTTACGGTGCTCTTTTACCCGTTTTGCCTGCGGACGGTAGATCAGGAAGTAGAAAATCAGACCGAAGGCCACCAGCATGATAATAAGATCCCAGCCACCACCTTGTGGTTGTGCGCCCGGAGCTGCCTGAGCATAGGCATTATTGATAAATAAACTCATAAGTGTCCCCTTAATTGTGATTAATGTTGTTCTTTATTGGTATCAACAGCGTGCAATGACGGTACAGCCATATCACGCTTAGCATAAAACTGTGCGACAAACTGCTCCAAGTTACCAGCGGCTATGGCATCACGCAATCCTTGCATCAGCTTCTGATAGTGATGCAGATTGTGCACGGTATTAAGCCGGGCGCCCTGAATTTCATTGCAGCGGTCCAGATGGTGTAAATATGCACGGGAATAATTTTTACAAGTGTAGCAATCGCATTCTGCGTCTAATGGGCCAATATCGTCTTTGTATTTGGCGTTGCGGATTTTTACCACGCCGGTACTGACAAATAAATGACCGTTGCGGGCATTACGGGTTGGCATCACACAGTCGAACATATCGATGCCACGCCGCACCGCTTCGACGATATCTTCCGGCTTGCCCACGCCCATTAAATAGCGCGGTTTGTGTGCCGGCATTTTATCGGTGGTGTGGTTTAAAATGCGGATCATGTCTTCTTTCGGCTCACCCACCGACAAGCCGCCAATGGCGTAGCCGTCAAAGCCAATGTCTTCCAGGCCGGTTAATGATACATCGCGCAGGTTCGGGTACATGCCGCCCTGAATAATGCCAAACAAGGCCGATGGGTTATCGCCATGCGCATCTTTACTGCGTTTGGCCCAGCGCAGCGACATTTCCATTGATTTTTTCGCTTCCTGCTCCGTGGCCGGATACGGCGTGCATTCATCGAATATCATCACGATATCGGAGCCCAAATCGCGCTGCACTTCCATTGAACGTTCCGGTGTTAACATGATGCGCTCGCCGTTTAACGGTGAGCGGAATTTAACGCCTTCTTCGGTAATTTTACGCAGCTCGCCCAGGCTAAATACCTGAAAACCGCCCGAGTCAGTCAGAATAGGTTTATGCCAGTGCATAAAGTCGTGCAGATCGCCGTGCTTTTTGATGATCTCGGTGCCAGGGCGCAGCATCAGGTGAAAGGTGTTGCCTAAGCAAATTTGCGCACCAGTGGCTTCAAGCTCTTCCGGTGTCATGCCTTTTACCGTGCCATAGGTGCCTACCGGCATAAAGGCTGGCGTTTCTACCACGCCACGGTCAAATATCAGCCGGCCACGGCGGGCCTTGCCATCGGTGGTATCTAATTCAAATTTCATTGCTATCCTCATACGCCGGAGAAACAGTCCGGCTTTTTTGCGCCGCGATTATAGCAGCTTAAACGCGATAAGCTAAACGACTATGAATGTGTCTAACCTGGTGCAAAAGCCGGTGCCGGGAAATTCTTATTTCGCCGCCTTCAACAGCACATCCCTGTGCTGTCTCAGCCTGCTCGGCATCCCTGCCGCTGCTACATAAGAACACCCGGCACCGGCTTCGTCGACGTCGTGTTAGCATATCCCGGCCGCAGGGCCTACACCTGAATCAAACTAGCCAGTTAGCGAATAAACATCGCATCGCCATAAGAGTAAAACCGGTACTGTTCAGCAATCGCTGTTTGATAGGCGTTCATTACATGTTCGCGGCTACTAAATGCAGATACCAGCATAATCAATGTAGATTCCGGCAAGTGAAAGTTAGTGATTAACGCATCTATCACCTTAAAGCTGTAACCCGGGTAGATAAAAATTTGTGTATCGCCATTGTAAGCAATCAGCTTACCGTCACCCTGCTGTGCGGCAGACTCCAGTGAGCGCACCGACGTTGTGCCCACAGCCACAACTTTATTGCCACGCGCTTTACAGGCAGCTACCGCATCGACCACCTGTTGTGGTACCTCGATATATTCGGCATGCATCTTATGCTCCAGTACGTTGTCTACCCGTACCGGCTGAAAGGTACCGGCACCAACGTGCAAGGTAACATAGGCAAATTCAATGCCTTTGGCTGCTAGCTTATCCAGCAGCGGCTGATCAAAGTGTAAACCGGCGGTAGGTGCCGCTACCGCACCTGGCTTTTCGTTATACACCGTCTGGTAACGCGCTTTGTCTTCTTCGGTGTCCGGCCGGTCGATATAAGGCGGTAACGGCATATGGCCTAACCGTTCCAGCATGTCTAATACCGGCTCATCGCCGATAACCTCTAACTCAAACAATTCGTCATGTCGCTGGTTCATTATGACTTTGGCGGCGCCTTCCAGCACTAACTCAGTGCCGGGCTTAGGCGCCTTGCTGGCCCGCACGTGCGCCAAAAAGCGTTTATTATCCAGCATGCGCTCTACCAGCACTTCAACTTTGCCGCCAGAGGCTTTCTGGCCAAACAAACGGGCAGGTATCACCTTGGTATTGTTAAATACCAGCAAATCTCCAGGCTGCAGAAAGTCTGCCAGATCTTTAAAAATATGATGTTGTAACGCGCCGCTGTGTTTATCCAGCGCCAGCAATCGGCTGGACGAGCGCTCAGCTTTGGGGAAACGGGCGATCAGCTGCTCAGGCAGCTCAAATGAGAAATCTTTAACTTGCATACTTTTTACTGACATAGAGGGATCCTTGGCTTTACCGACCAGAGGGCACGGCTGTATAAAAACAGCCGGCATTTTAGCAGAAAGTACAGATCAGCGGCACTTATTTGCCAGCACTGCAGCGATAAGATCCGCCATCAAACGGTAACTGCGGGCCTTAGTAGAAGTAGGTCGCCAGGCCACACCTATATCACGATAGGCGGCCGCGGTACCCGGCGACTGCGCCAGTAATTCAGTGCCATCAAGCACGCCACTGTTAATTGCCATTTGCGGCATAAAGGTTACGCCTAATTTATTGTTTACCATCTGGGTCAGCGTATGCAGGCTGGTGGCGAAAAACGGGTTAACTTTGCGGCTGTCTTCCAGCTCACAGGCTTTTACTGCATGGTTGGTTAAACAATGTTCGCGCTCGAGTAAAAAGATACTTTCATCCGGCCACTGGCTGATATCCTGATTAAAACCACGGTCGAGCCAGTCTTTATGCAGTACCAGTTTAAATGCGTCCTGCGCCAGCACCTCGGTATGAAAAGCGCCGGTTTCATACGGCAGCGCCAGTAGCACCATATCCAACCGGCCTTCGGCCAGTGCATGTAATGAATTGTCTGAGGTGTCTTCACGCAACAACAACTGCAGCTCAGGATATTGCTGACGGCATTGCGCCATCACTTCACTCAGTACAAAGGGCGCTATGGTAGGAATACACCCCAGCCGGAATGGCCCCGCCATCGGCTTGCCCTGACATTTGGCAAAATCAGTAAGCTCTTCACACTGCTCAATAATATAGCGGGCCTGGCGGACGACATCTTCCCCCAGCGGAGTAAAAATAAAGGTTTTGTGATCGCGCTCCAGTAACTGCGCTGCCATGGTTTCTTCCAGATTGGCAATAGCGGCACTCAGTGTCGACTGGCCAATGTAGCAGGCCTCGGCTGCGCGGCCAAAATGCTGATACTCATGTAATGCCAACAGATACTGCAGCTGTTTAATACTGGGCAGACGCTTCATTATTTATTCCGATTAAAAATACGAATTAAAACTAAAATTAGTGGTTAAAACTACCTGCAGCCAGCGCAGATTGCAAGCAGTCGCCACAGGTGGCCGACAGCGAAACCCATTTTAGCAACATTAAAAATTAACAAAACAACCCATTTTAAATACATAATTAATATAGGTTTGAATACTGTAATTTTTTGTTATAACGTAATAACCGAAATGTATTCAACATATCCCATCGCGGTAACCTCACCGCGGGTACTGTTCAGCAGTATACCTTTCAGTTAACCACTCCACGCAGGCGAGCCGTGCCGTACGCATGCAGCAGGAACCCTGGCTACAACTATAACAATCACCTGGAGGGTGAACATGTCCGGAACACATAACACTTTACTGCTGGCAGGCTTAAGTTTGCTGGCACTGTCTGTCAATCAGGCATTGGCGAACGACACGGTTAAACAGGCGGCAGAACAAGCCAGCCAACATCGCTATATCGTGACTTATAAAGATCAACAGCAAAGCAAATCTCAGCTGGCCGGCGCCGCTAAGCAGGCCAGAGCAACCACACTGAAAAATATCAGCCTGCAGTTAAGCCAGCAGGGTGCCAAAGTGCACCATGTTTTAACCCAGCGTAATGCTATCGCCGCCGACCTGCCTGCTGCAGCATTAAAAAAACTGCAGGCAGATCCAGCAGTAGACTTTATTGAAGCCGATTTACCACGCTTTCCGATGGCGCAGCAAGTGCCGTACGGCTACACCATGGTGCAGGCCGATCAGGTTAGTGACCAATTCGCTTCCAACCAGACGGTCTGCGTAATTGACTCTGGTCTGGGCTTGCCGCATGAAGATTTTAACGACGCCAACATCAGCGGCAGTAACGATATTGGCACCGGCAACTGGTTTGACGCCGGCGGCCCACACGGTACCCATGTAGCCGGCACTATAGCGGCATTAAATAACGATGTGGGCGTACTGGGTGTGTTACCCAATGGCAACGTCAAATTGCATATTGTTAAAGTGTTTAATGATGATGGCTGGGGCTACTCTTCTACCCTGGCTCAGGCGGTAGACACCTGCGTGCAAAATGGCTCAACGGTAATCAATATGAGCTTAGGTGGTGCCGGTTCTAACGCCACCGAGCGCAATGCGATGCAAGCCGCTTTTGACGCCGGCGTATTGCTGATTGCCGCAGCCGGTAACGACGGTAATACTTCGCTGTCGTACCCGGCCTCGTACGATTCGGTGGTCTCTGTAGCAGCAGTTGATGACACTAAAACCCATGCTGACTTTTCCCAGCGCAATGCTCAGGTTGAGCTGGCCGGCCCCGGCGTAGATGTGCGCAGTACCTACCCAACCGGCACCGCTTTGGACGCCAGCCTGACAGTTAACGGTATGGCTTACAGCGCCAATCCGCTGGAAAACTCAGGTACTGCCGACTTAACGGCAGAGTTGGCAGATTGCGGTTTAGGCTTAACCAGCTGCAGCGACGTCACCGACAAAATTTGCCTGATCCAGCGCGGCGAAGTGGCCTTTAGCCAAAAAGTCGAATCCTGTGAAGCCGGTGGCGGCATTGGTGCCATTATTTATAACAATGAACCTGGCAATTTCAGCGGTACTTTAGGCGATGCCCCTACTACCAGCATTGCGGCAGTGAGCATATCGCAGGAAGATGGTGCAGTGTTGATGACCGAGTTGGGCAACAATGCCAGTCTGTTTTCCGGCGCGGCCAACTATGGCCTGATGAGCGGTACTTCGATGGCTTCGCCGCACGTAGCCGCTGTCGCTGCTCTGGTATGGAGCCATTTCCCACAATGTACTAATGCGCAAATTCGCAGTGCACTGGCAGCCAGCTCTGAAGATTTGGGCACGCCGGGCCGCGATACTTCCTATGGCCACGGTCTGGTACAAAGCAAAGCCGCAGTCGATTATCTAACGCAATTTGGTTGTGACGGCGATATTGTTGATCCACCACCACCACCGGGTGCTACTGAACTGCTAAACGGTGAAGCCCAAAGCGGTATTGCCGGTGCTGGCGGCGAAGAACTGCTGTACACGCTGGCCGTGCCGGCAGGAGCAACCAATTTATCTTTCGTGATGAATGGCGGTAGCGGCGATGCCGATATGTACGTTAAGTTTGGCAGCGAGCCAACAGCGTCAGACTGGGATTGCCGGCCTTATGAGGCAGGTAACGACGAAAGCTGTGTCATCGATCCGGTGCAGGCAGGCAGTTACTTTGTCAAACTGATTGGTTACACCGACTTTGCCGACGTTAATCTGACCGGCAGCTTTACCGCGCCCGATGTGCCTGATGCCGGTGGCGAAACCATCAGCAATATCAGCATAGCGCGCCGCAGCTGGCAGCATTATACGCTGGACGTACCGGCCGGTATGGCACAGTTAACCGTAACCATAAGCGGTGGCAAAGGTGATGCCGACTTATACCTCAAGCATGGCAGCCAGCCAAGTAGCAGCAGCTACGATTGCCGGCCAAATAAAAACGGCAACAATGAAACCTGCGTCATTAACAACCCGCAAGCCGGTGTCTGGCATATGTCATTATATGGCTTCCGCGCGGTTAGCGGCCTTACTCTGGTAAGTGAATACCAGCCTTAAGCAACTTACAGGCACAAAAAAGCCCTCGGTATGAGGGCTTTTTATTTACTCAATCCATACAGCGTCAGACGCTGAATATGGCTTTAAGAATATAGAAGAATATGATTGCCAAACCGGCACCAACCGGCAATGTAATGATCCAGGAGATAAAGATATTACGCACTACCCCCAGGTTAAGTGCTGCGATACCTCGGGCTAAACCGACTCCCAGTACCGCCCCCACCAGAGTTTGAGTAGTCGAGATGGGCAAACCAGCGCCTGAAGCAATAACCACAGTTGAGGCTGCAGATAACTCAGCAGCAAAACCACGGCTTGGCGTTAAATGGGTAATAGCCGTGCCTACCGTTTTAATTACCCGGGCACCCAGGGTCGCCAGGCCAATAACAATACCGACAGCACCCAAAGGTAAGATCCACCAGGCTAACTGTGCTTTGCTGGCAATTTCACCGCCACTACTTACCACGCTGACTACTGCAGCCAAAGGCCCTATGGCATTGGCCACGTCATTAGAACCATGCGCAAAAGCCATACAACAAGCTGTAGTGATCATTAACACACCGAAAATGCGTTCAACATTATTAAACTGCATTTTTTTATCGGCTGCCGGGTCAAACTTTAATTTGCTGATCACCATTTTGCCGAGCACGCCAATTACCAGCGCTATCGCCAACGAAATGTAATAGCCTTCAGCCGTGCTGATATGTAAACCTACATGCTTTAAGCCTTTTTGTACCGTTACCAATGTCATTACAAAGGCGGCAAATGCCATGTAAAAAGGCACGTACTTTTTGGCATTGGCCAGTGGATTGTCGGTATCAAAGATCAGCCGCTGTGCGCTCATAAAAAACATATAAGCCAGCACACCAGCCAACATCGGGGTAACTATCCAGCTACCAACGATGCCGCCGACTTTATCCCAGTGCACCGCTTCCATGCCGACACCAACGGCAGCAAAACCGATAATGGCACCGACAATAGAATGGGTAGTAGACACCGGCCAGCCAAAGTATGAGGCGACAATCAGCCAGGTAGCGGCTGCCAGTAACGCGGCTATCATGCCGTAGGCCATCAGTTCCGGCGTATCTACAAAGAAACTGGCGTCGGTAATACCACCACGGATAGTCGAGGTAACCGAGCCACCGGCTAAATAAGCACCGGCAAACTCAAAAATGGCGGCAATAAATATCGCTTGTTTAATCGTCAGGGCTTTAGAGCCCACTGAGGTACCCATGGCATTGGCAACATCATTAGCACCCACACCATAGGCCATCATAAAACCGAATACGGCAGCAATAATAACCAGAATTAAACCGTATGATTGTAAAATATCCATCTGGAAAACCTTTTATAATTATCGGGCAAGCATGATTTCGAGACGTGAACCAACCTTAAGCGCTACGTCGGCCAGGTCACCTACCCATTCCAGGGTGCGATATAAAAACATCACGTCTATCGGATTCAGTTCCTGCTCAGCCAGGCGTAAAGCTTTGCGCAGTTTAATTTGCATGTCATCGGTGTCGCCTTCAATGGTATCCAGTTGTTCAACCATTTTAATAACCAGATCTACCTCGCGGCCACGAAAACCGGTTTCCAGTAGCTCGTCCAGCTCGTTAATTACTTCACTGGCCAGTGCTGTAGCATCAATACAACGCTGTACATAGGCTTTAAAGCCGTCTTGCAAACTCGCCGGGATCAGCAATTCACGACCCAATACCCGGCCAGTAATATCTTTGGTTTTATTAGCAATTTTATCTTGCTGCGACACTAACTCTAAAATGTCGGTACGATCTACCGGCAAAAACAGTCCGCGCGGCAGGTTGATACGAATTTCGCGTTTTAATTTGTCGGCTTCCTTTTCCAACGCCACGATTTGTTTACGTACATCCGCAGCTGCTGCCCAGTCCTGCTGATATACAGCGTCAAAAAATGGCAATAACAGTTCGCTTGCCTGATGCACCTTGCGGATATGCTCTTCTATCGGCTTAATAGGTGATTTGGCAAACACGGACAAAAAAGTACTAGCTGGCATAGCCTGGCCCCGTAAGTTGGTTTGACGATAGTCGGCGCGCATTGTAACGGCATTCAAAGCGCAAGAAAAACGAAAAATGAACCGACAATGAAAACGCCCTGCACAGAAGTCTAGTCAGGGCGTTAAAGATGTACAGTAAAGCTGGCGTTAAATTAGCTACGTGCTTCGCGTTCCAGTTTTTCGGCACTGCTGTGACGCACGACCTTACCTTTGACAAAAAAGATAATGTATTCAGACAGATTTTTGCAGCGATCACCTATACGTTCCAGTGAACGGGCCGACCAGAGCACATTCATAATTTTCGGTATTGAACGCGGATCTTCAATCATATAGGTCATAAGTTGCCGCGTAATCGCCTCGTATTCACGGTCAACTTTTTTATCTTCCTGGTGTACGGCCACCGCCGTTTCGACATCCATACGGGCGAAAGCATCCAGTACATCATGCAACATCTGGCCAACGTGGCGGCCAAGATTATCCAAATTAACCAGTAAATCCTGCTGTTCGCTGTTAAATGACTCCAGGGCCACCCGGGCGATGCGGCGGGTTTCGTCACCAATGCGCTCTAAGTCGGCAATGGTTTTCATAATGGCCATAATCAGGCGTAAATCACTGGCTGCGGGCTGGCGTTTAATAATAATGCTGGTGCATTCTTTATCGATTTGCAGCTCCCAGTCATTAACTTTTAAATCCGTGTCGATCACCAATTGGGCCAGCTCAGCATCGGCACTGGCAATAGCTGCCAGAGCATTATTTAGCTGCTGCTCAATCAAGCCACCCATCGCCATGACATGGTTGCGCACTTCTTCAATTTCTTCATTAAAGGAGCTGGAAATATGTTTTGTTAAATTTAGTTTATCCACAGGGCTCTCCGGGGGGTTACGCACTACACTCAACTGCAGTAGTGTTAATAACTGCAGTATAGGCAAAAACTATCATGCTGTACTACTTACAGTTAAGCTCAGCGCGATGATTTTTTTCCAGCGCCCGGCCTGTTGTCTGGTAGCAGCGAAAAAGTCCCGCTTAACTCATTAAATTTACAAATAATGCCGGTTACTGATTTAAAAATGTTACAGTCAGGTCTACACTCTGCTGTTGTTAGTTTCATCTACTATTACATAACGCGCTAAAGGCACTCCTTAAGTGTTGCACTACAGGAAGATAATACATGAAGCAGTTAGTACTTACGTTAATTGGCCGTGACCAGGCTGGCCTGGTTGAACAACTGGCCACAGTAATTAGCAGCCACAACGGCAACTGGATGGCGAGTAATTTAAGTCATCTGGCTGGCTACTTTGCCGGTATCTTGCAGGTAGAAGTTGCCGAACAGGATTTACCCGGCTTAACGGCAGCGCTGGAGTCTATCAATGAGCTGGACATCCGCATTCAACACGGCCTGCCCGCTGAGCAACATCCTTTGCAACAACTTAAGTTTGTTATTACCGGCAACGACAGGCCAGGTATAGTACGCGAGTTATCATCGGTAATTAAGCACAAAGGCACCAATATTATTCACTTCGAAAGTAGCAAACAAAGCGCACCTAACTGGGGCGTGCCGCTGTTTAATGCGGTGGCGACTGTTGAGCTGCCGCCCGGTCTTAGCCGCGACGAAGTGGTAAAAGCACTGGAAGCTATTGCCACCGATATCGTCGTTGACGTTGAAAACAGTAACTAAGCGTAAATTGCTGCCAGCTGCTGGCAGCATTCATCTTGCTGTCATAAAAATGCCATAGAGTAATACCCAGTAGTAGTCAGGGAGCTGGATTATGGAATTACGCGAAGTCACCACCGTCAATGAATACCCGTCTTACCCACGTGAACTTAGCTGGCTGGCATTTAACGGCAGGGTGCTGCAGGAGGCGGCCGACGAGCGCAACCCACCTATAGAGCGCTTGCGTTTTCTGGGTATTTACTCCAATAACATGGATGAGTTTTTCCGTGTGCGGGTGGCCGACGTAAAACGGCGCATCCTGCTAAAAAAATACCAGCCGAGCGAGCAGGAAGACGCCGAAGACCTGCTGCAGGAAATTCAGCAACAGGTGCTGCAACTGGGCCAACGTTTTAATGCTATCTATCTGGATATTCAGTTAGAGCTGCGTAAACACAATATCGAATTAATTGATAACTTTAAGCTGGGTGAGCTGCAATCCGGCTGGGTAAAAAGTTATTTTCGCGATGAAGTTATTAAACATATCTCACCGATGATTTTATCCGGTGAAGAAGTCAGCCTGCCCAAAGCGCTGGAAGATAACACCACCTACCTGATGGTAGAAATGACCGGTAGCGGCAAGCCGCAATACGCCATAGTGCAGGTGCCCACTAATGAGTTATCGCGCTTTATCGAACTGCCGCTGCATTTAAATACCCGCAAGAAAAACGGCCATTACCGCCGTCAGATCCTGCTGCTTGACGATGTCATAGTGCATTGTATTGCCGACTTATTTGCCGGCTTTTTTGAATTTGATCAGATCCAGGCTTACTCGTTAAAACTGACCCGTGATGCCGAATACAATATCAGTGATACGCTGGACCAAAGCCTGATAGACAAAATGTCCAAGGGCATTCGCCAGCGCTTAAAATCAGAACCGGTGCGGCTGGTATATGATGCTGCTATGCCCGAGCAAATGCTGAAAGTACTAAGCAAACAACTCGGCACCAGCTCAGTAGATTCACTGATCCCTGGCAGCCGTTACCGTAATTTTAAAGACTTTATCGGCTTTCCCAATATTGGCCATCAAAGCCTGGAATTTCCGGCCATGCCGCCACTGAAAAGCCTGGAGTTTGAGCAATACACTACCAGCTTTGATGCCATTCGTGCCGGCGATATCCTGCTGTATTACCCTTACCATAATTTCGGTTATTTTACTGAGTGGGTGCGCCAGGCCTCGTTCGACCCGAAAGTGACACACATAAAAATGACCATGTACCGGGTGGCCAAGCATTCGCGGGTGATCCACTCGCTGTTAGATGCGGTACGTAACGGTAAAAAAGTAACCGTAGTGGTAGAGCTGAAAGCCCGTTTTGATGAAGAAAACAACATCAACTGGGCGCGTAAAATGACTGAAGCCGGCATCCAGGTGGTGTTTGGCTTAACCACACTTAAAATTCACTCGAAATTGTGCCTGATAAGCCGGCTCGAGCGCGGTAAAGTGATGCATTATGGCCATATTGGCACCGGCAACTTTAACGAAAAAACCGCCCGCATCTATACCGATATGAGCTTGTTTACCTGCCATCCGGAAATTACCAGCGAGATTGACCAGGTATTTGAATTTATTGAATACAGCTACCGACCTTATCAGTTTAATCATTTAATTGTATCGCCGACCTGGAGCCGGCCACGCCTGTTAGCGCTGATTCAACGCGAAATAGACTTTGCCGTAAGCGGACGCAAAGCCGAGATCTTTCTTAAAGTAAACAACCTGGTTGATCAGCAAATTGTTGACCTGCTGTATCGCGCCAGCCAGGCCGGGGTAAAAATTCGCATTATTGTGCGGGGAATGTGTTCACTGATGCCCGGCCTAAGTGGTAAAAGCCAGAATATTAAGATCATCTCAGTACTGGATCGCTTTTTAGAGCACGCCCGGATTTACGTCTTCCACAATGGCGGTGAAACAGATGTGTATTTATCATCTGCCGACTGGATGACGCGCAATATCGATCAGCGGGTTGAGGTAGGTGTACCTATTTACGCCGTGCGGTTAAAGCAGCAAATTTTAGACACCCTGGATATTCAGTGGCGCGATAACGTAAAGGCTCGTATCATTGATGCCAAACAAAGCAATGCTTATGTTAAACGCGGCAATAAGCGCAGTATTCGCTCGCAGCAGCAAATATATGACTACTTTGCCCGTATTACACCCGGCACCCAGCAAATAGACAGCACCGAAGAATGAATGATGCAGCAGAGCAATTAATCGACCCAGCTCAGGCCTATATGGCCGCAGTTGATCTTGGCTCCAATTCCTTTCATATGGTTATAGCCAGGGTGGTAGACGGTGATATACAGCTACTGCATCGTGAAAAGCAAAAAGTCCAGTTAGCCGAAGGCTTAAACGAGCAGCTGGTACTGAGCGAAGAAGCGATAGAGCGCGGCTTAAGTGTACTGGCGCAGTTTGCCGATACCTTAACGCCGTTTGCACCGCAATCGGTACGGGTTATCGCCACCTACACGCTGCGCCGGGCACGCAATGCCGCCACCTTTTTACGCCGCGCCAAAACCGTGTTTCCGTTTCCGATAGAAGTCATATCCGGTCAGGAAGAAGCGCGCTTTATCTATCAGGGTGTCGCGCATTTTGAGCATTTTAGCGGCCGCCGGCTGGTTATGGATATCGGTGGTGGCAGCACAGAATTTGCCATTGGCGAAGGCCTGCACCCGCTTAGGCTAAGCAGCCGCAATATGGGTTGTGTCAGCTATGCGTTGCAGCATTTTCCGCAGGGCCGCATCAGTGAAAAACGCTTCAGTCGCGCCATTTTGCAGGCCGAACAAGAGCTTGAGCCTATTGTCAGCAGCTTTAAAGCCGCGGGTTGGCAGCAAGCAGTAGGCACCTCAGGTACCGTTAAAACCATTCGCGATATTATTGTTGGCTTAGGCCTTAGCACTAACGCGCTGGAATTGTCGCAATTGCTGGCGTTAAAAGATCATCTGGTGGCGCAGGAAAACAGCTATCAGTTAGATTTGCCAGGCTTAACCGACGATCGTAAATTGCTGTTGTGCTCTGGCCTGGCTATTTTAACTGCTGCCTTTAATTTACTGCAGATAGAGCAGATGATTTATATCGACGCCGCTTTGCGTGAAGGTGTGCTGTACGAAATGAGCGACCGTTTGCAGCATCTGGATATTCGCGAGCACAGCGTCGCCAGCCTGCAACGGCGTTATGATGTCGATATGGCACAGGCCGAGCGCGTTAGCCATACCGCGCTGACATTATTCAGCCAGGTACGCCACAGCTGGCAGCTCGCCGACGAAGATGCCATGCTGCTGGGCTGGGCCGCCACCTTATTCGAAGTCGGCCTGCACATTAATTCGTCCGGCGTACAAAAGCATTCGGCCTATATACTGCACAATGCTAATTTGCCCGGCTTTAACCAGGAGCAGCAACAGCTTATTGCAACGCTGGTGCGGTTTCACCGGCGTAAAATACGTGCCGATGAAATACCGGCCTTTAGTTTGTATCAGTTACCTCAGGTAATACACCTGTTAGTGTTACTGCGTTTAGCTGTGCTGTTAAACCAGAAGCGGCGTGATAATTTACTGCCGGATTTATTGGCCACGGCCGGCCATCAATATCTGCAATTACAACTGCCGGCCGACTGGCTGGCACAGCAAAGTCTGTTGGCGGCGGATTTACAGCTGGAGCAAAAAGCCCTGAAAAAAATTGCCTTTGTGCTGGATTGCCCGGGCCTTAGCGACGCAATACCGGCTTAACCGGGCCTTTACTGGCAAAGGCCGGGCTGAATCGGTATACTGCGCAGCCTTTTTATTTGCCGATATTTTAAGCTATGCTGCTAAGCCATCTGAAACAACACTGGTTGTCTAACCTGCGCGGTGACATCCTGTCTGCCATCGTCGTTGCCCTGGCGTTAATCCCCGAAGCTATTGCGTTTTCCATCATTGCCGGTGTTGACCCTAAAGTTGGCTTGTACGCCTCTTTTGCTATCTGTGTCATTATCGCCTTTGCCGGTGCCCGCCCGGGTATGATTTCAGCCGCTACCGGTGCTATGGCGCTGTTAATGATTACGCTGGTAAAGCAGCACGGCCTGGAGTACTTACTGGCGGCCACCCTGCTCACCGGTGTCATTCAGATTATTTTCGGTCTGTTTAAGCTTGGCAATTTAATGCGGTTTGTCTCACGCTCTGTGGTAACCGGCTTTGTTAATGCCCTGGCGATACTGATTTTTATGGCGCAGCTACCCGAACTTAGCGGCACTTACGGCACAGCTACCGTGTACGGCATGACGGCGCTGGGGCTGGCAATTATTTACCTGTTTCCTTATGTCACAAAAAAAGTGCCTTCACCGCTAGTGTGTATTCTGGTGCTAACCGCCATAGCAGTATATTTCGGCCTGGATATCCGCACGGTAGCCGATATGGGTGAACTGCCTGACAGCCTGCCAATTTTCCTCTGGCCGGACGTTCCGTTAACTCTGGAAACTCTGCAAATTATTTTCCCTTATGCCTTAGCGCTGGCGATAGTGGGAATTTTAGAGTCATTAATGACCGCCACCATAGTGGATGATTTTACCGATACCAGCAGCGACAAAAACCGCGAATGTGTCGGCCAGGGCATTGCCAATATCGGTTCAGGGCTAATTGGCGGTATGGCCGGTTGTGCCATGATAGGCCAGTCGGTCATCAACGTTAAATCCGGTGGCCGCACCCGTTTATCGGCTTTGCTGGCCGGCAGCTTGCTGCTGGTGATGGTGGTGTTTTTAGATGACTACGTCGGCATGATCCCAATGGCAGCGCTGGTAGCAGTAATGATCATGGTGTCCATTGGTACCTTCAGCTGGTCATCGGTAAAAGATTTGCGCAAGAACCCCAAAAGTTCATCCATTGTGATGATAGCCACGGTTATCGTCGTGGTATTTACCCACAACCTGGCGTACGGCGTGTTAGTTGGTGTGCTGTTAAGTGCGCTGTTTTTTGCCAACAAAATCGGCCAGATTTTATATATTGGCTCAAGCTTGTCTGACAATAATCAGCAGCGTACTTATAACGTGGTCGGTCAGGTGTTTTTCAGCTCCAGCGAGCAATTTGTCGGCGCTTTTGATTTTAAAGAAGCGGTAGAAAAAGTGACTATTGATGTCAGCAAAGCACATTTTTGGGATATTACTGCCATCAGTTCACTGGATAAGGTAGTGCTGAAACTTCGCCGCGAAGGCACCGAAGTAGAGCTACTTGGCTTAAACGAAGCCAGCGCTACCCTGGTGGATAAGTTTGCTATCCACAACCGTCCGGATGTGGAAAAGTTAATGGGCCATTAATCCAGTTGGCAAAATTTACCAAGCCCGGCACCCGCCGGGCTTGTTCCAATATGCTTAATTACTACCTGCAGCAGTGTTCAAGTGTATAAATCACTTTTAAAAACAGGCTTATAACGTTACATTTTATTTACCTTTCACATAGATCAGACACACAAAAGGAACTGCAGATGCTCACTAAACTGTTAGGGGTAAGTTTGTTACTGTTGGCAAGCCAGGCCAGCTTTACTGCCAGCGCTGATATTAGCCAGGCGTTGCAACATGAAGCCCGTACCGAAGCGAATAAACTACGCGATGGCGCGCGCAAACCTGAGCAAACGCTGGCGTTTTTTCAGGTAACACCGCAAAGCACTGTAGTGGAAGTGTGGCCCGGCGCTGGCTGGTATACCGAGGTGCTGGCACCGCTACTGGCTGAGCAGGGTAAATTGTATGCCGCACATTTTTCTGACAAGTTCAGCCTGTTACCGGCCGACTATATGCAAAAAGGCCGCTCCGACTATAAAAATAAACTGGCCTCACACCCGGTGTACAAAAATGTCAGCGTTACTGAGTTTGCGCCGCTGGCCGATATTGCTATCGCCCCGGCTGGCAGCGCCGATGTAGTGTTGTCTATCCGTAATCAGTTTTACATCTTTGACGGCGAAACCTCAATTAAGCACGCCTTAGCCAACTTTTATCAGGCGCTGAAACCGGGCGGCGTGCTGGGCGTAGTGGCACCACAACTGCCGGATCATCTGCTGGATAGCGACTGGAAAAAAACGGGCTATGTGCCGGAGCAGCTATGGTTAGATCTGGCCAAACAAGCCGGCTTTAGCTTTGAAGCGCGCAGCGATATGCTGCTTAACCCGCAAGATAGCGCCGACCACCCGGCGGGGATCTGGTCTTTACCTCCCACCCTGGCTGGCGGTGAAAAAGATAAAGCCAGGTATATTGCCATTGGCGAAGTAAACCAGATGGTGTTGAAGTTCAGAAAACCAGCCAATTAACCACAGCTAACCGACGGTAAACCTAATCGTATTTCAGTGCGAGCGGGTTTGCCGACCCAGCGCATGTGCAATGCGGTTGCGCATTGAGTGCCAGTGGTTTTTTGGCAACGTCGGTGCCTGGGCCAAAATGGCATCAAAGTTGATATTGTCGGCGGCGCGCGGCGGCAGATGGGCAAAATACAGCTGGTTGGGTGCAAGCTCGCTGACCCGTTTCAGCGATTGCTTGTATTGATTCGGATGACACACCGGATACGGCGGTACCAGGCGTTTCTTCACCGACACTATTAAATCGGCAATATACAGCTGTTTAGTCGGCGTATGCAGCAGCGAAATATCATGATCGGTATGGCCCGGTGTATACAGCACCTGCCAGTCCGGGAAACCCGGCAGGGGTTGCTCATCCAGTAGCAACAAGTCTGGCTTTAAAATCGGGTTATACCAGATATGCCGCTTCGGTTTGCCCAGCCGGCTGGCTACCCACCAGGTTAAGCCAACATCGATTAGATGCGCAGTGCGGCCAAGTAAGCCGCCATACCAGCGCCTGGCCTTCGGGTGACAGCCAATGCGGGCTCCGGTTAAACGTCTGAGTTTATGTGCGCCACCGGCATGGTCCGGATGCATATGGGTCACCATAATCAGCTTTAGCGCAGTTAACGGCAACGCTAATTGTTGCTGAATGTAATCACACACTGTTGCAATATCTGCCCGGCTGCAGCCATCGAGCAGCAGTAAGCTGTCGCCTTGCTGCGCAAGATAAACGTTTTGAATATAGCCCTTAAGAATATGTAACTGCATTAATTTGCATTAAGCCTTAACGTTAGCAACTGGTCCGACATTACCTAAGCTGACGGCAATTATCCAGCAGCAATTGCCATTTTGTTAAACGGCGCTTATGGTAGTACGCAATGCAATCATCCGGAGTCACTATGCGCTGGTCACCTCTACGTTTGACAAGAGTAAGTTTGACAAGAGCACGTTTGGCAAAAGTCAGCTTGGCACTTTTGCCCTTACTACATTCCCCCGTCGTCTCAGCCGAAGCACGAGCAGAGCTAACGAAACACATAGAACAGGTGATGCCAAAAGTGATTAGCTGGCGCCGCGATATTCACCAGCACCCGGAATTGTCCAACCGTGAGGTGCGTACCGCCGCCAAGGTAGCAGCGCCCCTGGAAAAACTCGGTTTAGAAGTACGCACCGGCATCGCCCATACCGGTGTGGTCGGTATTTTAACAGGCGGCAAACCCGGCCCTGTGGTAGCACTGCGCGCTGATATGGATGCGCTACCGGTAACCGAACAAACCGGCTTGCCGTTTGCGTCTAAGGTGGTTAGCGAATTTAACGGCCAACAAACCGGTGTGATGCACGCCTGCGGCCACGATGCCCATGTTGCTATGCTGATGGGCGCTGCCGAAGTGCTGGCCAAACAGCAAGCCGAACTTGCCGGTACCATTATGTTTGTATTTCAGCCTGCTGAGGAAGGCCCTCCGGCCGGTGAAGAAGGCGGCGCTAAGATGATGCTGGCCGAGGGCTTATTTGCTAACCCCAGCCCGTCAGCCATTTTTGGCTTACACGTCTGGCCCGGCGAGAGCGGCCAGTTGCAGGTAAAAACCGAAGGCATTATGGCGGCGGCAGACAGTTTCCAGATCACCGTCAAGGGCAAACAGGTGCATGGCTCCAGCCCGTGGCGCGGTATCGACCCTATCAATGTCACCGGCCAGCTGATTAACGCGATAAACCTGATCCCGGCGCGGCAAATTGATGTCACCAAAGCACCGGCGGTGGTGTCCTTTGGTCAGGTGCATGGTGGTATTCGCTGGAACATTATTCCCGATGACGTAAAGCTTGAGGGTACCATTCGTACCTTTGACAGCGAGATGCGCGAAGATTTAATCGCCCGTATGGCGCATACCAGTGAACATATTGCCAAAGCCAGTGGCGCTGAAGCCGACTTTCATGTCCACAACTTTGCTGCCGTAACCTGGAACGATCCGGCGTTAACCGAATGGGCCATGCCAAGCCTGCAGTGGGCCGCCGGCGACAAAGGCGTAGCCGCCATTAAGCCGATAACCGGCGCAGAAGACTTCTCGTTTTATCAGCAGCAAATTCCCGGCGTGTTTTTCTTTCTCGGTATCTCGCCCGAGGGCAAGCCACTGAGTGAAGTACCGCCAAATCATTCGCCGATGTTTGATGTAAACGAAGCGGCGCTGGTAAACGGCGTACGGGCGCTCACCGGTTTAGCATTGGATTACTTAGCCAATCCGCCCGAACTAAACAAGAGCTAAGCAAAAATTAAGGACAAAAGATGAATACACCGTGTCGCTGCCACTGGGTCGATTTAAGCAAACCGGATTATATTGCCTACCACGATACCGAGTGGGGCGTGCCGGTGCATGACGACAACAAGCTGTTTGAGTTTTTAACCTTAGAAGCGGCGCAGGCCGGCTTAAGCTGGTATACGGTACTGAAAAAACGCGACAGCTACCGCCAGGCCTTTGCCAATTTTGACCCGGTAAAGGTTGCGGCTTTTGATGACGCCAAAGTGGCAGAATTGCTGCAAAACCCCGGCATTATCCGTAACCGCTTAAAAGTGGCGGCCGCTATTAATAATGCTGCGCGTTTTTTGGAAGTACAGCGCGAGTTTGGTAGCTTCAGTAATTACCAATGGCAGTTTGTTGGTGGCAAACCGCAGCAAAACAGCATTGCCGGCCCAAGCGATTACCGCGCCATCAGCCCCGAGTCTGACGCCTTTAGCAAAGACTTAAAAAAGCGCGGTTTTAAGTTTGTCGGCTCAACCATTATCTACGCCCATATGCAGGCCTGCGGTATGGTGAATGACCATCACAATGATTGTTTTCGTAAAGGCACCTGCTAGCCGGTTAAAAGGCACCGCTCAGCGTCAGCTGTAGGCTGGTGCCGTTTTTTTCCTGACTGAAGTACCGGTATGCTAAAGCTCCGCTGCGATCACTGGCATAGACATCACGCTTATAGCGCCGCTTACGGCCAAACAGATCATCTACCTCCAGCTCAAGCTTGATGCCGTTGGGCAGAGCGAATTCCAGATATAGCTGCACCGCTTCCAGACGCTGCTCATGATAAATTTCATCCGGATAAAACGCGGTTTCGCGCTCGGCCAGGTTAACCACCAGCCCCCAGGCATAGCCAGCAGCGGTTTGTCTGAACTCAACCTCGGCGACATGTCGCGGCATCCAGGATAAACCGCGATGCCCGGTCAGTGGATCGGCATAGCGTGCATGACGAAATTCATACTCGGCTATCAGCTCACTGTCGTCACTTAACCAGCCGGTATCCAGATTGAGCTTAACATCCGCCCCGGTTACGGTGCTGCTGCCAGCATTGGCAATGCCCCAGCTCGCATCGGCAAATTGCACATATTCGTGCGTATCGCGGATTTTCTGCCAGTGTAGCTGAGCATTTGCAGCCCAGCTGTTCGCCGCGTCATAACTGGCTTCGTAGCGCAGCTCTACTATGTGCTCCGGTTTTAGCCGGGCATTACCTGATTGCTGTCTGTCGTAGTACGCATCCTGGCTTGGCATAAAATCGTTAAAATCCAATTGTTCAACTTTAACCTGCGCAGTATAGGTAGAATTGAGGCCGCCAGCGCCATGGTGGCTTAGTTTCAGCAGCGGTTTAATATAAAAATTGCTGCTCTGATAACGCTCAGTACTGTGGCTTTGCAAGCGTGATTGCTCGGCCGTCAGCCGGCTGTATAACTGCCACTGCGGTGCCAGACGCACTTTACCGGCAAGGTAAGGTTCAGCCCGGATTTCATTTACTGAACTGTATCCTGATTGCCCGTTATCCGTATTAGCACTGAGCCGGTTATAGCTCAGCTCCAGTCCCACCTCTGGTTGCCAGGCTAAGCCGGGCTCGCTGGCACTGATTTTCAGCGCTTGTTCTGTCGAGCGTTTTTTCTGTATATAAGGTTGCCCGCTTGCAGCACCGCCATTTACTGCCTGATGTGCTCTGAGTTCGCGGCGAAACAAAGCATTGCTTTGCCACACCCAGCCACTGTCGCGTTGCTGCTGCCAATCCAGCCCCAGTTCAAGCTGATGTAGGTTATTCCGATTGTATAGCTGGCCGCTGTCATGCTGCCCCGCTTCAGACCAATATTGTAAATAGTACTCCTTTTGCCGCTGCTGCATAAGCTGGCTGCTAAACTGCCACTGAGCTCCTGCCACTGTTTTCGCTGATACAACGCCAATGCTGGCATCGTTATAGTCTTCACGATAACGCTCGCTACCCGATAAATACGTCTGCCCGGCAGGTGTCAGCTCAGAGTAATCGCTATCAGACTGCCACAGTGCTTTTTCACCGCGCAGCTGCCACTGGTGTAAAAACCCCAGCCACTGCACATTGCTTTGCAGTGATAGCGCAGCAGGCTGCTGCTGGCCAGCATGCGACATCGCCGCTATTTGCCAGTTAACCGGTTGCGCCGCCGTATCCAGTTGCAGATTAATCACCTGGGTATGCTGGCTTACCGCGTTAAAGGGGTGGCCGGCCAAATACACCTGCATTGCACTTATCTGGCCAATGGCAATACCAGACAACACTTGGTCCAGGCTTTGCGATTTATTCATCGCCGCCAGGCCATTTATCAGTATATTACCGGCAGCATTACTCAGCCCGCGCTGGTTATTCGAGTTAATAAACTGAAAACCGGCGACATGGCTGATAATATCCAGCGCCGATTGCCCTGGCATCTGTTGCAAATCGGCCTGGCTGTACTGGCTTACTTCCTGCCCCTTCGCTGTCGTAATATCAGGCCAGGTTGCCAACAGCAGTAGTGACAAACATAACGCCGGACCCGGTGTAACACGCATAACAAAACATCCTGTGACTAAGTTTCAATCAGCGCAATTTAAATGCAGCACCAACTGCAAGCTCAAGCTAAAAGGGGTAATTGGGCGGTTTTAGGGATGAATGGACAGACCCGTCCAGCCGTCAAAACCGGCTGGGATAAGCGGGCGTCAACAGCGCCGACATTAAGCCACTTGCTGCAGACGGGCCTTGACGCTGTGTTTATGCGCTTTACTGAGCGCAACCACCCGGCCACTTTTAAGCTCGACATAGCCACTGCCGGAAGATTTTAACCGTACACGGGCGATATGCTGAATATTGACCAGATGGGCGCGGTGGGTACGAAGAAACATTTGCTGCGGTAATCGAGTTTCGATGTCTTTTAGCGTGGCACGTTTAAGCCAGGTACGCTCAGCAGTGCAGACTTCGACATAATTACTGGCAGCGTTAATCTGAATAATATCGTCGAAGCGCAGTTGCATAGCCCCCTCTGGCTGCTCAATAGTCAGCATTTGGCAATCTGCGTTGTCTGCCTGTACCAGCTGCGTTTGTGGCAAGGCCAGATATCGCTGCCAGATAAACGCACAGCTAAAAATAGCCAACGCATGCACAGGGGCAAAATACAACAGACTGTAAGCAATGCTGTCGTTAAGCACTATTAAATCAAACAGTGCCTGACACCACATGGCATTGATAAATAGTAGTGCGCAAATTTGCAGATAACGGCGCTTGGTTAACTGGTGTTTATCAGCAGCCTGGCTTAGTAACCGGAACAACAACGGCGTAAACAGCAACCATAAACCCCACTCCTGCAATGCCCACAGTGGATGATTATTCAGCTTATCGTCTTCAGGCACCCAGAGATCATGCAGCTTGTCTATCAGGCTTAAGAACACGATCACCCCACTCCAACCGAGTAAGGACACTAACCATTCTTTACGACATTGCTGGTCCATTGCGCCTCTATATCCAAATCCAAATTATCTACCAGAGCCCCAAAAAAGCACGCAAGGGGGCTTATTCACCCGGCTATATTACTTAATTACGCGGTATTGTTAAAACAAAGTTTAGGCTGCAACAGTGCTATTACACTGCTACGGTACTGGTCGCTTTTTGTTGCGCTGTTGCCAACTGGCAACAATACTTAGCCCAGCTAAACTGATTTTAGAACCGGGCTGCCACTGTTGATGGCCTGACTTAACCGGCTGGTAGTTATGAAAATTTGTCTGGTGCTGTTATTGCTGTTGCCTTGGTTAAGCCGGGCCCAACCCTTGCTGACTGTGTGCTATGAAACCGATGATGTAGCTCCCTTTATCAGTGCTTCAGGTAACAGTACACAACCAAAAGGCATTTTGGTTGATATGCTCAGGCTTGCAGCATCGCAATTGAACATGAACCTGCAGTTTCAACAGGCTCCCTGGCTCAGATGCCAGAAAATGGTACAAGAAAATCAGCTTAACGCCACGCTGGCGATGATTTGGTCAGCTCAACGGGCGCAGCAGTTTCGCTTTCCGGATGAAGAAAGCGGCGTACAACAATCTGAGCGCTATCTGTGGCGAGCACAGTATCCGGTGTTTAGCCTCATTGCCAGACCGTTTTCGTTACAACACTACCAACCTGAGTTCGGTATTGGCGCGCCACTGGGTTATATCATTGAAGACTGGTTAAAAAGTAAAGGCTGGCTCAGCCCGTATAAATTTACCCTGAATAGCGGTCTACAAATGGTGGTTGATGGCAAACTGGATGGCTACAGCGTCGAGCGTTTTATTGGTATGCATCATCTGCGCCAGCTTCAACTTGACGACAAAATTGCCGCCAGCAGCGATAACCTATTGGTTGAGAAATGGTTTTTGGTTTTTAATCAGCAGTATTATCAGCAAAACCAACAACTGGTTGAGGCGTTCTGGTTTAATATCGGCAACGCCCGCCAGGTGCTTGAAGCACGCTTTCCTTACCCTGACAGCGCCTCAGCACCCTAGCTTTTACCCGCTGTCAGGCTGGCCATCATTAGTTTTGTTTAACGATAATGCGCGGATCAAAATCGGCGCAGCCTGGCACTTTTACACCATAATCGTAACTGCCTTCGGCGTCGCCTTTAATGCGGCATTTTAGTTTGCCTCTGTTGTTAGAGGTTAACTTACAATTGTCTTTAAACGGCGACTGGGCATAAAAATACACCGTATAGTCAGTTATATCGGCACTTTGCCATTCTATATGCTTATCGGCTTTGCCGCAGACACAGTTTTTAATGCCGTCACATTTATCACGACTGCCGTCCGCCTGCTTACAATTGTCGTTCGCCGGTGCGGCAATTTCTTTAATGCAGTGTTTGCCGTCTACCTGTTCTGCCACTATGGTCAGCGCCTGATCTTTATCTGCTGCCCAAATCAGGCCAGACCAAGATAAACTCAGTATCAGTAGGTATAATTTCATCGTAAAACTCCTTTTTAATGATAGGTATACAACTTTTTTATCCCAGCTGGCTAATAGCCGGCTTGCGGAATTTTTGGATCAACTGCCACCAGCTCAGACGGATAACCCAGGCTGATCGCTTGCCGCACATAAGCACTACCTTGTTCGCTACGCGCACAGTTGAAGTTGGCAATCGCCAGATCGTAAAACACATAGAAATCGGCCTGATTGGCCGCCTGTACCTGCAGCTCGGTTTGCAGCGCGGCATCACATTGCTGTAACTCAGATTGCAAGCGGCTGATTTGTGACAATAACGCCGGCGCTTGGGCGTCCACCACCAGATTACGCTGCGCCAGTTGCAACGCCTGCTGATACAGCGGCAAGGCGTCGTGCCGGCGGCCAGCTTGCACGGCCAATACATCGGCAAGATTAGTCCAGATGGTGTAATCATCGCCGCTGTTGCTTAAAGCCTGGCGATAACGCTGCTCTGCCCGTTGATAATCGGCATTGAAATAATGTGCCGTGCCTAGATTAGAGAATGATTGCGCGACCGGCGATAACTCCACTACCTGCTGCCAGGCCAGAATAGCCTGTTCAAACTGGCCACTAAAAAACCAGGCCGCCGCCAGGCTGTTTAACACCTCAGTACTGCCGGGCTTTAATTGGGCGGCGCGCTCAAAGTGACGTGCTGCGGCGCTGAATTGACCGGCCTCATATAAAAAGCCGCCGTACAGCATATAATTTTGCCAGTAGCCGGGCTCCAGCTCGATGGCCCGCTTAAACTGCTGTTCGGCCTCAGTACTATTGCCACTGGCTTTTAGCACTAAGGCTTTACCGCTTAGCGCATCGACCCAGCGTGGGTTTAACGCCAACGCCTGCTCGTAGCGGGCCATGGCTTCGGGGTATTGCCCGCTAACACGGTAAAGATCACCAAGAATGGCGGCAACTTCAGCCTGATTAACCTGCAGTCCGCCAGCATGCTGGCAAGCCTGCCGGGCCAGCTCGAACTCGGTCACACTGCGGCTGACCATATACTTATCAAGATGTACTTTGCATAACGCGGCAGACGCCAGCGCAAAATCAGGATCGGCCTGCAGCGCTTGTAACAACAGCTGTTCGGCTTGGTCTAAACTGGCAATATCATCGAATTTTTTTAACCGTTGCTGCGCCTGCATATAAGCATCAAAAGCGGCAAAATTGCCGGTAATACGATATTCGGCACCGGCATAAGCCGGCCCGTTGTGCGGCAATAACAGGGCAAAGGCATTTTGCACCTGCCGGTGCAGTTCTTGCTGCAGCGCCGGTAACGCCTGCCGGTTATGGCTAAGCCGGTTTGACCAACGCCGTACGCCGGTAGCGGCTTCAATCACAGAAATTTCCAGTTGCAGTTGGTCTGCAGTAGTACTGAGCCGGCCTTCTACCAGAAACTCTACCCGCAGCTGGGCGGCGAGTTGCTGATAATTATTGATATCAGTAGTGGCCTGCATGGCCCGATCGGCCAGCACCGGAAACTGGTTAAGTTGGGTCAGTGAATACAACAACTCCTGACGGATACCGTCCAACAGGTAATCTTCAATCTCGCTGCCGGCGGTTAACTGAAATGGCAGCACTGCCACCGCATTGGCAATCACGGCGCTGTCTGTCGGCACTATTGCCGCCGTGCTCTGCCCCGCTACGTCAGCCTCCATGGCCGATTTAACCGAATGCGCCAGCAAGCCAACGGCGCTAAAAGACAATAACAAAAAGCCAAGTTCAAGCAGCAATTGCCGGCGCCAGTAACGCTGCTTGTCCGGATGATCAGCTTGTGCCAGGCGCTTTTTCCGCTCGCGCAAATCTACGATCCAGGTGATCAGTAATACCAACGGGAATACAATCAGCAGGATAAGCAGCGTCAGTTTCATACCGGTGGCAGAAATATTGAGCAGTGGAAAAGTAATGGCCATTACCTGAATAAATAACCAGACACTGACCAAAAACGCCACGCTGACACTAAACAAACGACTGCCGCGAAAGAGTGAGATTAACCAGAAGCGATGTTTTGCCGTTACCGCACCACCACGGCCACGGCGCTCAACCAGCGGCGCTAGGCCAGCCGTTTTGTTAAGTGGGCCAGGTTGCAGTAATAGACGATAACCGCGCCGGGGCAAAGTTTGAATAAATACCGGACAGCTTTTGGCATCGCCCAGCACATGGCGCAGTTCACTAATAGCATGGGTAAGATTAACCTTGGCAGCATTGGCATCACCCCAAACAGCGGTGAGCAAATGCTGCTGACTGACAATATTTTGCGCCTGCACTGCCAGTTGCAGCAGTAACTCCAGCGCTTTGGCAGACACATGGCGGTGCTCACCGTGCACCACCACAAAGCCCTGAGCCGGTAGTATCGTAACCTCACCAAGACAAAAACCAGCATGCAGTGCGGCAAGTGACAGCACTGTGTTATCTGCAGCCGGTGGTGCGGTAAAAAGTCCCTGATTATCCACAATGACCTGAGTTGCTTTGCTCTGTTATTACGCCAATAGCGTGCTGGAAAAGCCTGACCAAGTATGGTCAAAAAAGCTGCAAATGCCAGTAAAAGCAACGCGATAGAAATAGTTTCACGCAAAGGCAGCCTTTAAAAAACATCTATTTACACCGGCAGACATAAAGACACATTTCAGCAGCATTTAACCACCACCGGCTTAAATTATGTCTTTGCCGCACTGGCGCTGACAGCGCACCGGCCTGCAACCTTGACGCAGCCCGCTATGCCTTAGCACGACCCGTTGCTGAATTAGGTTTTGCTGTTAATACAACAAGTTACAATGTTGCTACATTCGCATTTAAGCGGTATTGCACTATGATCTAGCAGTGAAAACCTGAATTATGGCAGTACAGCAATGGCAGAAATCCGGCAGCAGACCGCAGCGCACTGGACCGAGTTACTGGTGAAGCACGAGTTGCCCGCTATTACCTCTATGGCGCGTACTTTGGACAAGTTTGCCAATGACGATGTGTCATCCATTCCGCAGCTTAGCCAAACAATTTTGCATGATCAGGCGCTGTCATCCTGCCTGCTCCGGGTCGCCAACACTATTAATCACGCCTCGGTTAACCGCGTTAATACGGTGTCCCGTGCGGCTATAGTGCTGGGTATACAGGCGGTGAAAAACATTTGTCTTACCTCGAAGATCCTTGATGCGTTGCTGCAGTCAAAAAATTTACTGCCGCCGGTGTACGAACGCTTACTGATGTTGATGGCCAATGCGTTTTATGCCGGCTTGCTGGCGCGGATGATGCTGCCGGATCACCAAGAAGATACCAAAGAAGAGGTTTACCTGGCAGCGATGCTATACCATATCGGGGAAACCGCTTTCTGGAGTAGCGGCTCACCGCTGTGCGCCGAGCTGATCCGTCAAGCCAGCGCCTTGCCACAGGCAGAATTTAGCCAGTATTGCCGTGAAGAAACCGGCATTAATTTTGCTGAACTCAGCGCCAGCTTAGCCAGAACCTGGAATCTGGGTGAATTGCTGGTAAAAGCATTGGATCAACCACAAAGCCGCACGCTGGAAATGCAAACTATTAGTCTGGCAAACCAGCTAAGCGCGGCAATCCATACCCCACCGCCAAACAAAGCGGCCTTTAACAAGCTGCTGCAGGATATTGCCCGGCTAATGAAGATAGAGCCACGGCAACTAAAAGAGCGGATTAAACAATGCCGTGATCTGGCGCTGAATATGCTGCACTCCTATGGCGCCGATGTACTGCAAAGCCATATCCGCGCCCTGCCGACCGACGCCGACTTTGTAAATCTGGCCACGCCGGTGCAGCCTCTAAACCGCGACAGCGCCGTGTTACAACTGATGCAACAGCTGCAGCAATTAGCCATGCGTCGCGGCAATATCAGTGAGTTACTCAGTGCTATGTTGCAACAATCTGCGGCCATTTTTGCTTTTGATAACTGCGCCTTCTGGATCTTGTCTGCTGACAAAAGCCGGCTGGAATCGCGTTCGGCCTATGACAGTGCCGGTGCCCCCAACACCGCCCGCCGCTCGGTTAGCATAGTGCCGGCGCAAAACCTGTTTAGCCTGGTGGTAACCCAGGCGCAAGCTGTGCTGGTAAATGATGCTACGCAACCGCAGTGGCGCAAATACGTTGATGAACAAACTGAAAGCTTGCTGCAACGCGGCGCTATGGCGCTGACTGCGGTGAAAATTCATGACAAGGTTATAGGCGTTATCAGTGCGCAGCGCTTGCAACAGCGTAACAGCATTGATGAGGATGACTACCGCCAGTTTTGCTTTCTGTGCGACCAGCTAAATATGTGCCTGAGCCTGAACGCAGCGCGCTAACGCTTAGCTGCGTGACCGCTTCGGCGTACTGCCCAGTACCAGCTCAGCCGGCAGGGTAAAAGAAAAACTGCTGCCTTTACCCGGCTCGCTAAAGATCATTAAACGGCTGTTATGGCGCGATAGTACATGTTTCACTATCGCCAGGCCCAGACCAGTGCCGCCAGTGTTGCGGGCACGGGCTTCGGTAATACCCCCTAAAAATAACTGACGTCAAAAGTAGAATTTTCTCGTAACATAAACGCAGGAGATTCTGCATGAAA